>CAOJFV010000001.1 GCA_948434985.1 uncultured Clostridium sp.
CAACATAAATCAAATTAGGTTTTCCTAAACCTTGTCTTTTTTCTGCTATTAAATTTACTTCTGATAATTGTTTAAATGCTTTTGTAACTGTCTTTTCAGATAAGCAAAGTTTATCTTGTACTTCTTCTCTTGTAAATATTAAATATACTCTACCAAATTCATCAAACCAATGATTCTTTTGTGATAGAGATAATCTATCAAGTAAAAAAGCATATAATATTTTACTATCTGAATTTAAATTTTCTTTATATAGGCTATTAACAAATAATTCTTGTGGAATTTGATAATAACTATTTTCTAATATTTCATTATTTTTATAATAATCTATTTCCTTCATCATTGTTCCTTTCCAAGATGAAAGAGCATTTTAAAATTCTATATAGTTTTTTAGAACTTTTTAAAACATTTTTTATTAATGTAAAAATTTTTTAAAACATAAATTTTAGAACTATTTTAAAACTTTTTATAGGATTTTTGAGAACTGCATAGAAAAAGAGTATTAACCAAAATCCATTGATTAATACCCGTTCAGACTTTTGCAATTTTGTTCAGTTTCCTGAAAATTGCTATCGTATGGTCGAGGTGACAGGGATCGAACCTGCGACCTCATGGTCCCAAACCACGCGCGCTACCAACTGCGCTACACCTCGATATTATTTAAAGCACCTATATAATATAGCATAAATTAAGAGCGTTTGCAATATATTTTATGAAAAAATTAACAAATTGTGAAAAAATTTAAAATAAATATCCAGTAAAAATTGACAAAGCTGTAAAACTATGATAAAATACTTACTTGTAATCCGCTTAATTAAGGTTTATAAAGGTTAATTAAATTTAACTACCTAAAATTTAGGATTAGCGAGTATACAAAAAAGGGAGGTGTACATATATGTACGCAATAATCGAAAGCTGTGGAAAACAATACAAAGTAGCACAAGGAGATGTTGTATTTTTTGAAAAATTAGATGCAGAAGAAGGAAAAAAAGTTACATTTGATAACGTAGTATTAGTATCTGATGGAGAAAAAATAGAAATAGGAAATCCTTATGTTAAAGGCTTTAAAGTTGAGGGGAAAGTAGTAGCTCACGGAAAAGGTAAAAAAATACTTGTTTTCAAATACAAAGCTAAAAAGAACTATAGAAGAACACAAGGACATAGACAACCATATACAAAGGTTGAAATTACTTCTATAAAAAAACCAGCTGCAAAAAAAGCTGAAGCAGCAGAAGAAAAAGTAGAAGCATAAATTTAGATTTTATTAAAAGAGATATATCACTATAAAATTAGGAGGGAGTGAGATAAAGTATGGCTCATAAAAAAGGTCAAGGTAGTGTTAAAAACGGAAGAGACAGTGAGTCTAAACGTCTTGGTGTAAAACGTGCTGATGGACAATTCGTTCTAGCTGGAAACATATTAATTAGACAAAGAGGAACTAATGTACATCCGGGAACTAATGTTGGAATCGGTAGTGATGATACTTTATATGCATTAGTAGATGGAATAGTTAAATTTGAAAGATTAGGAAGAGACAAAAAGAAAGTTAGTGTTTACGAACAAGAAGTAACAGAATAATAAAAAGGATAGCAGACTAAAATGTTTGCTATCTTTTTTATTATTCTATTATTACATAGGATTAGTAAAAATATAGTAAAATGAATAAAATCAAATATTATTTGGAAATATAATATTGGTGATTTATATGAGAATATCGTGGGTAAAAGCAAAAAGTGATGACAAAAGTTTTAGATTTCAAAAAAATATGGGATTTGATGTATATGAAATAGAAGATTTAGAAAAAACAGATAACAAAATAAGTGAATTAGTTAATAAAAATTATCACACAATAATTCTATCAAATGAAATAGCGGGTTTTTCTACAGATATAATAAAAAAATATTCAAAAGATGATACAGTAAACATTATAATTGCAAATAACAAAAAAGAATATTAACAAAAATAATGAATATAGATATAAAGATAAATATTCTTATACAAATTATGAGGTGATATAATGCTTACAAGAGATATAGTATTTAATGATTTCGTAAATGAATTTAGCAGTAAAATATATAATCTTAAAAGTGATAAACCATATACAGATTATATATTTTTATGTGTAGGTTCAGATAAAATAACAGGGGACGCATATGGACCAATAGTAGGAGAAAATCTAGAAAAGTTATTTAAAAATTTTTATAATAATATTAAAGTAGTAGGAACTCTAGAAAATCCAGTATCAGGAGTAAATCTAGAAAAAGAAGTAAACAATATTATAAATTCATATGAAAACCCATGCATAATTGCGATAGATGCAGCACTTTCAAAAAAAGAAGATATAGGAAAAATTGTAGTATCAAATTCAAAAATTAAATTTGGAAAAGGAACTAATAAAAAAATGATAGAAATAGGAGATATCAGTATAAAAGGAATTGTTGCAAGAGATTATAATATGCCAAGGTATAATTATAGGGAATTACAAAATGCATCATTAAATATAGTAATAAATCTTGCGGACATTACATCAGAGGGAATTTATAATGTTATAAAATATAGATAGTAAAATGTATATTCCTAAAAAAAATGGAAAAAATTATAATAACCAATTTTTTAGGAGGGTACATATGGAAGAAAACAATATGAAAAACATAATAGTATTAAAAGATTTACCATCAAATCTTATCGAAGAAGCGATAGTAATATTAAAGGAAAATGTTAGTGTAAAAAACATAAATAAGAAAAAGGAAAATGTAAAAGTTACTACAAGAGGGAAATTAAATCCAAAAGAATATATTATAAAAGAAGCAGAATCAGTTGTAGCAAGCTATATTTCAAACTTAGAAAAACCAAAACAACTAGAAGTAACTAATAATAAGATAAAAAAGAAATATAAAAACCTTAAAAAATTAACTGCTTTCTTTGCAGTTGTTGCAGTATTAGGAATTATAGTCAATTTTATATAAAAGTAATAGAAAAGTTTTTATATAATTAAAAAGCATAAAACACTTTTTTCTAACATATATATTAAAAAATATATTACGTTAGAAGAGGTGTTTTTTTATTGGAAAGAACTTTAAGCCCAGAAGAAAAAATTAGAAGAGCAGAAGAAATTTATTCAAGAAGAAGAGGTGGACATACAAGTAGAAATATTGCTACAGTTAATGTATCGAACGAAAAAAACTATGGATTATTAAAAAAAATGATATTACAAATTGCAATTTGTTTGGTAATTTACTTTATATTTTACTTAGTTCAAAATAGTAACTATGTATTTTCACAAGATATAATAAACAAAACAAAAGAAATATTATCATATGACATAAACATAGAAGAGATATTTACTAATATTATGAATGGAATAAATAGTTTTAGTAATGAATTAGTTCAAAATGATACAAGTAATACTATAAATGATGAAGAAAACAAAAATAACAATACTGTAAATACAGATATTAAAAATACAGTAAGTGAAGCAAAATTAGCAAGTGTAGCAGCAGAAAATGTTATGTTTGCTCAAAGTTCAAACAAAGAAGAACAAAATTTAGAAAATAACAATGAACAAAGCAATAATGAGGAAACTAAAAAACTAGAAGAGTTAACAGATGAGGAATATATAAAAATATTTAACCTAGCAAAACCAGTAGAAGGAATTGTATCATCAGAATTTGGAATAAGAGATGTAGATAACCCAATAGCAAGCAAAGATCATAAAGGAATAGATATAGCAGCAAATACAGGAACTGAGATAAAAGCTGCAATGGATGGAACAGTTACGATTTCCTCTACTACAGGGAGCTATGGATATCATATACAAATAACAAATAATGATGTAAGTACTTTGTATGCGCACTGCAGTAAACTATTAGTAAATGTTGGAGATAATGTTGCTAAAGGACAAGTAATTGCAGAAGTAGGATCTACAGGAAATTCCACTAATCCACATTTACATTTTGAAATAAAAAGAGGGAACAATTATATAAATCCTAGAGATATATTAGAGTTTTAGGGGGATTATAATGAGCATAAATATTAACTTAAAAATATTTCTATTTGCTATTATATTTTATTTTACTAAACAAATAGAAATATATGTACTACTTATGGTATTTGCGATTTTACATGAAATTGGACATTTAATTTGTGGCATAGTATTAGGACTTAAACCAAAAGCACTAAAAATAATGCCACTTGGAATAAGTATAGAATTTAGTGTAATATGTAACGATTACAATAAAAAAATAAAAAATGCAAATGCACTTAGTTTAAAAAGAATGATAATTGCACTTGCAGGTCCTATTACAAATTTTCTTATAGTAGGAATCTGTTTAATAGTAAAAGGATATATGGATCCTTTTTGGTGTAATGAAATAATATATGCAAACATATTAATTGCAATATTCAATTTACTTCCAATATATCCATTAGATGGAGGAAGATGTATAAAATCACTAATACATATTTTTAGAGGGAATAAACAAGCAATAGAATACACAAATCACATATCGAATATATGTGTGATACTTATAACTATGCTTGCAAGTATTGGAATATATTATTACAAAAATATAGCAATACTATTAATTGTAATATACTTATGGACATTGATGATTGTAGAAAACAAGAAATATAATACTAAAAAGAGAATTTATAAAATAATAGAAAATAGTTGAAATAAAACAAAAATAATAGTACTATATACATAGGAAAAAACGGAGGAATTGCAAATGACAAATTTAAAACAAAATAAAGGAATAACTCTTGTAACACTTATACTTGCCATTGTTATAATGTTAATAATATCAAGTGTAATACTTTATAATGCAAGTACTGGAATGAATACAAGAGCATTAAATAATATGTATAATGATATAACGATAATAAAAGATAAAGTGGATATATATTATGTGCAATATGGAACACTTCCAATAATTAAAAAATTATACACAAATGTTGAAAATGTTAAAAATATAAATATAAATGATAATGAAAATTATTATGTAGTTGATTTAGAAGCATTAGAGAATATAACTTTAACATATGGAAAAGATTATAAATCTTATAAACAAAACCAAGATAACGAAACAACAGATTTATATATAATAAATGAGCAAAGTCATACAATATACTATGTAAAAGGAATCACATTAGATAATAAAAATTACTATACAATACCAAATGAATATACAAAAGTGAAAATACCAGCAGTCAATAGACTAAAATTAACACAAATAAATAACAATATAGCAACATTAGATATATATGCAATAAACAAAAATGTAGGAATTAGAACGATTAATTTATATAAAGGAAATGATATCTATAAAACATATGAATATACAGATTCTACAAAAGAACAAAAACAAGAAATTATAGATGTACAATTACTCTTTTATGAAGAAAGTAACTGGTATATGCAAATAATAGACACAAATGGAAATACTACAACCTCAGAAACAATTACACTAAAAAATGAAGATATAATAAGCACAAAAGAAGACCTATTTGCACTTGCAAAAGTAGTAAATAGTGGAAACACATTAGAAGGAAAAAGAATAAAACAAATAAATGATATAGACTTAGAAGGTAGCATAGATAACCAGTGGACACCTATAGGAAACTATGAACAAGATGAAAATTATTATTTTGCAGGAACATATGATGGAAGAGGACATACAATTAGTGGTTTTTATTTTAATACAAATATAGGATACAAAGCTTTATTTGGAAAAAGTACAGGTACAATACAAAATGTAGTATTAAATGTAGAAAATTCTGAAAATGAAAATAATATTATAGAAATATGTTCAGTAAATACTGGAGTAATAAATAACTGTACAAATAATTCTAATAAAGTAGAGGGCGAAGCTCTTACTAATCCAAATGAAGAAATACAAGATTAAGAACTAAAAAGTGGGCAGACAATAGTCTTTGTCCACTTTTTATATACCAATATTCAAAACTTTTATCAAAATTTCTTAAATTTACTTGAAAAACGGTATAAAAGCAAGTATAATAGTAATGTTAATAAAAATGCAGCTGTAGCTTAGTTGGATAGAGTGTTCGGCTACGAAATGCACGCCCATAGTTTTATAAATATTGATATTTTGGGATTTCAAGGACTTAAGTCAAAAGTTTTCCCCTGAAATTCCCCTTAATATAAATTTCATATTGAAAATATTGTAAATGTACTTTATAATATTTTTATTATATGCGACTGTAGCTTAGCTGGATAGAGCACTCGGCTACGAACCGAGAGGTCGGGGATTCGAATTCCTCCAGTCGCACCATACTCTCAAGCAAGTTTGAGAGTTTTTATTTTCCTCTTTGCCGTAAATATTTTCCCCTTATTTTGACTACTTTTCCCCTGAAATTGTTCAAAATTTACTCTCTCAAATTCTTTTTTCTTTCGTTCTTCTGATACATGAATATAGTAAAAATCTGTAGTTTCAAATTCGGCATGTCCCATTAATTCTCTTAAAACTTCCTTATCCATACCTTTTTCACTCATTAAAGTTGCAAAAGAATGTCTAAATCCATAAATTGTCATGTGTTCTAGTTTATGTTTTTTAATAAATTCTGCAATCTTTTTTATTAATCTTTCTGGACATAAGGTGTTCCAATAGTATTCGAAAATACATAATCGTTATTATTCCATTCTTGTCCATGTTGTAAGTTATTCATTTTTTCTTTTTTTAGATTAAGTAACATTTCTTTTAATCTTGGTGTCATTGGTATATTACGATAACTTTCTGTAGTTTTCAAATCTCCATCAGTCATAATATGTCCTGTTATATTCATTTCATCATCATATAATGTAATATCCTTGTAAGCATTTTCCACTCTAATTTTGTTTTGATTAAAGTGAACAGATTTCCACTTTAATCCACAACCTTCTTCTGGTCGCATACCTGTTTGAAGTAGAGTAGCAAAAAGTAATGCAAATGGTCTTTTATCTTCTTCACATACATCAAGCCATACTTTTTGTCTATCTTCTGGCAAATAACACACTTTTGCTACCTTAGCTCTTTTTTTCTTTTGAAATTTCAAATCAAAGCTTGGAACCTCATTTATTAAGCCTTTTTTATCTTTTGCATAAGTTAATACTGCTCTAATAAGCAAGAATAAATCTTTAGCAAGTCTAGGTGTTTTCTGCCTTTTTTCATTGATATAATTTTCTACTAAATCCTTACTAATCTCACTCACATGATATTTTTCAAAATCTACCATAACATGATTTTTAATAGTGTTTATGTATGTTTCTACCGTTTTTAAACTAATCGTTTTATTAGTAGTAGGATTAACTTGTTTCTTCTTCCAATTAAGCCATTCCTTCGCTATGTTTGGAAATAAAGTATAATCATCTGCTAGTACCTCTATTTTTCTTTTTGCTTTTTCTTCGTTAAATTCAGTAAATTTATTTAATTCTGATGAACATTCTTCTGTAAATACTTTAACATTAGGAATAGTGCTATTCCTCTTAATATCAAAATACACATCAGTAATTAATTCACCTAATCTTTTTCTTGCCTCTTGTTCACTTCTTGCTGTCCTTGATAATCTCGGATTCCTATCAACTCCCTCCATAATTGAATTTAGGGCTAATGTTACTCTTGCCTCATAACTATTTCCTTTTTTTCTTATTGTAACTGTTCCTTTTGGTGCTCTTTGTCTATTTATTTTTTCCATTAAATAACTCCTTCCAAATAAGTTTAAAAAACTAAATAGTTTAAGGGCACAAACTTAATATCTAAACATATTTTATCACGTTTAAAACAAGAAATCAGCCCTTTTTACTAATTACTAATAATCATAGTCGCCATACTCTCCACAGTTGTCCTCAAACCATTTTTGTAACAATTCTTTATTAATAATAATCTTGCGTTAAAATCTAACTGCTGGAAAACCTTTTACTTTAACTAATTTCAACATTAAATTTCTACCTATACCTAACATTTCTCTTGCTTCATCTACAGTTAATCCCAATTTTGTATTTTCTTCATTTGTTATCAATGTAGATTTCCTCCTTTCCTAATTTAGTAAGAGTAAAATTTATTTCTCTACTAGATAAGTTCCAAAATACAGTTCAAAATGTAACCCTTTTTAGAAAAATTTTAAAATTTTATTCTTCCACTAGGTAAATGCCACCATTTTTCGAAAAATGAGTAATTTTTTGAAAATTTCTTAAATTTTTTTTGATATTTACTCTCCACTAGGTATATGTCATTCAATATCCAAAAGTCGGAAAATTTTTGAGAAGTTTTTTAATTTTATTTAAATTTAAAATAAGGTATTAGTATGAAATTTGCTTATTTTTATATATTTTGTAAAAAAAGTATGTTATAATGCATTTAAATTTATAAAAGATAATTCAAGCAAGTAAATATGATGGAGGTAAGATAGTGAATAAGTATATAAAAAAATTTCCACAATCCCCAGATTTTGAACAAAGTAATTTTTTTAAAGGATATTACTTAAGCAAAGGGAATTTAGGAATAGAAGTTGATTATATTGATATGATGATAGGACATCAATACTATCAGAAAGAAACAAAAAGTATACATATATATTTCATTTTAGAAGGAAAAGGTGTAGCAAATATAAATAATGAAACTTATAAAATATCAAAAGGGGATACAATAGAGATTCCTACAAATACTGAATTTGCTTTTAAAGGAAATTTGAAGATGATAGAAATAATGAATCCTCCTTTTAATCCTAACACTCATATTGATACAAGAGAAAATGATTTATAAAAAAATTAAGGAGTATGAAGAATGAATAACTATTTTATTATTCACGGATCTTATGGAAATCCATATAAAAATTGGATTCCATACTTAAAATCTCAATTAAGTAAAAGGAGATTGAATTGCATAGTACCAAGTTTTACAACTCCAGATAAACAAGATTATGAAAGTTGGAACTCTATACTAATGCCTTATTTAAAAATAGGATATATCACAAAAGATACAACTTTTATTACACATAGTTTAGGAGGAATTTTCCTAGTAAATTTTTTAATAGACAATAAAATAAAAGTAAAGGAAATTATTACAGTTGCAGGTTTCAATAATATACAATTTGATAAAGATAATAGTTTGTATGATTCGTTTTATATGAAAGATGAGAATTTAGCAAAAATATGTGACTTGTGTGATGAAATAATATGTATTTATTCTGATAATGATCCATATATTCCAATAGAAAAGGCGGAAAGTTTTGCAAGTATAGTTAAAGGTCAAAATGTTTTAATAAATAATGCAGGACACTTTAACGAAAAGTATGGCTATAAAGAGTTTAAAGAAATTTTAAAATATATATAAAAGGTAAATAAAGGTGATAAATCAATGAATGAAGTAGTAGAGAACATTAGAGAAGAATTGATAAAAAGATGCAATACATATAACGAAAAGTATAATTATGATTTTTGGAATGATCATATTAAATATGTTGTAAAAAATGCAGTAGAATTAGCTGAAAAATATGAAGCAGATGTTGAAATTGTAGAGCTAGGAGCATTATTACATGATATAGCAATGCCGTCAGAGATTGGACCTAGAGAAGAACATAATGTTTATGGAGCAAAAATTGCAGATGAATTACTATCAAAATTGAATTATCCAGAAGATAGAAAAGAAAGAGTGAAAGAATGTGTATTAAGACATAGAGGTAGCAAAGAACTACCTAGAAATACAATAGAAGAACAATGTGTAGCAGATGCAGATGTTATTGCACATTTTGATTGCATACCTTCGCTATTTCACTTAGTTTACAATGAAATGAGTTTATCAGTAGAAGCTGGAGCAAACTATTTAAAGAGAAAATTAGAGCGAGATTACAATAAATTAAGCAATAAAACAAGAGAAATAATAAAAGAAAGATATGAAAACATAGTTAAAGTATTGTTTGTAGATAAATAGTAAAATGAAAAGAGGAAATGTTATGGATAGAAAATACATAGAGAATTGGTTAAATACCCTAAAAGATGCTTGGTTAAATAAAGATTCTAATAAAGCAGCATTATTATTTACTAATACAAACTTTTATCAAGAAACACCATTTCTATTGCCTTATACCAAATATGAGGAAATTACAAAAGAATGGGAAAATATTGATAATCAAGATATAAAGAAGTTAGAATTTAAAATTCTAGCAATAGAAGATAAAACAGTAATTGTAAATTGGATATTTCAAAGAGATGTTACAGAGTTTGATGGTATATATGAGATAAAATTCAATGATAATAATGAATGTGTTTATTTTAAGAGTTGGGAAATGGAAAAATAATTTGTAAAAGGAGAAATATGAAAGTTTTAATCTTAAGTTTTAGTAACAATTTAGTAAACGCAGATAGTTACATTCCTAATAAAATTGGATTAACTTTTTCTTGTGTAGAAGAATGTCAAAAAGAATTGAAGAAATTAAGAATTCAAGTAGAGCACATTTGCATAAATAAAAAGAATATTAAAAAATGTTTAGCATGTGGAAAAAGAGGTTGGGGAATTTGCTTAAAAGAACATAAATGTATTCAAAAAGATGATTTTAATGAGATTTATGAATATATGAGTGATTTTGATGCCTACATATTTATTACTCCAGTTTATTTCTGGGAAATGAGCGAATCTGCCAAAACATTTTTTGATAGACTAAAAAGATGTGATGCCTTTAATGATGATTCAAAGATAAAAGGAAAGAAAATTATTTGTATTGCTTGTGCAGGAGGAAGTGGAAACGGAACAGAAGAAACATTAAAATCTTTTGATATATTAGACCATTTCTTGAGAACTGAAATGGTTGGAAGAATACCAGTTACTAAATTTACTTTTGAAGAACAGAAAGAAGAAATAGAAAAAGCAATAAAATATTTATAATATAGTAATAAAAAACAAAAAATTAAATTAATCACCACCAAAACCATTGACTTACGGTGGCGATTAGTTTAAAATATATATGGAGGTTTTTATTATGATATATACATATAACGAATTATTATTAAAATATAAAAGTGCATATCAAATAGAAAAAGCTGTTAAGAATGGTGAAGTATATAAAATTGAAAAAGGAATATATTCAGATGTTCCAAGTGTACATTATTTAGCAGTTATTATGAAGAAATATCCGTATGGAGTATTTACTTCTTATTCAGCTTATTACTATCACAATTTAACAGATGTTATTCCTAATAAAATTTATTTATCTACAAACAGAAATGGAACAACAATTATTTCAGATAAAATACAACAAGTTCGTATGAAAGATGAGTTATATGATTTAGGAAAAACTGAAATTCATTATGAAGGAATTAAAATAAATATCTATGATAAAGAAAGAATGCTAATTGATTTAGCTAGAAACAAAAATCAAATAGGATATGATTTATATAAAGAAATTATATCTAATTACAGAAAACTAGCGAATGCATTAGATACACAAAAGATAGAAGAATATTTACAATATTTTGTAAATGGAGATAAAATTTTTGAAATAATACAAGACGAGGTGTTTTAATGGATATATATGAAGCCGTCAATAAATATGTAACAGCAGGTTATTCTGAAGATGATGCAATTCCGAAAGTTGCTCAAGATATTGTTTTAATTAAAATTGGAAATAGCAAATATAGTAAGAATATAACTGTAAAAGGTGGAGTTGTAATGCATAATATTTCTAAAGATATGCGTCGTGCAACTAGAGATATGGATATTGACTTTATAAAATATTCTTTGGAAGATAAATCAATTTTAAATTTCATAAAAGAATTAAATAATACAGATGATGGTGTAAAAATAAAAGTTACTGGAAAAATCGAACCATTGCATCATCAAGACTATGATGGAAAAAGAGTTTATATACAACTAACTGATAAAAATAAATATTCAATAAGTTCAAAATTAGATATTGGAGTACATAAATATTTCGATATGGAACAAGATGAGTATTATTTTGATTTTAATATAATTGATGAAAATGTAAGTTTGTTAATTAATTCTAAAGAACAAATAATTGTAGAAAAATTAAAATCATTATTAAAATTTGGTATTACTTCTACAAGATTTAAAGATATTTTTGATTTTTATTATTTAATTAATAATGAAAATTTAGATAAGGACAAGCTAATAAAATTCATAGATATTTTAATTTTTCAAGATGAAACAATGCGTGAAAATGAATTAAAAGATATACATATAAGATTAACAAATATTTTAAACAATAACAGATTTCAATCAAGAATTAATACAGCAAATAACAATTGGTTAGAAATACCTATAAAAGATGTTATTAATAATGTGTTAAATTATTTTGGTGATTTAACATTAATAACAAAATAAACGGAGGTTTAAAAGTTGAGAGAGTTAAAAGGAAAAAGTTTAATAGAAATACCAAATAAATATATTGCATTTGATATTGAAACAACTGGACTAGATCCTATGTATGATGAAATAATTGAAATGGGAGCTATGAAAATTGAAGACGGTAAAGAGATAGAAACATTTAGTACATTAATAAAACCAGAATATGAAATAGATGAGTTTATTACTGAATTAACAGGAATTACAAATGAAATGGTAATGGATGCTCCAAAAATCAATGAAGTTTTACCTAAACTTATGGATTTTATTAAGGACTCAGTTATTTTAGGACATAATGTGAATTTTGATATTAATTTTATATATGATAATTTAATAAATGAAGATATGCATCCTATTACGAATGATTTTGTAGATACATTAAGATTAAGTAGAAGATTATTACCAGAGCTTAAACACCATAGATTAAGTGATTTAGCAAATTACTACAATATTGATACTACAGGTAGTCATAGATCTTTAACAGATGTTAGAATAACAATTGACATATTTAAAAATCTTGAAAAACTTGTAAAAAGTAAATATTCTAATATAGAAAATTTTAAAGATGCTTGTAAGAAAAAAAGCCACTCAGGTTTTAAAGCAAGTGATATTATTACAACTAATACAGAATTTGATGAAGATAATTTTTTATACGATAAATATGTTGCTATTACTGGAACATTAGAAAAAATGTCAAGAAAAGAAGCGATGCAAATTATTGCCGATTTAGGTGGCCATTGCCAGGATGGTGTAAATAAAGAAACAAATTATTTAATATTAGGAAATAATGACTATAATCCTATTTTAAGAGGTAAAAAAAGTTCTAAACTTTTAAAAGCAGAAAGTTTGAAATTGAAAGGGCAAGATATTGAAATTTTATCAGAGAATGTTTTCTACGATGTAATTCCAGAACTCGAAAATAAAACTATTCAAGAACAAGATAATTTCGTAGGCATACCTATTGATAACGGAAACTTTAATGAAAAAGAAAAACAAGCGTATTATTTAACAAAAGATATACTTGCTCGTAATGGTAAAAATATAGAAGATATTAGATGCAATATAAATTCATCTAACTATTTCGATATTTCGTTAATGTATCCTATTTTAAGATTAAAATTAAGAGGCAACAAAGATTATATTTTAATTGACCAATATTCAAACGATTCGCTATATGACTTTTCATTTTTTATACAAGAGCCCTGTGCAAAAAGTGAGAATGGAAAATGTAGATTGATTTTATCTAATATTGGAGATATTGAAAAGCTAGAGAAATATATTATTGACCAATATGAATTAGCATTAGAGGGGAACAAGACATACATAGAAAATGTTAAAGTGGGACAAGCAAATTATAATAAATATTTAAAAGCAAATTATCAATAAATATTTAAATAGAAAAAGAAAAGGAGAAAAACGAATAGAGATTTTGCAGAAGAATGGTTAAATAAATTGAAAGATTATTAGTTTAATAAAGATATTGAAAAAGCAGTTTCTTTATTTACTAAAACAACATTTTATCAAGAAACTCCATTTATGAAACCTTATACAACCATAGAGGAAATAAATCAAGAATGGCAACATATAAAAAATGAAAATATACAAGATATTCAGTTGAAAATATTAGCAATAGATAATAATATTTTAATTGCTCAATGGATTTTAAAACAAAATAATCAAGATTTTGATGGATTATATGAAATAAAATTCAACGATAATTTAGAGTGTATCTATTTTAAGAGCTGGGAAATGAATAAATAAATATGTATAATTAAAGAGCTACTTTCGTAGCTTTTATTATATTTGTTTATTTAGATTTAGTATTTTCTATTCTACTATGTATATAGCGTAATTGCTTTTTATATGATATTATAAATAATATAATAAGTAATATGAATAGTATTGTATATATAATTGTAGAATTAATATTTAGCCAAGTCTTTACTGCATATGCAAATTTAGCTATTAAAAGAAGAAAGAAAGTAGCAATAAAATTTCTATACATATTGTAATCTGTGAATAGTATTTTTATTTTTTCATCTTTTTCTTCAGCCTTATAAAAATCTGTACATTTTGAACTGTCTTTTTTATTTAAGATTTTTAATTTCCACAATAATGGTTTTATAATTAAAGAGCCTATTCTGCTAATAACTAACCCTAAAAAATAATATATAAAAATTGAAATAAATATATTATCAGTAGGAATTAGTGCAATATTAATATAATATTTGCACCCAACATCAAAAACAACAGCTGGTAAAATATAATTTAGTATATTATAATTTTCTAATTTATTAAAAAAATGTTCCATATTTATTTTATCCTTTCAAAATTTTCGTTTAATTTTTCAATAATAGTACTTTTATTACTATTGTAAAAATCTAGTTCTGATAATGTTATTTTAAAATTTAATCCCCATTTACTACCATCGTAATAATCTGCTTCATCATTGTTTTGTCTTGTTAAATATATTGATGAACATTTCAAGGTATATAATAGGTTATTAAGTTTCTTTTTATTGTATTTAACGCAAGTTATTACAACTAATGTTTTTCCAATAAATTCTTCCTTGTGTGTATTTATATATTCTATAACAAAATCTGTATCGCCTACAACTACATAGAAGTTATTCATAGAATTAAAGGGAAAGCTTTCGAGAATATAATATTGTGGTAATGTAAAGTTCTCCTTTAAGTACACTGTTTTCTTTATTACAAAATATGATTTGAAAATATTATATAAATAATCTTTTCGTCCTATAATTTCAGTATTGAAATTTTTAAAATCTTTTTTATATAAATGTTGTAAAATGTATATCATATATACGACCCCACTCTATAAGATTTTTGATAAGTTGTAGAGTTTATTGTTTTAGTGTCTTCGGTTCTAGTATTAAATATAGTATGTCCTTTGTTTTTTCCTTTGCTTATTAATTCTTCTGAACCTCCTGAACTAGAACCTTTGTTATCTGATATTAGATATACAGTATCTTTATCATATTTTTTTATTTCAAATAAATCTTCGGCATGATCTAATCTTCCGTGATGGGGAATTTGTATAATTTGATGTGTCTTTACATTTTCTTGAATTGCATCTGTACTAGAATCACCAGTCAATAACATTTTTGAACTTTCAAAATCTATACTTAATTGAACACTAGCTGCATTTATTACTGTTTCTTTATCAAGAGTGTTACCTTCGCATGAATCCAAAGCTTTTGCTGCTGCTTTTATGGCATATTCTTTTGTTGGTCCTACAATATTAATACCATTACAGACTTTAACAAAAGAATCCTTATTATCATATATACTAAATAATATTCCTTGACCTTCTAATGATGTTATATTAGAATATAATTCTGCAATTTGTTCTTTGATAGAATTATTTGTTTTTCTTCCATCATCTATTTTATCTAATAATTCATGGTATAATTTTAAAAATAAAATTGTATAAACTTTTTCTACTTTATTTTCTTCAATTAATTTTGGTATACCATTAAAATGGTCTGAATCGTTATGTGATAAAACAATTATTGCTTTTTTGTCTGTACCATAATTGTTTTCTAAATATTCTATTACTTTTTCAGCATGTTCATTTGAGCCACAGTCAAACACAACAACATCATTTCCATTATCTGATATAAAACAATCGCCAAAATCGTGTTCCTTATTTTCTTTATAACTCTTAGAGCTTAACATTAAAGTATTCATAAAAACCTCCTAGTATGGTATAATATTTATGTATTTATACAAAACATAACTTAAGTGTAATTTATATTTTTATTACATTTTGATTATAGTAACTTTTTTAGCAATTGTCAATACACTTTGCTAAAAAACTTACATTTTATTTAAAAAATATTTACATTTTATTTATTTTATAATATAATTACTTTAAATGGAGGGAAATACTATGAACGAAAATAAATTTTCTCAAATAATAAAAGAATTAAGAAAAAAAAATAATCTTACGCAACAACAATTGGCTGATATAGTTGGAATTACTGCTACAGGAGTATCATATTGGGAATCTGGAAATGCAACTCCAAACACGGAAACATTAAATAAATTATCAAATTATTTTGGAGTTACTGTTAATTATTTATTAGGAATTAAAGATAAAATAGAGGAAGAAGATAATTCTAGGACTGCTATAATTTTTAGAAAAGCTGAACAAGTAGATTCAAAAGAAAAAGAAAAGTTACTTGATATATTAGATAGCACAATAGATATATTTTTAGGAAATAATAAGAATGGCTAAACCAAATTTTAAAAGAGCGAAAGAAGAAGCTTACAAAACTCTAATGTTACAAGAAAATTTTTCTTTTCCCATAAATCCTAAAAAGATAAAATTAAAAGAATATGATATTAAAATAATCAGTTTCCAAGAATATGCACAAAAGACAAATCTGAGTATAAACCAATTAACTTCTAATGGAAATACTAATGATGGATATACATATATTAGAAACAACAATATATTAATTTTTTATAATGAGGATATAGAAACAGAAGGAAGAAAGACTTGGACAATATCCCATGAATTAGGACATATAGTTTTAAATCATACTACTCAATGTGATAAAAATGAGGCTGAAGCTAATTTTTTTGCGGCTCAATTATTAGCCCCTCAATGTGTTTTAAAAGATTTGGTTAAAAATGGTGCGAGAATAACACCTTTATATTTATCTGAAAAATTTAAAATATCTAAGGAAGCTAGTGAAAATTGTATTAATAGTTTAGCTAAAGTTATTGATAATGAATTTATAACAACGGATTATGATGATATTGTAATACAACTATTTAAACCATATATCAATATAGATTATTCCTACGATTCATATTTTGATGAATTAGAGGATAGAAGAAAAAACTTTAATTTTAGTAAATATTAAAATTAAAACAACTAGATATGAGGATTATTCACAGATTAAATGTTTATATATAAATATTAGAAAAAAATTATAAGAATAGCTATTTATATTTTAGAAAAAATTTTGAAGGATTAAACAAGTTGTAAAGGAGTATGTTATAAAAGATTTTTTATGACATACTCCAATTTCAACTATCTTCTCACACATTCTAATATTAAATTTACTGCATCTGAAAATCCGTATTTTATAGAACTTTTCATTTTCGTAAGCACCAATAATATTGATTTTGTCGATATAACTGTCTAAGCTATTTCTTACTTTTTCTAGGCTATTAGGAGAATTCAATAAATCTTCTAATATTGCAAATAATTTTTCATAGCTATCGTTATTTTTAGTTAGATTTTTGATTTTTTCTTTATCCATTTCATTTAAAGCATATAAGTTTTCTTCCTTACTCTCAAATAATGTAGTTAAAACACTTCCTTTATTGTCATTTTCATCCGACATATATACTACCTCCAATCAACTTTTTCTTGTAGTATAACGTGCTCTTTTTAATTTGTCAGCCCATTTGTAAAAATTTGCTAAAAATTATATAATTACTCTATTGGATTAGTTAATTTACACTTTTACTACAAAACAATAAAATGTGGTAAAAGTGTAAATATGTTTTATTATCGTATGTATTTCCATAAATATTTGTCTATTCCTAGCAGTTTTGATTCATATTTTGTTAGAAAAACATCATAAGGATAATCAGCTTTAATATATTTTTCAGTAAGTTCCATTTTGTATTCTTCTAATAGTTCTAAATATTTTTGTTTAAAGCAATTTTTGCATATCCATTCAATACCTTCTTTAGATATTTTTGCTTTTCCATTTTCGTAATATTTATAACTACTATTTGTAGCCTTATTCATTTTTATAATATTATTTTTGATAGTACCAGGAACTCTATTAAAATAATTTGGTAATTCATATACAAACATATCATTATTCCAAAAATTTTTAGGAATAACTTTTAATAAATCTTCATATTGTTTTATTCTCATAGTAAAAAAGTCTATATCAGCATCTATGATACTTTTTTCTTTCTGGAAATAAACATCAGTTATCCAATAAAACCCTTCAGCTAAAATATAATTTTTTCTATCAATTAATTTATTCTGTTTCCATCTACAAGTTGGATGTTTTTTGATCATAAATTGAACTGCTCTTTGTAAATCTATGTATGTTATTTCTTTACCAGTTTTGGTTTTTAATTCTAGTAATTTTAATTTGTTTAAAGCACTATCATAAGTCATAAAAATCTTCTCAAGTTCTCTTATTGTATCAGTAACCATTATTACATCCTCTATATTCAATTTTTAATGTTTGCGAAGCTCAACATTAAAAGCTATAGCAAAATTTATTTTGCTCGAATGTTAAGGTATTTTTTTACGCTTTAACATTCGCAAGCATGGTGTTTTGACACCTCTAATTGCTTGTTAGGGAAAATCCCTAAAACCCTTTTTGCTCTCCGAGGGAATATTTTTTTATCAAAATTTATTAAAAACTTTTCAAAAATTTAACTTTTACATTGAAAAATTTTTAGTTTTTTTCTTTGCGTGTGTGTTCTTATTTATTATTTTTCTTTATTGTTATTTGTGTAAAATTTTTTAACATACTGTAATTCATATTTTAAACATCTAGTTGTTCATTTTATCGACTACTAAATTTTTCAACACTTTCAGCAGATTTATTTCGTTAATTTTATAATAAGTTTTTGGTGGAATGTCTATATATTTTATTTCTAAAATATTAGCATTTTCTAGTATAGAACTTGCTGTTCTTTGCTTATATGGTGTTAATTTTGTACTACTTTCTATACTATTTTTAGTTGCAAAAAAGAAACCATTTTTTAACTGATTTCTTTTCTTAAAATAATTATATCGACCGTATAATTCTCCTAACAAAATAGCAGAATTAACTCCAAATTTATTGATTAAATCTCTATTTGCAATAATAAAATTAGCTTGTATTATAGATCTATTTTCCATTACTCATACACTCCTTTTTCTAAAATTATATTTTGAGTTTTCCCCAAAACAGAAAAAATCTTTCCCCTTATCTTTTAATAAAATATTGATATTAAGTTTTTCCCCCGAAAGTGAAAATGTTTTCCCCTTATTTCCCCTTAAATGTGGAATTTTAATAAACTATTTTACTTTTTCTTAAACTTATTTAAACTATATTAAATTTTCAAGAAATTCTTGTACTTTAGTAATATCAATACTTATAAAATATAATCTTAGAAAATTAAGTGTTTCAAAAGTTACTCAAATTGGATTGGATGTTCAACTACGAACTGGAAGGTCGGGGGTTCGAATCCCTCCAGCTGTACCCAAAAGAGCAAGAAATTTTATTTCTTGCTCTTTTTGCATAAATATACAAAAAATAATATTTACCATTAGTTTATATTATACCGAAGAGTCAGTTTAATATATTTTATTTCTAAAATGTGATATAAAAATAGAACAATAGGAGGTAAGTATGGATAAAAAATTATATTCATATACGGAAATAACTGATTTAAAAGATATGCTAAACAAAACAAAAGATATGTATAAAGACAAAATAGCATATCAAATAAAAATAGAAGAAGGAAAATATAAAACATACACACATAAAGAAATAAGAGATATGATAGATAATCTTGGAACAGCACTAATAGATATGGGATTAAAAAATAAAAGAATAGCTGTTATAGGAGAAAATAGATTTGAATGGGAAGTAGCATACTTAGCAATAGTATGTGGAACAGGAATAGTAGTACCCTTAGATAAAGCATTACCAGAAAATGAATTAGAATCATTAATAGAAAGATCACGGAATAGAAGCAATATTTTATTCAAAAAAATACGAAGAAATTATAAATAAAATTAAATACAATGAAAATAACCAATTAAAACACTTAATATCTATGGACATAGAAATACATACAGATGGTGTATATTCACAAGAAGAACTAATAGAAAAAGGGAAAAAACTAATAGCAAGTGGAGATAGAAGATTCTTAGATGCTAAAATTGATGCAGAAAATATGAGCATTATGCTATTTACATCAGGCACAACATCAAAATCAAAAGTAGTTGCATTATCACACAAAAATATATGTTCAAACTTAATGGATATAGCAAGTGTTTTAGATGTTCAAGAAGAAGACACATTACTTTCAGTATTACCAGTTCATCATGTTTTTGAATGTACAGTTGGATTTTTATTATCCTTATATAAAGGATCTAAAAGAACATTCTGTGATGG
This sequence comes from uncultured Clostridium sp., assembly GCA_948434985.1. Taxonomy (GTDB): domain Bacteria; phylum Bacillota; class Clostridia; order TANB77; family CAG-508; genus RGIG8482. The sequence goes on from CAOJFV010000001.1 coordinate 20,527, forward strand.
ATTAAGATACATAGTAGAAAATATAAAAGAATACAAAGTTAGTGTTATGGCATGTGTCCCTGGAATATATGAAAGAATTTTTATGATGATTAGAAAACAACTTGAAAAACAAGGAAAACTTCAAGAAATATTAGAAAAAGAAGAAAAATATAAAAATTCATCAATGGAAGAAAAAAAGAAAGTATTTAACGAAATACATAAAATACTTGGAGGAAATATAAAATTACTTATAAGTGGAGCAGCAGCATTAGATCCAAAAATTGAAGAGAAATATAGACTACTTGGTTTAAACCTAGTTCAAGGATATGGATTAACAGAAACATCTCCAGTAGTAGGTGTTGGAAGTAATAAATATTATAAAACAGGTTCAATTGGTAAAGCAGTTCCAAGTGTAGAAGTAAAAATAAAAGATGTAAATAACGAAGGAATAGGAGAACTACTTGTAAAAGGACCAAATGTAATGCTTGAATATTATGGCAATAAAAAAGCAACAAACGAAGCTATAAAAGATGGCTGGTTCCATACAGGAGATTTAGCTAAAATTGATAAAGATGGCTACATATTCATATGTGGAAGAAAGAAAAGTGTAATAGTTTTAAAAAATGGTAAAAATATCTTTCCAGAAGAAATGGAAAACTTAATAAATAAAATAGAAGGAGTAAAAGAATCATTTGTATTTGGAAAGACACAATCTGAAGACAAAAACGATATAAAAATAAATGTACAAATTGTATATGATAAAGAAATAGTTAAAGATACATATAAAGTAACAAGTGAAGAAGAAATTTACAAAGTATTATCAAATAAAGTAAAAGAAATAAATCAAACAATGCCAAAATATAAAGCAATAAGAGGAATATTATTAACAGAAAATCCATTAATAAAAACAACAACAAATAAAATAAAAAGGCAGGAAAATTTAGATGTTATTGAAAAATCTAAAAACTAATTTCTTAGGTAAAAATGCAATTTACTATAAACAAATTTATTCAACTCAAAATCAAATATGGAAATTGTTAGAAAACAAAAACACACCAAATGGAACTCTAATAATGGCAGACATTCAAACAAATGGAATAGGAACACATAATAGAGTATGGTATACAGATGAAGAAAACAATATAGCATTTTCATTTTTTATAAAAATGAATTGCAATATAAAAAGAATACAAGGAATAACAATAAAAATTGCACAAATTATACTAGACATATTCAAAAGTTTATACCATATAGAATTACAAATAAAAGAACCAAATGACATTGTATATAATGGTAAGAAATTAGGTGGAATTTTAACACAAACCAAAGTGATTGGAGAAAATGTAAGATATTTAGTTATAGGAATAGGAATAAATACTGAGAAAGAAAAATTTAGTAATGATATAAAAAATATAGCTACATCAATAAAAAAAGAATTTGGTATTTATATAGACACAAAAGAATTTATAACAGAATTCTGTAACGAATTTGAAAAAGAAATATTAAAAAGGATGGAAAATTAAATGAAAATTGGATTTTTATTTCCTGGGCAAGGTTCACAAAATATAGGAATGGGAAAAGACTTATATGAAAAATACGAAGTAATAAGAGATACTTATAATGAAGTTAAACAAATAACAGGTATAGATATTGCGAAAATAACATTTGAAGGACCAGAGGAATTATTAAATGAAACAAAATATACACAACTAGCAATATTAACAATGAGTTTAGGAATATTAGAAATATTAAAACAAGAAAATATAAAATGTGATATATCAGCAGGTTTAAGTTTAGGAGAATATACAGCACTAATAAATAGCAATGTACTTTCTTTTAATGAAGGAATAAAATTAGTTCAAAAAAGAGGAGAATATATGCAAAACCTATTGCCAGAAGGAAACTGGCAAATGGCAGCAATACTTGGACTTGAGTGTGAACAAGTAGAAGATATATGTAAAAAAGTAAAATCTGGATTTGTAAAACCTGCAAACTATAATACGCTAGGGCAAATTGCAATTTCAGGAGAAGAAGCAGCCGTTAAAGAAGCAGAAACTCTTGCAAAAGAAATGGGAGCAAAAAAAGTAATGATACTTAAAACAGCAGGACCATTTCATACTGAAAAACTATTAGAAAGTTCAAATGCATTAAGAAAAGAATTAGAAAAAATAACAATTAACAAATTTGAAACAAAAGTAATCAAAAATTTAGATGGAGATTTTTATAAAAGTACAGATGATATAAAAGATATACTAGCAAAACATATCATAAATCCTGTAAGATTTTCGAAAACACTACAAAATATGCTTGATAATGGAATTGATACATTTATAGAAATTGGACCAGGAAAAACACTATCAGGATTTGTAAAAAGAATGAAGCAAGAATTGCCAATACAAATATTAAATATAAATGATGTAGCAAGTTTAGAAAATGTTTTAAGCTGTATCAAATATTAATATATAATAGTCAGTTAATAATTAAATAGGAGGAAGAAGATGAATAAAGTTGCATTTATAACAGGTTCTACTAGGGGAATAGGAAAAAGTATTGCAATAACACTAGCAAGTAGTGGATATGATATTGCAATAAATTATAGAACAGATAATGAAGATTTAAAAAACACAAAAAAAGAAATAGAAGCAAAAGGTGTAAAGTGTCTTGCAGTTAAAGGAGATGTATCTAGTTTTGAAGACTGCGAAAGATTTACAAAAGAGATTATCGAGGAATATGGAAAAATTGATGTATTAGTAAACAATGCAGGAATAACAAAAGACACATTACTAATGAGAATGAAAAAAGAAGATTTTACAGATGTAATAGATATAAACTTAGTAGGAACATTTAATGTAACCAAAAATGTAATTAACCATATGATAAAAGCTCGTTCAGGAAAAATAATAAATATATCATCAGTAGTTGGAGTAGCAGGAAATGCAGGACAAACAAACTATTCAGCATCAAAAGCAGGAATAATAGGCTTTACAAAAAGTTTAGCAAAAGAAGTAGCATCTAGAGGGATATTAGTAAATGCAGTAGCACCAGGTTTTATAGAAACTGGTATGACAGATGTATTAAAAGAAGAAATTAAGGAAGAAATTGCAAAAACAATACCATTAAAAAGAATGGGAACATCTAAAGATGTTGCAAACCTCGTAAAATTTTTATCATCTGAGGATAGTTCATACATAACTGGGCAAGTAATTAATGTAGATGGTGGAATGTTAATGTAAGGAGTAATAAAATGGAAAAAAGAGTAGTTATAACAGGACTTGGAGCAATAACTCCAATAGGAAAAAATACAGACGAAATGTGGAATGGAATTTTAGAAAAGAAATGTGGAATAGATGAAATAAAATTATTTGATGCAAGTGATTTTAAAACAAAATTTGATGCAGAAGTAAAAGAATATAATCCATTAGACTATTTTGAATTAAAACAAGCAAAGAGATTTGATAGAAGTTCTCGGGTTTGCAATAATAGCAGCAAGGGAAGCACTTAAAGACTCTGGAATAAATGAAGAAAATACAGATTTTGAAAGGGTAGGAGTATTTGTTAGTTCAGGAATAGGAGGATTAACTACAATACAAGAACAATGTGAAACAAATTATATAAAAGGACATAATAGAGTTTCACCTATGTTTATACCTATGGGAATTGCAAATATGCCAGCAGGAAACATTGCAATTGAAATAGGAGCAAAAGGAGAATCTATTTCAATAGTTACAGCATGTGCATCTTCAACTCACGCAATTGGAGAGGCATATAGAAATATAAAAGATGGATATGAAGATGTTATATTTGCTGGTGGATCTGAAGCTGCAATTTGTACATCAGGAATAGCAGGGTTTGAAAATATGAAAGCATTAACACGTGCAGAAACAAAAGAAAGAGCAAGTATACCTTTCGATAAAGAAAGAAGCGGATTCGTTATGGGCGAAGGTGCAGGTATTGTTGTACTTGAAGAATTAGAACATGCTAAAAAAAGAGGAGCAAAAATATATGCAGAAGTAATAGGATATGGAGCAACTTCAGATGCATATCACATTACATCACCAGCTCCAGATGGAGAGGGAGCATCAAGAGCAATTTTAAGAGCAATTAAAGATGCTGAGATACAACCAGAAGATATAGACTATATAAATGCACATGGAACATCTACACATCTAAATGACTCTATAGAAACAATAGCCATAAAAAATGTTTTAAAAGAAGCAGCAAACAAAGTAATGATAAGTTCAACAAAAGGAAATACAGGTCATTTATTAGGTGCGGCAGGAGCAGTAGAAGCAATAATATGCACAAAAGCAATTGTAGAAAGCAAAGTTCCACCTACAATTAATTACAAAGTAAAAGACGAAGAATGTGATTTGGACATAGTACCAAATGAGCCAAGAGAAGCAAAACTAAATATTGTTATGTCTAACTCTTTAGGATTTGGAGGACACAACGCAAGCATTATAATAAGAAAATATGAAGAATAGATTTGAGTCTATGATAGAAATTAGCACTAATGTAGTAATATATTTATTTTTAAAAGTGTAGTACGTGGAATCTCCAGAGGCTAGACGAGTGTCGAAACTTTTCAAAATAAATATATTACTATATGGGAGCGGTAAACAAAGGATATATTATAATAAAAATAACAGAAAGGGAAGATAAAAATGGAATATGAAAAAATCAAACAATTAATGGAAGATATGGGAAACTCAAAATTAACAGCTATAGATATAGACTTTGCAGATGGTACAAAAATTAGTATGAAAAAAGAAATAAAACAAGAAATAATACATACAAATTCTGCTCAAATACCAGTTGTTAGTGAGCAAAGTGTAGTTTTAGAAGAAGATAGTAAAGAAGAAACTACTGGAAATATTGTAAAATCACCAATGGTAGGTACATTTTATATTAAACCATCTCCAACATCTAATCCATATGTAGAAATAGGAAAAGAAGTAAAAAAAGGAGATACGCTTTGTATAGTAGAAGCAATGAAACTAATGAATGAAATAGAAAGTGAATTTTCTGGAAAAGTTACAAAAATTCTAGTAAAAGACGGAGAGCCAGTAGAATATGGTACACCATTATTTGTAATAGAATAGGAGAATAAAAATGTTAGATAAAGAACAAATAAAAGAAATAATTCCACAAAGAGAACCATTTTTAATGATAGATGAAGTAGAAGAATTTATACCAGGAGAAAGTGCAGTAGCATATAAAAATGTTTGTGAAGAAGAATGGTACTTTAAAGGACACTTCCCAGGAAATCCTATAATGCCAGGAGTATTAATTACTGAAAGTTTAGCACAAACTGGAGCAGTTGCAATTTTATCTATGGAAGAAAATAAAGGAAAAAATGCTTTATTTGGTGGAATAGATAAAATGAAATTTAAAAAAATGGTAGTTCCAGGTGATAGACTTAAGTTAGAAGTTAAAATTATCAAAAGAAAAGGACCAATAGGAGTAGGAGAGGCTATTGCAACAGTTAATGGAAGTGTCGCAGCTAAAGGAGAACTAACCTTTGCAGTAGTATAGTACTATATATTATGCTAATTGTTCTATAATAGCGTGAATGTAGATATATATTTATAATTTAGTAAAATGGTGGCGAGGCTTTTGTGGGTGACCAATAGAAACTGTTAAAATACGAAGTATTTGCTACAGTTTCATTGGGGAAAGCCGAAGTGTTTTAATAAATTATAAATATATATCTACATATGAGCGGATTATATGTTAAAAATTTATAAAAAGAGGTGATAATTAAATGAACAAAATATTAATTGCAAATCGTGGAGAAATTGCAGTCCGTATAATTAGAGCATGTAAAGAAATGAATATAAAAACCGTTGCAGTTTATTCAGAAGCAGATAAAGATGCACTTCATACACGTTTAGCAGATGAAGCAATATGTATAGGACCAGCACCTTCAAATAAAAGCTATTTAAACATAAAAAATATAATAGAAGCAGCATATATAACAGGAGCTGATAGCATTCACCCAGGATTTGGATTTTTATCTGAGAATGCTGAGTTTGCTAAAATATGTGAAGAATCTAATATTAAATTTATAGGACCAAGTTCAAAAGTAATAAATTTGTTAGGAAACAAATCAAACAGCAAAGAACTAATGAAGGAAGCAGGTGTTCCAGTTATACCAGGATCAGAAGGAAGTGTAAAAGGATTAAAAGATGCTTATAGTATTGCTGAAAAAATAGGTTATCCAATTATGTTAAAAGCAGCAGCAGGTGGTGGAGGAAAAGGAATTAGAATAGTAAATAATAGTTATGAATTAGAAACAAATTATAATATTGTAAAACAAGAAGCAAAAAATTCATTTAATGATGATGAAATTTACATAGAAAAATTCATTAAAAATCCAAGACATATAGAGATTCAAATACTAGCAGATGAACACGGAAACATAGTACATCTAGGTGAAAGGGATTGTACAATACAAAGAAACCACCAAAAAATAATAGAAGAAACACCTTCAACAGCAATTGATGATAAATTAAGAAATAAAATGGGAAAAGCAGCTATAAAAGCAGCTGAAAAGGCAGGATATACTAGCCTACGGAACAGTAGAATTTTTAGTAGATAGTGATAAAAATTTTTATTTTATGGAAATGAATACCAGAATTCAAGTAGAACATCCTATAACTGAAATGAGAACAGGGATAGATATTGTAAAAGCACAAATAAAAATTGCGGCAGGAGAAGAATTAAAATTTAAACAAAAAGATATTGAATTTAAAGGACATTCAATAGAATGTAGAATAAATGCTGAAAATCCTACAAAAAATTTTATGCCAAGTCCTGGAAAAATTAATGAAATAAATCTTCCAGGAGGAAATGGAATAAGAGTAGATACTGCTATATATAATGGTTACACAATACCAACAAACTATGACTCGATGATTGCAAAAATAATAACACATGGAACAACACGAAATGAAGCAATAGCAAAAATGAAAAGAGCATTAGAAGAATTAGTAATAGATGGAATAAATACAAATAGAGATTTCCTTTTTTGTATAATAAGAAATCCAGATTTTATCAGGGGAAATTTTGATACTTCTTTTATTGAAAAAGAAATATTAAAAACTCCAAATCAAAAGAAAGAGGAGTAGAAAATGATTGTTGATAAAATAAAAAAGAGGGAAGTTGCAAATGTTAAAAATAAAAAAACTAAAATAGATATACCAATAGGTAAATGGGTTAAATGCGAAGCTTGTAAAGAAATAATATATAAAGAAAAAGTTAGAGAAAACTTAAATATTTGTCCCAATTGTGGACACTACTTTAGAATGCACATTGGAAAAAGAATAGAACTAATCATAGACAATGGAACATATGAAAGATTTAATTTAAATATTGAAACAACAAATCCATTAGATTTAGAAGATTACCCAAATAAACTAAAAATGCTAAGAGAAAAAACAGGGCTTGAAGAAGCGGTTAGCTGTGGCGTGGGAAATATAAATGGAGAAAAAGTTGTAATATGTATAATGGATAGTGGCTTCTTAATGGGAAGTATGGGAATTGTAGTAGGAGAAAAAATAACATATGCAATAGAACAAGCAATAGAACAAAGATTACCACTTATAATATTTTGTGTATCAGGTGGTGCAAGAATGCAAGAAGGTATTATATCCCTAATGCAAATGGCAAAAGTATCAGTAGCACTTACAAAATTAGATGAAGCAGGATTGTTATATATATCTGTACTAACAGACCCTACATATGGAGGTGTTACAGCATCCTTTGCAAGTTTAGGAGATATAATTCTAGCAGAGCCAAAAGCTATGATAGGTTTTGCAGGGCAACGAGTAATAGAACAAACAATAAAAGAATCATTGCCTGAGGGATTCCAAACAGCTGAATTCTTATTAGAACACGGATTTATAGATAAAATAGTTGAAAGAAAAGATTTAAAAGATACATTATATAAATTAATACAGTATCATAGATAAATTAATATGCAAAATGTTATATATTTATTTTATTCATTCCAGATTATAACCTTCCCACCGATGCTGTAATAGGCAAAGCCTTAACAGCATTCGGCGGTCCCCACGTGGTTAAATCTTACATTTCTAAAATAAATATATAACATTTTGCTCAAATTAACAAGAAATATATTACTTCAACTTGAAAGTACTTATAACGAATAGGAGGTGTTGAACTTTGGCTAAAAAACTGACTGCGTGGGAAAGAGTCGAAATAGCAAGAAATCCTAAAAGAAAAACAGCACTTGATTATATAGAAGCTATATTTGATGATTTTATAGAATTACACGGAGATAGAAACTTTAAAGATGATAAAGCAGTTGTTTGTGGGTTAGCAAAAATAGAAAATCAAAATTTCACAATAATTGCAGAACAAAAAGGAAGGCGGAACAAAAGAAAATATAGAAAGAAACTTTGGAATGCCAAATCCCGAAAGCTATAGAAAAGGTATTAGATTTATGAAACAAGCAGAAAAGTTTAAAAGACCAGTTATTACTTTTATTGATACAAAAGGAGCATACCCAGGAATTGGTGCAGAAGAAAGAGGGCAAGGGGAGGCTATTGCAAAATCTATGTTTGAAATGGCAAAATTAAAAGTGCCAATAATATCAATAGTAATAGGAGAAGGTTCAAGTGGAGGAGCGTTAGCAATAGGTGTTGCAAACAAAGTGTTTATGTTAGAAAATGCAATTTATTCTATCCTTTCACCAGAAGGTTATAGCACTATTTTGTGGAAAGATGGGAGTAGATATAAAGAAGCGGCAGAAAAAATGAAATTAACAGCAAAGGATTTATATGATTTAAAAGTAATAGACAAAATAATAAAAGAACCAAATGGTGATGAACAAGAGAGCTTTAATAGTATAGTAAGTAGTTTAAAAAAAGAAATATGTACTACGCTAAATCAATTAAATAAATTAAGTACAGAAGAAATTGTACAAAAGAGATATGAAAAATTCAGAAATATGGGAGAATATAGGGAGGTATAAAAATGTTATTAAAAGATAAAAAAATATTAATTATGGGAATAAGAAATAAGTGGAGTATAGCTTTTGGAATTGCTAAATCTGCTTATGAAAATGGAGCAAAATTAATTTTTACATATATGGGAGAAGAAAATAAAGATAAAATAGAAGAATTAATAAAGGAATTTAAAGGAAGTAAAGCATATGTATTAAATGGAGCATCAGAAGATGAATTAGTAAAAGATGTTTTTACTAAAATAAAAGAAGAAAATGGAAAAATAGATGGAATTGTTCATGGGGTTGCACATGCAAATACAGAAGATTTACACAATGATTTTGTATATACATCGAAAGATGGATATTCACACGCAGTCGATGTAAGTGCTTATTCATTTGTACTTGCTACAAGAATGGCAAAAGAGCTAGATATGTTAAATGAACAAGCAAGTATAGTAACGTTAACATATCATGGATCTACAAAAGTATTAGAAGGATATAATGTAATGGGAGTTGCAAAAGCTGCATTAGAAGCAAGTGTTAGATATTTAGCAGAAAATTTAGGAAAAACTGGGATGAGAGTAAATGCAGTTTCAGCAGGACCGATAAAAACTTTATCTGCAAAAGGAATAAAAGATTTTTCATCTATACTAACAGTAGTAGAAGAAAAATCACCATTACATAGAAACGTTACAACTGAACAAGTTGGTAATGTTGCAACATTTTTACTTAGCAATATGTCAGACAGTATAACAGGTCAAGTTATATATGCTGATAGTGGATATAATATAATGGGAGTTTAACCATACAAGTACGTTTCATTTTACTAAATGTTGAACATTTGTTGTAAAGTATAGATTTTAAATTATTATAAGTGTTTATAGATTAATATTTCAACTTTTGGTGTCGCAACCTACATTTTACACATTTATATGTGGGTTGCTCCATTCGATCTTCGCTACGCTTCGGTTGGTCGCTTACGCAGGTTTCATATTAATCTATAAACACTTATAATAATTTTTACTCTAAATTAATTAATTCTAAATCTTTTATACTTGGGTCATACAAGCTTTTTCCTGTGTAGCTAAATCTAGAACCATGGCAAGGGCAATCCCAAGTTTTTTCTAAATTATTCCAAGATAGTTCACATCCAAGATGGGTACAAACTGGTTTTATTGCAAAAAACTTTCCCGCTGTATCTCTATAAATACCAACTTTAGAGCCTTCTACTTCTACAACTTTTCCTTCATCTCTACCAATTCCATTTAAAGTCTCGTTTGGAATTTTAAATTTATCTAAAACTAGAGAAGTAGAAACTTGTTTTAACATATTTGTAAATTCTGTACCATTCTTGATAGGTTTAAATCTAGTAGATAAAAATATATCTTCATATGGATTAGTATGACCTAAAATCTTATCACAAATAATGTTAGCAGCTACATTTGAAGTTGTCATACCCCACTTCTTAAAACCGTGTTGCAACAAAAACATTTGGCATTACAGTAGAAAACTCACCAATATAAGGAATTTTATCAAGTGAAACACAATCCTGAGTTTGCCATTTGAATAATACTTTACTATCTGCATAAAGAGACTTTGCTACTTTTTCTAGATTTGTATAACAATTAGATAAATCTTCTTTTGCACCAACTTTATGTTCAGAACCACCAATCAAAAGAATTTTTTTACCATTATAATTAGCCACTCTAAAAGAAGTGATAGGTGATTTTGTATTAATATACATACCATTAAAAAGTGGAGAATTAGTTTCTATTCCAATAATATAAGATGCTTCCTGATACATCTTTAAAAAATAAAAACCAGGAACATTAATAATTGGATAATGGCTAGCAAGGACAACATATTTTGAATGAACAATATTATTTTTAGTGTAAGTAGTATATCCACCATCAGTAGCTTTTACATCATAAACTTTGGAATCTTCATAAATTTCGCCATTGCTATTTAATATAGATTTACATAGACCATATACATACTTAAGAGGATTAAACTGTGCTTGATTTTTAAATTTAATACCTGCTAAAGCATTAAATGGAACATTTAATTTATCTACATATTCAGCGTCAACCCCTAGGGAATTTACAGCGGATACTTCATGTTTAATTTTAATAATTTCATCTTCTAAATCAGTATAAACATAGCTATCTTGAAATTCAAAATCACAATCAATCTGCTCTTCATCTATAATATTTTTAATATTATGAATAGCTTGTTCATTAGCTTCCAAATATCCTTTAGCATATTCTTTAGAAAAAGTATTAATAAGATAATTATAAAATAGGCTATGCTGAGAAGTGATTTTTGCAGTAGTATTACCGAGTTGTGTGATAACCTATTTTATCTTTTTCTAAAATACAAACCTTAAGACCAGCTTTTGAAAGCTGGTATGCAGTAGAAATACCAGTGATGCCACCACCAACAATACAAACATCGACCGAAATATCTTTATCGAGTGAACTAAAATTTTTTTTAATATCTTTAGTAGAACAGATCCATAATGAACTCATAAAAAAACCTCCTATTTATTAGTAGTATTACCAATAAAGGAGATTTAATGTTAAAATTAGTAAAATTTTTAGTATTAATATGACAGTTACTATATAACGATATAGATTATTAATCTGCTCCATCTTGCACGAGGTAGGGTATTTTCTTTTTTTGTATACGCAAAAAAGAAAAGCACTACCTCACCGTGTCGCTAGTATGTCTTATAAAATTATTTATACAGTAATATTTTACCAATGATAAGTCTCATTTTTAGAAATTTTAAAAGCTCTAAATAATTGTTCAAGTAAAAATACACGTATAAGTTGATGAGGAAAAGTCATTTTAGAAAAACATAAAAGTTCGTTTGCGTTTAAAAGTACCTCATCTGTAAGGCCTAGTGTACCGCCAATAATAAAAGTAACAGTACTATTAAAATTTAAACCAATATCATCAATCTTTTTAGAAAAATCACTAGAAGAAAGTTCCTTACCTTTTAAATCTAAGCAAATAACATAAGAATCCTTTTTTATATTTTGTAATATTTTAGTACATTCTTTTTGCTTAATCTCATTAATGATACTAGGATTTAATTTATTAGGCAATTTCTCATCAGGTAATTCTGTAAAACTTAAATTACAATACTTACTTAAACGTTTAGAATATTCGCTGATAGCAGATTTTAGATAATCCTCTTTAATTTTACCAACACAAATTATATTAATATTAAGCATAATACCTCCTAACTATTACAAGTGATACGAGAATTGCAGATCTCAAAGAAATCACTTGGATGATCTCTATTTGCAACACTCAAATCAATTGAATTATTAGAATATCCTTTTGTAGCCAATTCTTCAAGAACGGTATGCAAAGCAAGTTCAGGAAAATTATTTTCCTTAGATAAATGTCCTAAAATTACTTTATCAAGTCCACAATTAATTAAATGAGAGACAGTTTGTCCAGCAAGTTTATTAGATAAATGTCCATTTGGTCCAGCAATTCTGGTTTTTAAAATATAAGGATATTTAGAACATTTTAAAACTTCTGGGTCATAATTTGCTTCTAAGCACAAAAAAGAAGAACCTTCTAAATTACTTATAACATTATTAGTCATATGTCCTAAATCAGTTGCAATACTAAACTTGTTTTTATCACATTCGAAACTAAATCCGCAAGGATTAGCCGCGTCATGAGGTATACTAAAAGGATGGATAATAAAATCACCGATTTCAAATTTATCCTCATTATTAAAAAATTTTATATTATTATCACTAATTTTATCTTTTTGTAAAGGCATAGCATCCCAAGTTTTTGAATTTGCGTAAACAGGGATATTAAATTTTTTAGAAATAGTACCTAAAGACTGAATATGGTCTGAATGTTCATGTGTAACTAAAATAGCATCAATATCATTAATATTAACACCAATAGAATTTAGTCCATCTTCAACTTTTTTTGCACTTACTCCACTATCAACTAATATTTTAGCATTATTACTTTCTACAAATAAACTATTGCCAGTACTTCCGCTATATAAACTACAAAATTTTAACATAATTAATTATTTCATCCTTTGCCATACAATAATTAAAAAATAAATTAAATTAAAAACACGGGATACCGTGTTTTTATAAATATTAATCATCAATACTTACACGTTCAATGTTTGCACCGATATTTTTAAATTTTTCTTCGATATTTTCATAACCTCTATCAATATGCTCAAGATTATAAATTTCAGTAACACCATTAGCACAAACACCTGCAATAATAAGTGCTGCACCAGCTCTTAAATCAGTCGCATAAACAGGAGCGCCATATAATTCATCTACACCTTCAAAAACGGCACTTTTACCTTGTGCTGTAATTTTAGCACCCATTTTATTTAATTCATCTGTATATTGAAATCTAGATTCCCAAATACTTTCATTAATAATACTTGTACCATCTGACAATGCTAATACTACACCCATTTGAGATTGTAAATCAGTAGGAAAACCAGGGTATGGAGAGGTTTTAATATTAGCCTTACTAGTTTTTTCATCACACCAAACATGAATAGTATCTCCATTTGTTTCTTCAGCATGAGCTCCCATTTCTATAACTTTAGCTGTGATACATTCTAAATGTTTAGTAATACAATTTTTAATAACTAAATCACCACGAGAAGCAACACAAGCAAGCATAAAAGTACCAGCTTCAATTTGGTCTGGAACAACAGAATAAGTAACGTTACTAGAAAGTTTTTCTACACCATTAATCTTAATAACATCAGTACCAGCTCCACGAATATCTGCACCCATAGCATTTAAAAAGTTCGCAACATCAACAACATGAGGTTCTTTTGCAGCATTATCAATAATTGTTGTACCTTCTGCTAGGACACTTGCAATCATAACATTAATAGTAGCACCAACAGAAACCATATCCATATAAATAGAAGTACCTACTAATTTATCAGCATGAGCAGTAATATTACCTTGACCAACATCTACAGTTGCACCAAGGGCTTCAAAACCTTTAATATGTTGGTCAATTGGCCTTGCACCAAGTTTACATCCGTCCTGGCATACCAACTTGTACATTATTGTATCTACCAAGTAAAGAACCAATTAAATAGTAAGAAGCCCTAAATTTGCGAGTAAGATCTAAAGGAGCATTAGTACAAGCAAGGTTTCTAGAATCAATAGTAATAGAATTTTGAGAAACCCAAGTGATTTTGGCACCTAAAGCTTCAATAATTTCTAAAAGACATTTAACATCACTAATATTAGGTAAGTTCTCAATAGTGCTAATACCATCATTAAGTAAACTTGCAGGAAGTATTGCAACAGCTGCATTTTTTGCACCACCAATAGAAACTTCACCTTTTAAAGGGGTTTTACCTTTAATAACTAATTTATCCAAATTAAATTCCTCCTAGGAAAATTTTATACATAACAAAAATAGAGTATTAATATACTCTACTAGTAAAAAATATACCATAAATAATTGTTATTTACAACAGTTTTTGGTAATTTGATTAATAAAGTATATGGATATTAATTATAAACGTGTTTAGAAATTATTATGAATTAAATTTAAAGAAGTAAATTATATAAGATTATCAGAGTTTCTCTTATTATATAAAATTCTACGGATTTCCATAGTATTATTAAATACAACATAATAGACAGTAAAGTTATTAATATAAATTCTATATTATGTGTCTTTTCTTAATTTCTTTGAATGGAAGGGATGATAAGAAGTGGGATTATAAGATCTTTTAAGGATAGCAGATTCTATGTCATTAACTAATTTTAAAGCAGCAGATTTATTTTGAAGTTTAAATAATATGTAATTAATAATTTTTTGTAAATCTTCTTCAAAAAGAGGGAGATATTCTATAGAGTAAGGATTATTTTGAATCATCAATCTTCCTCCTCACTTTTGAAAAAATTTCATTATGAGAATATCTAATATCAGTTTTTTCAGCAAACTCATCAGCTTCATCTAATTTAAAATCAATATTATCAATTAATTTGCAATATTTTTCTATACTCATAACTACCATACTACCATATCCATTTTTGGTTAGATATAAGGTTTGATCTTCTTTAAGAACAATATCTTCTATTTTAGAAAATGAATTTCTTAGATCAGATACAGGTCTAATGTTAATCATAGTAAAACCTCCTAATATAATATACGATATATTATCATAATTATGATAATATATCAATAGATATAATAGAAATAGAATAAAAAAGCATCCCTTTCTATGAGATACTTTTTTATTTTAATTTTTAGCAGTAGTAATCCTTGCATTTTGGAAAAATTCTATAAGTTTAAATTTAAAACTAATTTTAGAATCTTGTTCATTAGAAATTAAGCTAAACTCTTCATCTGATAAATCATTTTTTAGTTCTTCCTTAGATTCATCAGGAACAATACCTGAACTTACATCTACAAAACATAAGGGAGGAAACATTACACACCACCAGTTTTGACCATTTGCACTTCCAATTTTTATTCTCAAAGCATCATAATATCCGCTAGGTAAGCTTATATCCCCATATGTTTTAGTTGGAAATGAAAAATTTCCTATTTCAACAGTTACATCATAATTAAAACCATTATCTTTTATAGTATCCATTGCCACTTGTTTAAACTCATCTAAATGTTCATTAGCAATTAAAATTGCCTCATCTTTAGAAGTAGCATCTTTACAAAGGTCATTCATATAAGCTAAAACATTATCACGAACAATATATTTTAAATCTTGATCCTCTTTACTATCACTATTTGCAATAACATGAAGCCTAAACACACTATTTGAAATATCTTGAGATACAGCTTGTACATATGAAAATGCACATACACTTACATATAGAAATAGTAAAAATAAAATCAAAATGGAATATTTTACTTTTTTATCACATATAATATTTAATAGAGTATTCATAAAAAACCTCCTATCATTAGTTATAAATTTTAAAATATTGTAAAATTAGTAATTCATAAAAGTAAATCCTAAATAATTCAAAAAAAGAAATTATTAAAAAGAATTACTATAATTAAAAATATTTTAAAAAAAATACTTAATTGTAAAAATATCTCTTTAAAAAAAGTATTAACCAAAACAAAAAAAATATACATACAATTCAAAAAAATTATATAATGTCGAAAAGTTTTTTGTATTTATTATGAAATATTATTGACATATTTTTGTAACAATGGTAAAATTTACCAGTAGTTAAAACGAAAGAAAAAGGGGAAGTAAACATGAGAGAAAATGAGAATAATGTAACTAGAGTATGCAGTTTCTATGTAAATGATTGGCATTTAACTACAATGTTATTGCCTCATATAAACAGAACAATAAATGAAAATAAAAAAATATTAACAATACTTGAAAATGGAATAAAAAGTAATATAGAAGAATTATTATCAAAAATGAATTTAAAACCTGAAATACAAAATAAGATATTAGAAATTGACTGGAATAGTAATCATATTTGTAAATTTAGTGAAATTAAAAGTGAAATAGAAGCATTACTAAAAAATGTACAAGCTATAAATATAATAGTAAAAGGAAATGAAAATTATTTAAAAATAGCAAATAAAAATATAGATAAAATTATTAAAAACATTTCTAGTAAAGAAATAACAGTAATTAACTGTTATGAAATTGCAGAATATAAAGAAATAAATGCGATTTTAGATAAATACAGATTTGTATTAAATACATCTGGAATAAAAGAAATAGGAGAAATTTTTACTGATTATAAGAAAGGTGAAAAAATAATATAAGTAAATAGTCAAAAGTGGATAGTTAAAAGTACAGACTTACATATAAGTTCATTAAATTAATTGTGTTATGTACTTCACTATTCACTCTTATTTTTTACTATTGCCGTAAGGAAAGTTTGACTATTGACTTATTTTTAAATTTAGTATAATATAAGAACATTAATAAAATTATACTATTTTTGTAGTATAACAAGCTGAAGGGAAGTAATCAAATGGATGAAAAGTTAGAACAAGTTCAAGAATTATTAAAAAAATATAATCAAGAACAATTATTGAGATGTTATGATAACTTAATTGAATCTAAAAAAGAAGAATTATTAGATCAAATATTAAAAATAGATTTTGATCATATGCAAAAATTATATGAAGAAACAAAAACAAAAAAACACTTTGATAATTTTGAAATTAAACCATTATCGTACATAGACAAAGAAAAATTAGAAAAAGACGAAAAAGAAAAATATGAAAGTGATGGAATAGAAATAATCAGAAGTGGAAAATATGCAGTAGTAACAATGGCTGGAGGACAAGGAACAAGACTTGGACATAATGGACCAAAAGGAACGTTTGAATTAGATGTAGAACCAAAAAGACCACTATTTACATTACTATCAGAAACTATTAGAGAAGCTATAGAAAAATATGATGCAGTTATTCTATGGTACATAATGACTAGTAAAGAAAATAATGGACAAACACAAGAATTTTTCAAACGTCATAACTATTTTGAAATGGGAGAAGAAAATGTAAAATTCTTCATTCAAAATGAAATGCCAATGGTAGACACAGCTGGAAAAATATTAGTAGATGAAAAAGGAATGGTAAAACAAGCAGCAGATGGACATGGTGGAATTTTCGAAGCAATGAGAAAAGAAGGTGTGTTAGATGATATGCAAAAAAGAGGAATAGAATGGATTTTTATTGCAGGAGTAGATAATGTACTTGCAAAAATGGTAGATCCAATTCTTACTGGACTTGCAATGGATAAAAAATGTTTAGCTGCAGGAAAATCAGTTGTAAAAAATAATCCTAAAGAAAAAGTAGGAGTATTTTGTAAAAAAGATGGTAGACCAAGTGTTATAGAATACACAGAAATTACAGACGAAATGGCAGAAGCAGTTGACGAAAATGGAGAATTACTATATGGAGAATCACATATACTATGTAATTTATTTAATATAAAAGCAATTAAAGAAATATCAGAAAACAAATTACCATATCATAGTGCATTTAAAAAAGCAAAATATATAGATGAAAATGGAGTTATAGTAGTACCAACAGAACCAAACGCATATAAATTTGAAGCATTTATATTTGATGCTTTTGAAAGATTAAATGATATGGCTATTATGAGAGTAAAAAGAGAAGAAGAATTTGCACCTGTAAAAAATGCAGAAGGTATAGATAGTCCAGAAACTGCTAAAAACTTATATCTAGATTTTATAAGAAATAGGAAATAATATAATGAAAAAGTTAGATGAAAAAATTGACATCTAGCTTTTTTAGTTATAGAATACAGCTATAAAAAATGGTTCCATTAAACCGATAATTAATGGAGAAAGGTTAGAGGAGAAATTATGGAAGAATATTTAAGAAAATATGAAGAGTGGTGTAACAATCCAAATTTTGATGAAGAAACAAAAAAAGAATTAATAAGTATAAAAGATAACGAAGAAGAAATAAAAGATAGGTTTTATAAAGATTTAGAATTTGGCACAGCTGGACTAAGAGGAGTTATTGGAATAGGAACAAACAGAATGAACCGTTACACAGTTGGTAAAGCAACACAAGGATTAGCAAATTATATTATAAAAAAAGGTGTTAGCGAAAAAGGAGTAGCAATTAGTTACGATTCAAGACATATGTCAAAAGAATTCAGTGAGCAAACAGCACTAATATTAAATGCAAATGGAATAAAAACATATGTATTTGAAGAATTAAGACCAGTTCCAGAATTATCATTTGCAACAAGAGAACTTGGATGTACTTGCCGGAATAATGATTACAGCAAGTCATAACCCACCAAAATATAATGGATATAAAGTATACTGGGAAGATGGAGCACAAATTGTACCACCAACAGATAAAGATATAATAAACGAAGTAAAACAAATAGAAGATTACTCAAAAATAAAAACAATGTCAAAAGAAGAAGCAATAGAAAAGGGATTATATAATACAGTATTAGAAGAAATAGACTCAAAATATACAGAAGAATTAAAAAAATTATCATTAAATAAAGACATAATAAAAGAACAAGCAAAAAATCTAAAAATAGTATATACACCATTACATGGAACAGGTGCAAAACCAGTTAAGAGGATATTAGGAGAATTAGGATTTGAAGAAGTTTATGTAGTACCAGAACAAGAATTACCAGATGGAAATTTCCCAACAGTAGCTTACCCAAATCCAGAAGATCCAAAAGCATTTAAACTTGCAATTGAACTTGCAAAAAAAGTTCAAGCAGATATAATAACTGCAACAGACCCTGATGCAGATAGACTAGGAGTATTTGCAAAAAATTCAAAAACTGGAGAATACAAAACATTTACAGGAAATATGTCAGCAATGTTAATTGCAGAATATGTACTAAGTCAAAGAAAAGAAAAAGGAATATTAGAGCCAAATGGAGTATTCATAAAAACAGTAGTATCAACAAATTTGGCAGATGCAATTGCTAAAGGATATAATTTAGAATTAGTAGAAGTTCTAACAGGATTTAAATATATAGGACAAAAAATAAGAGAATTTGAAACATCAGGAGATAAAACATATGCATTCGGATTTGAAGAAAGTTACGGATGTCTAGTTGGAACACATGCAAGAGATAAAGATGGAATAACAGCAGTAATGATGCTATGTGAAGCAGCAGCATATTATAAATCAAAAGGATTAACACTTTGTGATCAAATGGATAACATCTATAAAAAATATGGTTATTATAAAGAAGCAGCAGAATCAATAACAATAGAGGGAGCAGAAGGTGCAGAAAAAATAAAACAAATAATGGAAGACTTAAGAAAAAATGCACCAACACAAATTGGATATTACAAAGTAAAAGTTGCAAAAGATTATAGCATAAGTGAATCTAAAGATTTAGAAACTGGAAAAGTTACAAAAATAGAATTACCAGTATCAAATGTGCTATATTATGAACTAGAAAATGATGCATGGTGCTGTGCTCGTCCATCAGGAACAGAACCAAAAATAAAATTCTATATGGGAATAAAAGAAACAAGTGATGAAAAGGCAAATGAAAAATTAGAAGAACTAAGGCAAGCAGTATTAAATATGGTAAAATAAAAAAGAAAATCCACCAGTACAGAATTTGTATTGGTGGATTTTGGATGTTTCAGATTCGTTCTTCAATCCAGTCTGCTAAATGATCAAACAGCGAAGTTAGAAAATTAATCAAATAGCTAGACATAAATGCTGTTACTATAACAATGATGAGAAGAACTGGTTTTGATACAAATGGATCCAGTACAAACATCATAATAAGAATA
Source organism: uncultured Clostridium sp. (assembly GCA_948434985.1). GTDB lineage: Bacteria > Bacillota > Clostridia > TANB77 > CAG-508 > RGIG8482. Next base: position 40,786 of record CAOJFV010000001.1, read on the forward strand.
GCAATCATCAAAATAATAATCAACGAATCTCTTCCTACTTGGCATAACCGCCAAATACCATGTAGTATTTTTTTTCTCATAAGATGTCCTCCTTTAGATATATACTACTAAACAACTATTATATTATTATATAAGTATTTTATACAATTTACAAGTAATTGTAAATAAAGTAAGGAATTGACTAATTATGTAAAATTATATAATATATACATCAACAAGTAAAGGAGGGTGTTTTATGACTAAGTTAGTGATAACAGAAAAGAGACTTCCTAAAGAGGAAGTAGACTGTGTTGTGAGAGAGCATTACCAAGGCGGATTCACAATACGGTATAAGAGAGGACAGATTTTTTTGTTCTTTCCTGGAAAAGATTTACAGGATTCACAAGTGCAGCAAATTGCCAGCGACTTGGGGATGCATATCATTTCCGAATCATTTGTAAGAGCTGTTATCGGATACTGAGCTAAAGAAACATTCTAAAAAAGAGGAGGCTATTTAATTAGCCTCCTCTTCCCATCCTTTTATATTACTTCTTTTAATTGCACCATATAAATTAGCTCTAATGTGAGGTATATCAACCTTTAAATCTTTAATCATTTTTTTCATATCTTCTCTTTTAGAAACTCCATCCATAGGACAAGATTTTTTCATAATAGTTATATTATTTCTTCTAACAAAATTCTTAAGCTCTTTTTCAGGAGCATAAATAAGTGGCCTAATAAGCGTTATTTTTGACCTATCCATATAGCTTACAGGAGCAAAAGTTGAAATAGAACCAGTATAAAATAAATTAAGTAAAAAAGTTTCTAGTACATCATCTTCATTATGGCCTAAAGCAATTTTATTACAGCCTTCACGAATAGCTACACTATTTAAAATACCACGTCGTAAATTAGCACATAAAGAACAAGGATTTTTCTCATTTCTAATATCGAAAACAATTTCTTTAATATGGCTAATTTCTTCAAAAAAGGGTACATCAAGATCTTCACAAGTTTTTCTTAATAAATTACTATCAAAATATTCAAAACCAGGGTTAACAGAAACAGCAATAATAGAAAACTTTTTAGGATAAAAACGCTGTAAAGCTTTAAATCCCATAAGCATACTAATAGAATCTTTACCACCAGATAAACCAATAGCAATTTTATCACCATCTTCAATCATATTAAAATCTTCAATAGCTTTTCTCATATAACCCAAAATCTTTTGCATAACAAACTCCTTATAAAACATAATTTATAAATAATTATACAGTCTTATTATACAATTTTCAATTAAAATATTGAAATAAAAAACAAAATATTATATACTAACAAAGAAAATGTTCTCATAGCTCAGCAGGATAGAGCAGTCGCCTCCTAAGCGACCGATGGTGGTTCGAGTCCGCCTGGGAACACCAAAATTGTTTTGTAAGAATTTAAATTAGTAGTGAAAAAAGAAGCTAAATATGATATTAATTAAAGAAAGAGCAATATATGGAAGAAAAATTTATGAAAGAAGCCTTAAAAGAGGCTAAAAAAGCATATGACAAATTAGAAGTACCAGTTGGAGTAGTAATAGTAAACGATGGAAAAATAATTGCACGAGCACATAATATAAAAGAAGAAAAACAAGATACTACAAGACATGCAGAAATAATTGCGATTCAGAAAGCTAGTAAAAAGCTAAATAATTGGAGATTAACAAATTGCGAAATGTATGTTACATTAGAACCTTGTTCAATGTGTGCTGGTGCATTAATTCAGTCTAGAATAAAAAAAGTACATATAGGAACAATGGATCCAAAAACAGGAGCATGTGGATCTGTTTTAAACTTATTAGAAGATTTTACTTTTAATCATAAAGTAGAAATAGAAACAGGAATATTACAAAAAGAATGCGAAGAATTACTAAAAAGTTTTTTTAAAGAATTAAGAAAATTAAAAAAGTAAATAAAAATATATGGAGAGGTGTCTCGAGTGGTTTAAGGTGTATGTCTCGAAAACATATGTAGGGTTGTACTCTACCGTGGGTTCGAATCCCACCCTCTTCGCCAAAAGGTAGATAGCAAGTTTTATATTATTAACCATTCAATATTAACTTTTTACTAATTTATTAAGCAAAAGGAGAAAATATATGGATAGAAAAAGTTTTATAAAAAAGTATATTGCAATATTTGTTATAGCAATTATTGCGATTGTAATATTAAGTATAATGGTAAAATATAGTGTTGAAGGCGAAACTAATATGCCATTTAAGATATCTAAAATAATGATAATAAGTACAGCTGGGGGAATGGAAAAAGAAAATTCTAGCAATAATAAATGGGACTTAAATATTATACAAAGTAATGATATTTTTATTGATATTATTAAAAACAAAAACTATAATGAAGAAGAAATAATAGATAAAATCATAATAGACAATTTTAAAATAGAAAAAGAACCAATAAAAGGAAATGTAAAAGTATATAGGCCAAGCAATAGTAAAGTAATATTTAACAATAAAGAAGAATATAAAATAGATAATGAATTAATATATATAGGAGATGAAGTTTCAAATATTGAAGATTTAAAAATAGCAAATCAAGGAGGGTTAATATTATTAAGATATATAAATGAAAACTTAGGGAATTACATATCAAACGAAGAAGAAATTAGACATGATGGAACCTTACTTGGAAAAATTGGATTATCAAATGAAGAAATAGAATTTAGAGTATCATTTGATATTTCAATAGAACTAAAATCAGGAAAAAAATATAAAGCAGGAGTAGAAGCTAAAATGCCTACTGGAAATCTTATACAAGAAGGAATTACAAGCTATCAAATAAATGGAAATGAAATTGTATTTAAGAGGTAGTTATTGTTATTACTACGTGGGAGCGAATTACAAACAACATAAGCCGGACTGTAACAAAAGAGTTACAGTTCAGTCCTATTGAAAGAGTGTATATATTTATTTTATACATTACGGATTATAAGCTTCCCACTGGCGCTGTAACAGGCAAAGCCTTAACAGCGCTCGGCGGTCCCCACGTGGCTTAAATCCTTCATTTCTAAAATAAATATATACACTCTTTCTTAATTAATCTGTGCAAATTATATATAGTAGTCTGAACTGTAACACAAAAGATAAAAAAACATACTAATATATATTGCTAAAATCAATATTTTAGTCTATAATACATATGATACCTAAGTGCTTACATCTGTATGGAGAACAACACCAATAAAAAGCTATGAACCTTGTCAGGTCGGGAACGAAGCAGCAATAAGTAGTGTATTTATGTGGAGGTTGTTTTCCATAGAGATGTAAGGACTTTTTATAAGGGGTGAATAATTTGGAATATACAGCATTATATAGAAAATTTAGGCCACTAACATTTAATGAACTTGTAGGACAAGACCACATAACAAGGACATTAAAAAATCAAATCATTTCAAACAGAATAGGACACGCATATCTTTTTAATGGAGGTAGAGGAACAGGAAAAACATCTAGTGCAAAAATATTTGCAAGGGCAATAAACTGTTTAAATCCAAAAGATGGGGAACCTTGTAACGAATGTGAGATTTGTAAAGCAATTTTATCAGGTTCATTAACTGACGTTGTAGAAATGGATGCTGCATCAAATAATAGTGTAGAAGATATACGTGCAATACGTGATGAAGTAAATTTTCTACCAACACTTGCAAAATATAGAGTATATATTATAGATGAGGTACACATGTTATCAACAGGAGCTTTTAATGCTCTATTAAAAACATTAGAAGAACCACCAGCACATGTGAAATTTATACTTGCTACAACAGAGCCTCAAAAATTACCAGCAACAATATTATCAAGATGTCAGAGATTTGATTTTAAAAGAATATCGAATGAAGACATCGTAAAAAGATTAGAAGTGGTTTGTAAAGAGGCAGATATAGAAATAACAAATGAAGCATTAAAAACAATAGCAGTATTGTCAGAAGGAGCAGCAAGAGATGCCCTAAGCATATTAGAGAGATGTGTACAAGAAGGAAATACTGGCATAGATGAAGATAAAGTAAAAGAATTAGTAGGAATACCAAAAACTACATTTGTAAATAAAATTGTAACAAATATATTAAATAATGATGCTGAATTGGCATTAGAATCACTAAATGATGTTTTAAAAGATGGAAAAGATATACAAAACTTATTGTGGGAAATTATAAAATACATAAAAGATATTTTAGTATATAAAACAAGCAAAGATTTATCATTGTATAATGCAGAAGAATTAAAGAAATTAGAAGAACTTGCTACTAAAACATCAAAAGATAGACTTATTGGAATGATTTATTCTTTATCAGAAACAGAAAATAACATTAAATGGTCATCACAAAAAGAAATAATGTTACAAGCAGGAATTATTAAGTTATGTACAACTACACAATTAGATGGAATAGATGACTTAAGAAAAAAAGTACAAGAACTAGAACAAAAAATAAATTCAGGAAGTATAAAGATAGAGCAAGTTAAAAAGAATGTAGAGACTGTAAAGTCGAATATTGAACCAGTAGCAAAAGAAAAGAAAAAGCCAAATGTAAATGTACAAAACATACCAAGTGAAGAATATTGGAAAAATGTATTAGACAAATTAAAAACTAGTGGAAGAATGGTATTATATTCAAACCTAATAGGAACAAAAGCAAAAGAAAAGGATGATTTAACTCTAGAAGTTATATTTCCAAATGGATTAACTACATTTGGAAAATCAATGTTAGAAAAACCAGAAAATATAAGTGAGCTAACAAAATTAGTAGCAATGGAATGCGGAAAAGAAATGAGAATAAGATATATAGATGCAAAAGAATATGTACCAAAAGAGGGTAACAATATAGAAGATATGATAAAGGGATTGGATATACCTATAGATATAATAGAAGAATAAAAAGGAGGAATTTAAAATGTCAAAAAGAGGAGGATTCCCAGGAATGGGTGGAGGATTCGGAGGAATGAATCTAAACAGTTTAATGAAAGAAGCAAAAAAAATGCAAGCGGACTTAGAAAAGTCTCAAGAGGAGTTAGCAGTAAAGGAATTTGAAGCTAGCAGTGGTGGAGGAGCAATAACTGTAAAAGTATCTGGAACAAAAGAAATAAAAGAAATAACAATAAAAAAAGAAGTTGTAGACCCAGAAGATGTAGAAATGTTACAAGACTTAATCTTAACTTGTACAAATGAAGCATTAAGAAAAGTAGACGCAGCACAAGCAGCTTCAATGGGAAAATACAATATTCCAGGATTAATGTAGAATAAGAATTATATATATTCAACAAAAAATGAGGAGAAGAACATGTCATATTATTCACCATCAATAGAAAAACTAGTAGAAAGTTTTGAAAAACTACCTAGTATAGGTCATAAAACAGCAGTAAGATTGGCATTTCATATGTTAGATGCAACTCAAGAAGAAACAAATGAATTTGTACAGTCGATACTAAGTGCAAAACAAAATTTAAAATACTGTTCTAAATGTTATAACATTTCAGATACAGATCCATGTATAATTTGTGCAAATCCCAAAAGAGATGAGAGTGTAATTTGTGTTGTAGAAGATGTTAAAGATATAATAGCAATGGAAAAAACACATGAATTCAAAGGTGTATATCATGTATTACATGGCTCAATTTCTCCAATGAATGGAATAGGTCCAGACGATATAAAATTAAAAGAGTTATTATCTAGATTAAATCCAGAAGTTGTAAAAGAACTAATACTTGCAACAAATCCAAGAGTAGAAGGAGAAGCAACAGCAATGTATATTTCAAAACTTGTAAAACCACTTGGAATAAAAGTAACAAGAATAGCACATGGAATTCCAGTAGGAGGAGATTTAGAATATACAGATGAAGTAACTCTTACAAAAGCTTTAGAAGGACGAAGAGAATTATAGAAATAATATAAAAGTAATACTATGAAGTTTGTAGTATTACTTTTTAATTTATTATATTATTATTAGGAATAGGACTACTAGAAATTATACCTAAATTGTCACCTAAAGCAGAGAAAAAACTAGCAAGTCTAGCAATTTCATCTTGGCTTAGTTCTTGACCAATCATAACAGCAAAAATTCCAGCAAGTGCAATTAGTTCTGTACTAGAAATATTATCTAATAAATTATTCAAAAAAGACCCCACCTCATATTAGTAATATATGATAGTGAGGTCTTTTTCGTTAAAATATTGACAGACATATAATATCTACATAAATACGATTTTACAAATATCTTTACAAGAATTCTTTTTAGCAAGAAGTCTTGCATTTATCTTCATTTCTTTCATTTTCTCAGAAGAACTGAATAAATTTTCTAAAACCTCTTTTGCATTGTCGTTTTTCTTAATCCAAATAGCAACACCTTTTTCTTCTAAAAAAGTAGCATTTTCTTCTTCTTGACCAGGAATTGGATTAATAACAATAATTGGTAAACCGTGATGCTAAACTTTCAGAAGTAGTAAGTCCGACCAGGTTTTGTAATAACTAAATCTGAAATACTCATAAGTTCAGGTATTTTTGTAGTATAATCTATTACTTTAATAGAGTCCTTTCTGTGTTCTTTTTCTACTAAATATTCAAAACTACGTTTCATTTTTTCATTTCGTCCAGAAATTGCTACAACTTGAATATTATCGAAATCATTTGCTAAAGTATGTAATAAATCATAAGTTTTTGATTTACCAAGACCAAATTCCCCGTCCTGCAAAAAATAGAATAGTCTTTTTATCTTCTTTTAAATCAAACTCTTCTAATATCTCAGGCTTATTATAATGCTTCAAAAATCTATTTGAAAGAGGAATACCAGTAGCAAAAATTTTATCTTCTACAATTCCTTTTTCTACTAATGCTTTCTTCATTCCATCATGTGCAACAAAAAAGCAATCTACTAAACTAGAATTAACTAACCATTGATCATGTGGAGCATAATCAGTCATTACAGTAGCAATTTTACAATTAATTTTACCAGATTTTTTTAAAACAGTACACATTTGTGAACCAAAAGGGTGTGTAGAAATAACAACATCGGGTTTGAATTCTTGTAGTAATTTATTCAATTTAAGAGCCATAACCTTATTAGAAGCATTGCTAATATGTGCTATAGGGCCTTTCTGAGCTTTAGAATAAATTTTACCCCAAGCCCAAGGAATATTTTTTGCCATTTCATTATAAGCAGTAGTAGTAATTTTTTCTACAGTCTTATTAACATATTTCATACAATCAACTAAACCAACTTCTACATCCTTATAATTATCTTCTAAGTATTCTTTAATAGAACGAGCTGCAGATAAATGGCCACCACCATAAGCAGCATAAAAAATTAAAATTTTTTTCATAAACAAATCCTTCCAAAACTACTAAAAATATTTAATCTATTAAAATTTTATCAAAAATTTTAAAAAAATAGAATATTTTATGAAAAAAAATACAAACTATTTGTAAATGTTCAGTCTAATGTTCTTGTAATTAGCACAAATGAAACAATATTGTAATAGATTAATAATAAAATATAAACTATAAAAGCTAAAAATGAATAGTTAAGAGTACAAAATTTGCTTTTCGCAAATTCCGAAGGAGGAGAAATATGAAAGAAATATTAAAAATTTTTACTATTATAATACTATCAATATCTACAATAGTAGGGATAATTATATTAATAGATATTAATAATAGCAACGAAGTATATCGGAGCAAGTAATAACTCTACAAATGACTTACAACTTATGGCAAGAGCAATAAATGGAGAAGCAAGAGGAGAACCGTATGAGGGACAAGTTGCTGTTCGGAGCAGTAATATTAAACCGTGTAAAAGATTCAAAATTTCCTAATACTATAGCAGGTGTAATATATGAAAAAGGTGCATTTACAGCAGTAGCAGATGGTCAAATAAATGTACCAATAAAAGAAGGTTCAACAGTTTTAAAAGCGGCACAAGATGCAATGAATGGATGGGATCCAACCAATGGCTGTATTTATTACTTTAATCCTGATACTGCAACAAACAAATGGATATGGTCAAGGCCACTTGTTAAAAAAATAGGAAAACACAGATTTTGTAAATAAAAATGAAAGGAAGAAAGAATATGAATTTAAGAGAAAAAATGTATGACTGGAAAAATAGATTAAAAGATAGACATATGTTTAGTATTATAGTAATATTAGGTGCAATTGTTGTAGGATTTGGAGTGTTTACTTATAAAAGAGAGCAAGATATTAAACAATTATCAGAAAACTCATATAATATGGCATTTTTTGAATTAGTAGATTATGTACAAAATGTAGAGGCATATCTTGCAAAATCCTTAATTTCTACAACGCCAGAACATGGAGCCCAAACTCTAACGCATCTTTGGAGAGAAGCGGGACTGGCACAAAGTTATTTATCTTCACTTCCAATAGAAAGTGTAGAACTAGAAAATACTTCTAAGTTCTTAAATCAAGTAAGTGATTATAGTTATACCTTATCGAGAAAAAATATATATAATGAAGGATTAACTGAAGAAGATTTAAATAATCTGGCAAATTTACATGAATTAAGTGTAGAACTAAAAAATACATTAGTTCAATTATCAAATGATATGAATGATGGAAGAATAACTTGGGGAGAATTAACTAAAAAAGGAAGTCTAGCATTTGCACAACAAGTAAGTAATATTTCAAAAGATAGTTTTTCAAATCTTGAAGAAAATTTCCATGAATATTCAGGATTAATATATGATGGAGCATTTTCAGAACATATGACAAATCCAGAAAGGCTTGGATTAACTGGCGAAGACATAGATGAAGAAAAAGCAAAACAAATTGCAAAAGAATATTTTGGAGAAGATAGAATAGAAGAAATAACATCAAATGGATTTTCAGAAAATGGAAATATACCTTCATATGATTTATATGTAAAACTAAAAAATGAAGAAAATAATGCAAGCATCTCAATCGCAAAAAAAGGTGGACATATAGTGTTTGCAAACTATAATAGGGATGTAGGAGCAGAAAATTTATCTATCGAACAAGCCAATGAGATAGGAAAGAATTTCTTAAGTCAAAAAGACTTTCCAAATATGAAAGAAACCTATTATTTAAAACAACAAGGAATAGTAACAATTAATTACGCTTACAATCAAGATGAAGTAACAATGTATCCAGATTTAATAAAACTAAAAATAGCATTAGATAATGGAGAGGTATTGGGAATAGAAACAACAGGATATTTAAACTCACATAAAGAAAGAAATCTTCCAAATGTAAAAATAACTAAGGGGGAAGCAAAGAAAACACTAAATAAGAACTTAGAAATAAAAAGCGAAAGCTTAGCTGTAATTCCAACAGAATTTAAAACAGAACTATTATGTTGGGAATTTAAAGGAACAGTAGATGGCTCAGACTTCTTAGTATATATAAATGCTGAAAATGGAAGAGAGGAAGATATACTACTAATTCAAAATACACCAGATGGAACTTTAACAATGTAAAACTTGACAAATGGTGTCTCTTTTTAATATAATAAAAATTGAAAGGAGATTTACAAATGGGGATAATTAGTAAGTTAAAAAATAAATTTGACAAAGCAAATGAAAAACCAAATGAAAAACAAAATCAAATTTCAAGAAAAGAAATAAAAGAAATAGAGCTATTTTTTCCACGATTTAGATCTAAAGCAAAACATAATTATGGAAAAGAAATAACGCAGATATATACAGTAAAAGTAAAAATTAATAGTGAGAGTTATGGAGAAGCTACTATTTTAGATGATGGAGATATACCAATTTGTGTAGAAATTCCAGAAAATACAAGTTTAGAAGAACTATTAAATGACCAAATGCTGGGAGAACTTTATGAAAATGGATACTTTCAAAATATGTCTAGTGACCATTATAATATGTTAGGAAGAATAACTATAGAAGAAGGAAGGCCAAGAATAAATGAAATGTCAGAAAAAATGATTAATTCAATAAAAACTCTAAATTTAGACGAAGAATTAAGAAGGGAACAAAAAGAATTTAAAAAAAGATTGGGATTGCAAGAGCAATATACACGATGGAAGCAAGAAGATGATGAAAGAATTGCAAAGTCAATAGAAAGAATAAACAATAACAGGGGATACTCTGAAAATGAAATATAAAAATTATAAAAAATGCAAATAAGTACCACTATAAAAATAAAAAAAGGACATATAATATTTTTATGAAAATATTTAATAATTAAAAAACATCAATTACTTTGATATCTATATAAAGAATTAAAAAATATTTTCTAAGAATCAAGGGAGGTATTTAGTATGTCCAGAAATTCAAAATTAATCTCTAATAACTTAAGAGAAGAAATAGCAAAAGAATTAGGTGTATATGAACAAGTTAAAAAAGATGGCGGAAGTTGGGGAAATGTTTCTTCAAAAGATTGTGGTAATATAGTATCAAAAGCAATAGAAATAGCAAATAGAAGTGTAGAGAAATAGCAATAAAGTGTTATAGGGTTAAAGAGATACCGCTCGTTTTACGGGCGGTTATTTATTCTGTCTTACAGTCGAAATTTGTCGATGAAAAAATATTGAAAAACACAATAGTATGTGATTTAATATAAATATGCAATGTTATTTTGAAATTGCATATTTATATTTTTTATCAACTTAAGATTATACAAAGTTAAAGTTTTAAAATTAAATTCAAGAAAAATCAGAAATCATTTAAATCTAAGTCGTTTCCAAGTAACAACTATTAAATGAGCAAAAAGTAAAAAAGGAGGGGAGTATTACACATAGAATAACATTGTAAAAAAATGAATATTTGCCAAATAGTATTGAAAACAAAAATAATATTTAGTATAATGGGAAAGGAATAAAATATGGAATTAAATCTAAAAAATGATGTAATATTTAAAGCGTTTTTTACTAAAAGGGGAAATGAAAAATATTTAAAAAGCTTTTTAGAATCAATAATAAAAGAGAAAATAGACGAAATAAAAATAATACGGAGAAGCAAGTCTAGAACAAATAAAAACAGCAGACAAGCTAGGAAGACTAGATATAAAAGCAACAATAAATAACACAAAAGTAGTTAATATAGAAATACAAGTAAGAGACAATAAAGATATGAAACAAAGAAGTGAATTCTATGGATCAAAACTAATAACAGAACAAATAGGAAAAGGGGACGAATATCAAGAAATAAAACCAGTGATACTAATAAATATATTAGACTATAATATGTTAGAAGTACCAGAATACTGTACGAAAACAGTAACGGTAGCAGACAAGCATAGAGAATATGAAATAATAAAAGATATAACATATTGGTTTATAGAATTACCTAAATTCAGAAAAAGCAAAGCAAAACTAGCAAATGAACTAGAAGGCTGGTTAGCAATAATAGATGATAAAGATAGGGGGTTAATAAAAATGGCAGAAGAAAAACACAAAATAATAAAAGAAGCAAAAGAAGAAGTAGAAGAGATATTATCAGATGCAGTAATAAGAGAGTTAAATGAATTAAAACAAACAGCAATATGGGAAGAAAATTCTGCAAAACATTATGCAAGGGAACAAGGTTTAAAAGAGGGAAGAAGAGAAGGTAAAAAAATAGGAATAAAAGAAGGAATAAAAGAAGGTAGAAAAGAGGGTAGAAAAGAGGGTAGAAAAGAAGGTAGAAAAGAAGGTAGAAAAGAAGGAGAAAAGCAAAAACAAATACAAATTGCAAAAAAATTATTAAAAAAAGGAATGGAGATAGAAGAAATACAAGAGATAACGGAATTAAGTAAAGAAGAAGTAGAAAATTTAATATAGAAAATGTAGGATTACCTTAGTTTGTTTTTAATATTTATTACTTTTGTAAACAATTAACTAAGATACGTTTAATAGCACTTTACGAATAAAAAAAATAAGTATATAATAATGAAAAACATTTGGAAGGAAGAAACTATGAATTACCAAGAAGTAGAAGAATATGTAAAAAGCATATTATCTGAGAAAAGATTTATTCATTCTAAAGGAGTTGCTAAACGTGCAGTAGAACTAGCAAGAATATATGGAGAAGATGAAGAAAAAGCAAGACTAATTGGAATTGCACATGATATTGCAAAAGAAATACCAAAAGAAGAAGCTTTAAAATATGCTATAGAAAATGAAATTGAATTCGATGAAATAGAAAAAAATGAGCCAGGACTATGGCATTCTAAAATTGGAGCAGATATTGTAGAAAAAAGATTTGGATTTAGTAAAGATATGAAACAAGCAGTACTATATCATACAACTGGAAATATTAATATGAACACAATGGACAAAATAATATATATAGCAGATAAAACAGAAGAAAATAGAACAAATCAAGATTTAGTAAGAGCAAGAGAAATTAGCAATGAAAATTTAGATAAAGGTCTTTTATTAGTAGCAAAAAGAACAATTGAATATAGCTTCGCAAAAAATAGCTTAATACATCCAGACACAATAGGTTTAATCAATCATATAATAATGAATAAGAGAAATAATAATGAATGTGATTTGATATGAACAATAAGTTGCATTTTGAATAGAAATATTATAAAATACAAAAAAGAAAAAGGGTGAAAAAATGCAAACAGAAATAAATGGATATAATATTAATTATGAAGTAGAAGGAAATGGAAAAAATATTATATTATTACATGGATGGCTAGCAAACTTAGAAACAATGAAACCATTATCAAACCATCTAAAAAAATACTTTAAAGTATATAATGTTGATATAATAGGTTTTGGTAAAAGTGACTTACCGAAAGTTCCAATGAATACAAATGATTTTGGAGATTTTTTAAATTCATTTATAGAAAAATTACATATAGAAGAACCAATATTAATAGGTCATTCAAATGGTGGTAGAACTATTTTGAACTTTACAGGTAGAAAATTAAAACCAATTAAGAAGATTGTTCTAATAGATTCAGCAGGAATAAAGCCAAAAAGAAACTTAAAATATTATATAAAGATTTATACTTATAAAACTATAAAAGCTATATTAAAATTATTACCAGATAAAGAAAAATACAATAAAATAAGAGAAAAGAGTTTAAGCAAATTTGGATCACAAGATTATAAGGATTCACCAGAAGTACTAAGGAAAACAATGTCTAATATAATTAATGAAGATATGACACCATTACTTCATAATATAGAAGCATCAACATTACTTATATGGGGAGAAGATGATACAGCAACTCCTATTAGAGATGCTAAAATAATTGAAAAATATATTCCAGATGCAGGGTTAGTAAGCTATAAAGGAGCAGGACATTTTTCATATATTGACCGATTAGGAAATGTTTTAGCAGTATTAGATGAATTCTTAAAAAATGATAAACTATAAGGGGGAAAAATGTTAGAACAAATATTAGTAATATGTCTATTTTTTATTCTATTTATATATTTGAATAAAAAAACAAGAAGTAGTTTTCATATATTACAATTAGAACATTATCAATTAGAATCATATAATAAATGGATAAAAAACCATATTAATATGGTTTTTCCAATAAAAGAAATACTAATACTTATAATAATCATATCAATAAGCTTTATTAATCTAAAAGTAGCAACAGTATTAGGAATATTATTGATTATGATGTTATATATAATCTTTCCAAAACAAAAAGAAAAAAAACCACTTGTTATAACAAATAGAATAAAAAGAATGTATATAACAAATACAGTGCTATTCTTATTAATTGCAATATTGAGTAATAATTTTGATTTGAAAATAGGAATTATAGCAACAAGTATTTACACTTTTTTAACATACATAATAGTAGAGTTAATAAATATAATAAATCAACCAATAGAAAAATCAATTCAAAACAAATTTTATAATAGTGCAAAAAAAAGACTAAAACAAAATGAAAATTTAAAAATAATAGGAATAACGGGAAGTTATGGAAAAACTAGTACAAAATATATTGTTTCAACTATATTAGAACAAAAATATAATGTATTAATGACACCAGAAAGTTATAATACAATAATGGGAGTAGTAAGAACAATAAATGAACATATGAAACCAGAACATCAGATATTTGTATGCGAAATGGGAGCAAGACATATAGGAGATATTAAAGAAATATGCGACTTAGTAGAACCAAATTATGCAATATTAACATCAATTGGTCCACAACATCTAGATACATTTAAAACACTAGAAAATGTAAAGAAAACAAAAATGGAATTAGTAGATGCAATAAAAGAAGATGGTCTTGCGTTTGTAAATGAAGAAGATGAAAATATTAAAACTATACAAATTACAAAGAAAAATATAAAATATGGGCTAACAAAAGAAAATTGTGAGTATTATGCAGATAACATACAAATCACAGAAAAAGGTTCAAGTTTTGATGTTCATACAAAAGATGGAATAATATCAGTAAAAACAAAATTATTAGGAAGTAATAACATTATAAATATTGTAGCAGCAGTATCAATTGCAAAAGAATTAGGACTAAATGATGAACAAATAAAATTAGGAATTAGAATGTTAAAGCCAGTTCCTCATAGACTAGAGTTAATTCGGGGGAGGAAATGGAAGCATTATTATAGATGACGCATTCAATTCTAATGTTAAAGGTGCAGCAGCAGCACTAGAAGTATTAAAAAGCTATAAGGAAAGAAAAAAAATATTAGTAACACCTGGAATGGTAGAACTAGGAGATAAGCAATACGAATATAATAAAAATTTTGGAAAACAAGCTTCAGAAAGTGCAGACTACATTATATTAGTAGGAGAAAAACAAGCTATACCAATAGAAGCTGGATTACAAGAAAAGAATTATCCACAAGAACAAATATATATAGCTAAAAATTTAGAAGAAGCAATTAAACAAATGAATAAAGTAATTACAAAAGATAGTGTTGTATTATTAGAAAATGATTTACCAGATAATTATTTATAGGAGGATGATAATAATGAAAACAAAATTAGGTCTTATATTTGGTGGAAGAAGTGTAGAACATGAGGTTTCTATTATAACAGCAATAGAAACAATGAATTATATGAATAAAGAAAAATATGAAATTATACCAATTTATATTAGTAAACAAGGTTTACTATATACAGGAGATATTCTATTTGATTTAGAGGCTTATAAAAATATGGAAGAACTTATGAAAAAGGTAAATCAAATTACACTAGTAAATGATGGAGAAAAAGTAAATTTAGTTCGTTATCCAATAAAGAAATTTGGAGAAAATATAATTAATACAATAGATGTCGCTTTTCCAGTAATGCATGGTACAAATGGAGAGGATGGAACAATTCAAGGATATTTAGAACTAATTAATGTTCCATATATAGGATGTGATATTTTATCTTCAAGCATTGGAATGGATAAAATAATAATGAGAAAAGTATTAAAAGAATCAGGATTACCAGTATTAGACTATGTAACATTCTATTCTATGGATTATATGAAAAATGAAGAAAAGTACATAGAAGAAATAAACAAAAAATTAAAATTCCCAGTCATAGTAAAAGCCGGAAATCTAGGATCAAGTGTTGGAATAAAAAAAGCAAAAGATTCAAAAGAATTAGAAGAAGCAATTGAATTTTCAATGAAATTTTCAGACAGAATTATCATAGAAAATGCAGTAGTAAATTTAAAAGAAATAAATTGTTCGGTAATGGGAGATATGGTAGATGCGGAAGCCTCAGAATGTGAAGAACCTGTTTCAACAGATGAAATATTAAGTTATACAGATAAATATCTGGGAGGGTCTAAAACAGAAGGAATGGCAGCATCAGATAAAAAACTTCCAGCTGATATTTCAGACGAAATAAGAGATAAAATAAGAACACTTGCTGTAGAAACTTTTAAAGTTTTAGGTTGCAGTGGAGTATCAAGAGTGGACTTTCTACTAGATAAAGATACAAATGAAATATATATTAATGAAATTAATACAATACCAGGAGCATTATCTTATTACTTATGGGAAGCAACAAATAAAACATTTATGCAAGAAATCGATGAATTAGTAGAACTAGCATATAAAAGACAAAGACAAAGAGAAAAAAGAGTGTACTCTTATGACCAAAATATTTTAGCTTTAGTATCTAATGGAAAATTTAAAGGAAGTAAAGGTATGAAAAAATAAAGGAAGACATATAGTCTTCCTATTTATTAAAATAAGGAGAAACAAAATGCAAGTAAATGTAGAAATAACTTCAAAACAAATCTTCATAGATCATGAAGAAGGGGAATCACATAAATGCTTAGGAGAAATAACCTATCATAATAATGGAACAGTACTAGAATTTACAGAAAAATATGAGGAACAAGAATTAGAATTTAAAATGACTATACTAGAAGAAAAAGTTATTACAGATAGAAATGGACAACGTATGATATTTGATTTACAAAATAAAAACCAATCAGTTTTAACTACTCCATATGGTGAAATTGAATTAGTAATAACAACTAAAAAAATTCAAATATCGAAATTTGATAATGAAATAAAACAAATATATTTAGAATATGAAATAGAACTAGAAAATAGTGAAAAATATAATAATATAGTAGAGATAAGTATTAGTTAATGCTTAATCTTCATTCGAGCTACTTTATATTATGAGCTGAAATGTAACAAGTATTTATTATTTTTTACATAAAGTCTTGAAAAATCTACATAATGTTGGTATAATAGAAACACCATGAATATGGGAGGATGTTAAATGATTTTTAAAGACTATTACAAAATATTAGGATTAGATAGCAATAAAGTATCAATGGAAGATATAAAACAAGCATACCGTGAGCAAGCCAAAAAATATCATCCAGATGTAAATGTAGGAAATATAGTTTCCGAAGAGAGATTTAAGGATGTAAATGAAGCATATCAAGTATTATCAAATAATGCAACAAAAAGAAAATACGATAGAATGTGGAATACACATATAGGAAATAAAAGAAAAAAGCAACAGTATCAAGAGAGTAAACGTGGAAGAGATGCAATATTTAGTGATTTTTTTAATATGTTTTTTGGTAATATAAAAGAAAAAGAAGAACAAGAAGAGACCAAAGATAGGAAAAAGTCACAAATAAAGGGTGAAAATATAGAAACAGAAGTACCAGTATCTATTATGGAAGCTTTCTATGGAATGAATAAAAAAGTATCATTACGAACAATAGATGCAAAAATGAAAACATTTGATATTAAAGTGCCAGCAGGAATTAGAGATGGCGAAAAAGTTAGATTAATAGGACAAGGAAAATTAGGGCAAAATGGTGGAAAAAATGGAGATTTATTTATAAAAATCAAAATTGAAAAAGACAATAGATTTGAACTAATAGGATATGATTTATATACATCACTATATTTAACTCCATGGGAAGCAGCTTTAGGAACAAGAGCAAATCTTGAAGGAATAGATGATACAGTTTCAGTATATGTTCCAGCAGGAATAGGAAGCGGAGAAAAATTACGTATAGCAGGAAAGGGATATAAAGACGGAAAAGGTGGAAGAGGAGACCTTGTAGCCATAGTAAAAATAGTAGTGCCTAAAAAATTAACTGAACAAGAAAAAGATTTATATGAGAAAATGAAACAAATATCAAACTTTAATCCAAGAGCAAAATAATGTTAACATAAACAAAAACCATAAAAAGCATTGACATAATAAGAAAAATAGTATATAATTGTGTATAGTGGTAAAAAATGAACTACTATACATATGATAAAAAATAAAAAGTGGGGTAAATAAAATGGAAAGTTTTCAAGGCAAGCATTTTAGTATAACAGACCCAAAAGATGTAAACACAGTAATATACAGAATAAATAAAACAGAAAAAGAGTTTTTAAAAGATTCACCAAAATTTACAGTTGAAAGATTAGATTATATGGAAGAACTAAATGGAGAACTAAAAAAGAAAACCTTTTTTGTTGATCACCCATCACCAGATGGAGAACAGCTTGTGATTTTATCATTTGGAAAGGATAAAGTAGTAGTAAATACTGGTATTATGGAAGAAGAAAAGCTACGTATTTCAAAAAAGCCAATCCCTGTTAAATTTAATACTTTATATTCAGAAGAAAGTTCTGTATATAAAGAATTTAAATATACACCAAATTTAAAAAGGCCAATATCAATAATTGACCCAGAAACCACAGAAGAAATAAAACCAATAGTATATTTGGATAAAGAAACCAATGAGGTAAAAGGTAAGTGTAAATTAAAACCATATAAATCTTATTTCGCATTTGAAATAAGAGAAGATTAAAGGAGAGTAGAAATGGAAAATTCAATTGAAAAACCAGAAAATTACAAAGTAGTTTTTGGAGATATGGCATATGATGGAAAAACAAATCAAATCGAATGTCCACCAACAACAGTAAAGAATAAAATAAATCTACCAAAATATAAAGTTCCAATGCAAGAAGGAGAAGTAGTAATAAAGGTAGAAAACTCTAGAGCAGAATATGAAAAAGATGAAAATGGAAAAATAATAAGAATGATATCTTTAGACAGAGAAGTACCAAAAATGCCAGAAATAACTGGAGATTTTGAAGGTGAAATAAATGAAAAAGGTGAAATAGTAAGAGATACAGCTGATATTGACAGATAAACTTATACAAAAGATAGAGGTGAATTTCTATGGGATATAAAATAGAAGGAGCTATGAGAAGAAATAAAAAGAATTTTATAATATTTGTAGTACTATGGGTAATTTTATCCATAGTATTCGTTATGCCTATAGCATATAGCATTACAAATGCATCAAGTGGTGGAGAATTTGATATGGCAAAATTCTTTAATGGAATATATGAAGGAGTTACAAACTTAGGAACAGTTATAGGAAAAACATTCACACCAGATTATATAGGAACATTTTTCTCTACACTATTAAAATTTAGTGTATTATATGCAATATTCGTATTAATAGGTCTAATAAAAACAGCTCCCAAAAATGAATATTCAGATATAGAACATGGTTCAAGTGACTGGTCAAAAAATGGAGAACAATATAGAATTTTAAGTAACAAAAAAGGAATAATTTTAGCAAAAAATAATTATTTGCCAGTAGACAAGAGAGGAAACGTAAACGTATTAGTAGTTGGACGGATCAGGTTCTGGTAAATCAGCATCATATTCAATACCAAATGCATATCAAATGCTTGGGTCATACGTATTTACAGATCCAAAAGGAGAATTATACGATAAAACAGCAGGATATTTAAAACAACATGGATACGATATAAAAGTATTAAATCTAGTACGACCTGGGAATAGCGATGGATATAACCCATTAATGCACATATCAAGTGAATTAGATGTAGACGTTATAGCAAACACAGTAGTAAAAGGACAAAAAACAGAATCAGGACAAGACCCTTATTGGGATGATATGGCAGAAATGCTATTAAAAGCCCTAATTTATTACTTAATAGCAACCAGACCACCAGAAGAACAAAACCTATCAAGCTGTGCAGAATTAGTTAGAGCAGCAAACAAAAATGGTGGAAGTAACTTACTTACTGAATTAATGAATCAACTACCTTATGACCATCCAGCTAGAATGAACTATAAATCAATTGAAATTGCGCCAGAAAAAACATATGGTTCAATACTTTCTAGTTTACAATCAAAATTAGGAAAATTTGATTCAAAAGAAATAGCAGAACTAACATCTACAAATACAATAGATTTTGAAGAAATAGGAAGTAAAAAAACAGCTGTATATGTTATATCATCAGATACACATACAGCATACGACTTCTTACTTACAATATTCTTCTCACAAATGATACAACAACTATACGATTTTGCAGATAGAAATGGTGGAAAACTACCAGTACCAACATACTTCATATTAGATGAGTTTGCAAACATTGGTAAAGTACCAGATTTCGATAAAAAAATATCAACATCTAGAAGTAGAAAAATATCATTCAGCGTTATTTTACAAAACTTAGACCAATTAGAAGCAGTATATGAAAAATCATATGAAACCATAATTGGTAACTGTGATACACATGTATTTTTAGGAAGTAACTCACAAAAAACAGTAGAATACTTCTCGAAAGCATTAGGAGAAAAAACAATAGAAAGAGAAAGTGTATCCGTAAATAAAGATAAACACAATTGGAGACAAGGCGTAAACGTATCAGACCAAGTGATGGCAAGAGCGCTTATGACACCAGATGAATTAAGAAGAATGGATAATGACCTTTGTATCATTTACGAAAAAGGGATAAAACCAATAAAAGCAGAGAAATTTTATTACTTCCAAACAGGAATGGCAAGAAAGTTAGATGCATATACAATGAGTCACAATGATGTAGAACAAGTAGACAGAGGAGCATGGAGAAAGTACAATCCATATAATCCATATGTACCAGAAGATGAAAAGAAAAAACAAGTAGACAATTTAAAAGTAGAATCATTAGACGACTTATTTGATGAAACAGAAGAAAAGTCACAACCTAAAGAAGAAAATAAATTAAGCGATAATAAATTAAATGAAGTAAAATTAGATGAAATAAAAGTAGAACCTATAAAAAAAGAAGAAGCACCAATATTACCACAAGGAGATAAAACGTTAGATGATGAATTAGATATGGACTTACAAAAAGAATTAGAAGCAAAATTTGATGAATTATTTGGTCCACTAGATGATAATGATTAAACCAAAACCCCAGTAACGATAGTTACTGGGGTTTTCAAATAGTACACAGCAACAAAAACAAATGTTTTAAAAGATATTGACTTTTTAACATTTATTATATATAATGCTAATTGAAAATAAGGAAAAGCAGAATGTGGTTGCCATCTCACTATACATAAGAATAGGAGGTGGTGCGAATGATAGAAAGAGCATTAATACAATTTGTAATATTATTTTTTATTAGTCTATGTGCTATGACTATTATAGCAGTTGCCTTAATTATAGCTTTAGTTGTAATTATTAGCAAATAAAACGATACACATCTCTGCGCCATAGAGATGTGTACCAAAAAACATATCATAATTGTAACCACGCTTTGTGGACCTTATTTTCTATAAATATTATATTATAGAAAATAATATTTGTCAATAAAATAAAAACTATTTGATAGAGGAGATAAAATCATGAAATTTGTACATATAGCAGATATGCATTTGGATGTACCATTTACAACACTTTCAAGAAATGGCTTAGGAGAAAAAAGAAGATTAGAGCAAAGAAAAATGTTTAAACAAATAATAGATTACATAGCACAAAACGAAATAAATTACTTATTTATTGCAGGTGATTTATATGAACATGAATATGTAAAATATAGTACTATCGAATACATAAATAATTTATTTAAAGAAATACCAAACACTAAAATATATATAGTACCAGGAAACCATGATCCAAAAATAAAAGACTCATATTATAATAACTTTAACTGGAATTCAAATGTACATATTTTTGATGAGAAAGTTCGGAAAAGTAGTAGAAGCTGAGGTAGATATATATGGATTTGGGTTTGATAATTTCTATAAACAAAATTCTAATTTAAATGAAATAAAAATAGAAGATCCAAGCAAAATAAATATTTTAATAACACATGGAGCATTAGATGGAAAAACTAAAGAAGATATGCAATACAATCCACTCTCAAAAAGAGAATTGAAAGCATTAGGTTTTGACTATGTGGCATTAGGTCACATACATAAGCCATATTATAATGAAGAACAAGGTCAAAGAATAGTATATCCAGGTTCTACTATAAGCTTGGGATTTGATGAATTAGGCAGTCATGGAATGATAGTAGGAAACATAGAAAAAGATAAAAAACTAGAAATAACTTTTATACCTGTAAGTAAAACCGAATTTGTAGAAGACAAAATAGATATAAGTGAGATTATATCAAAAGAAGAATTAATAGAAAGATTAAACAATATTAAAACGGAAGAAAATAAATATTATAAAATTATTTTAATAGGAGCAAGAAACTTTGAAATAAACACATATGAAATACTAAGATTAATAGAAAATAAAAATATAATCAAGCTTAAAGATAATACTAAACTAAAAGTAAATCTTGAAGAATTAACAAAAGAAAAAAGTTTAAAAGGAATATTTGTAAAAAATATGTTAGAAAAAATTACTATAGATAATGAAGAAGAAATTATTAAAGCAATAGAAATAGGGTTAGAAGTTATGTAGAAAAGAAAGGGTTAATCTATGAAAATTTTAAATCTAAAAATAAACAACTTTGGTAAACTTATCAATAAAGAAATAGAATTAAAAGATGGAATAAACATTATTTATGGAGAAAATGAAAGTGGAAAATCAACATTACTAAAATTCATAATGGGAATGTTCTATGGTTTATCGAAAAATAAAAATGGAAAATTTATACCAGACTATGAAAGATATACACCATGGGGCGGTGGAGAATTCTCAGGTAAAATTTCATATGAGCTAGATAATGGAGAAAAATATGAAGTATTTAGAGATTTTAAAAAGAAAAATCCTAGTATATATAATGAAGATTTAGAGGATATTTCAAAAAGCTTTAACATAGATAAGACTACTGGAAATAAATTCTTCTATGATCAAACAAAAGTAGATGAAGAACTATTTTTATCTACTATTTGTTCAGTGCAAGAAGAAACTAAGCTAGAGGAAAAAGAGCAACTAGCATTAGTACAAAAA
The DNA here is from genome assembly GCA_948434985.1 of uncultured Clostridium sp. Classification (GTDB taxonomy): domain Bacteria; phylum Bacillota; class Clostridia; order TANB77; family CAG-508; genus RGIG8482. The sequence continues at coordinate 63,423 of CAOJFV010000001.1, forward strand.
ATGTCTAACTTAGCAAGTACAGGTGAAGACAATCTTTCATTTCAAAAAGTTATGTCAAAACTGAATAAAAAACAAATAGAAGAAATAGGAACTAATAGAACAACTGATAGGCCAATAAATATAGTTACAAAAAGGTTAGAAGAAATAAACAATGAAAAAGAATCTTTAGCAAACTTTAAAAATAAACAATATGATATAGAAGTAGAGAAACAAACTTTAGAGCAAATTGTAAAAGAGCAAGAAAGCAGGTTAGATTTATTAAAGGAACTTAGAACTTTACAAGAAAAAAGACAATTAGAAAAAGAAAAAATAAAGATAAATGAAGATACTATAAAAGAATACAATAAAAAAATAGAAAACTTAAATAGTAAAAACAATGAAACTAAAGAAGATTTTATAAAACAAGAAAATAAAAGTAAAATAAATGAAGGTAAAACATTAATATTAGTATCTATACTATTGATATTAATAAGTATAATATCAATAGTACTAATTAAAAATGATATACTAATTGCAATTAGTATAGTATTATCAATAATAACATTAATAACTTTAGGTTATACACAATATAGAAAAAAATTGGGAAGCATTAAAGCTGAAAAACTTCAAAATGTGAATAACATAAACATAAAAAATGAAATAGAAATACTTAGTAATTCATGTAAAAAGTTAGAAAAAGAGACAAAAACGGCAAATGAAAAAATAGAAAGAGAATATAAAGAAGAAACGGAAAAGTTAAGAAATAAATATATAGGAATAATTCCAATAAAAACAATTGATGAGATGCTTTTAAAAGAATCTTTAATATACGATATAAATTTATTACAAAATAATATAAGTGATAATAAAATAAAATTACATAGTACAAAACTAGATAAAGATAATATAATACCAAAACTAGAAAACCTAGCGAGTCTTGAAGAGGAATATAGTGAATTAGAAGAACAATATACGCAGTTATACAATAAAAATGAGCAAATAAATTTAGTAAAACAAGAAATAGAAAAAGCTTATGAAATAATGAAAAAAGATATTACTCCTAAGTTCACAAGCAATTTATCAAAAATAATAGAAAAAATATCCATAGGCAAATATAAAAATGTCCAATTTGATGAAACGCAAGGAATGATTGTAGAAGTTGAAAATGGCAATTATATGCTAGCTAAAAATTTAAGTGTAGGAACAATAGACCAATTATATTTATCATTAAGACTTAGTGCGAGTAGTGATTTATCTTGCGAAGATTTACCAATAATATTAGATGAAACATTTGCATATTTTGATAATTCAAGACTTGAGAGCATATTAAAATATTTAAACGAAGAATATAGAAATAGGCAGATAATACTATTTACTTGTACAAATAGAGAAAAGGAAACACTAGATAAATTAGGAATAAAATTTAGCACAGTAGATTTATAATTTAATTCATCATTTTTATAATATAGCTTGAATATTAACTACAATTTTGTAAAGCTGAACAGAGTAATGTTGAATATTATGTTAATGTGTGGTAAAATAGTAATATAATGTTTTTGAAACCAAAAAGTTAAAAAACTTGGAGGTTTTAAAACCTCCAAATAAATATAAGGAGGAAAATTATGCGGGAATTACTAGAAAAAATTGCATATATTGCAATAAGAATTGCAAAAGGAAATGTTTACTTTTTCGATAAGGAGGGTATATACAGAAGAGTTAGTGTCAATGAAGCAAAAGAAATGAACTTAAGATATCTCTATGTCCGAGAAGATGGAAGTATATACATAGATTTAGAGAAGTTTGTGCAATATATACCAAATGTAACTAATCAAATTTTAATAAGGAAGGTTATTTGCAAATTAAATCCAGAAGATGAAATTGAAAAACTTGATGAATACTTGCAAACAGTAAAAATGAATGTTAGGGATAAGCCAAAAGGATTAGATAGGTTTATAACAAAGATTCAAAAGCCATATTTTACAAGAAAGCCAGAAAACACAAACACAGATACATTTGATTATATTAATATTGATGTAAATATAGTTTCTGAATGGGAAGAAGGAAGAAAAGAATACATTATAAGACATAGTGAAGAAATCTGGCAAAGAGTAATTAGTAAACTTAAAGGAAGTAGAGAATTCCAAAGATATGGGGTACCAGTTAATTTTCTAAAAGCTAATCTAACTATAACCAAAAGTAGTATACTCAGATTTACATTTGAACTTAAAAATGCAGATAAAGAGTAAAAGAGCCGCAAATGAGCATACGAAATTCAATAATTAATTGAATTTCGTATGCTCGTAAATTATTTGTAGATGAGTACTACATTTGTGCTAGTTACAATAATATTATATTGAATTGTAACGTAATTAGCATAAATATAGAACAGTTACTATTGATAAATTAAAAAAATGCGTGTATAATACTATAGTATTAAAAAATAAGAGGAGAGACAAATATGTTTCAAAAATTAGATGATGTAGAAAAAAGATATGATGAGTTAACAGAAAAGATTAGTGACCCAGAAGTTATTTCAAGAACTAATGAATGGCAAAAACTTATGAAAGAACATTCTGATATGACACCAATAGTTGAAAAATATAGAGAATACAAAAAAGTAAAAGCAAATTATGAAGAAGCTTTAGAAATGATGAAAGAAGAAGACAAAGAAATAAAAGACCTTGCAGAAGCAGAAATGTTAGAATCTAAAGAGAAGCTAAGAGTAATTGAGGAAGAATTAAAAATATTATTAATTCCCAAAGACCCAGATGATGATAAAAATGCTATCTGTGAAATAAGAGGTGGAGCAGGAGGAGAAGAAGCTGCTTTATTTGCAGGAACATTATTTAGAATGTATTCAATGTATGCAGAAAGAAAACACTGGAAAATAGAAATATTAAATGAAAATGAAACAGGACTTGGAGGATACAAGGAAATTTCATTTATGGTTACAGGAAAAGGTGTATACTCAAGATTAAAATTTGAAAGTGGAGTACACCGTGTACAAAGAGTTCCAGATACAGAGTCAAGTGGAAGAATACATACATCAACTGCGACAGTTGCAGTACTTCCAGTAGTAGAAGATGTAGAAATAGATATAAACCCAGCGGATATAAAGATGGATGTATTTAGAGCATCAGGAGCTGGAGGACAACACGTAAATAAAACATCTTCAGCAGTAAGGTTAACCCACATTCCAACAGGACTTGTTGCAGAATGCCAAACAGAACGTTCACAAGTACAAAACAGAGAATATGCAATGAGACTATTAAGTTCAAGACTATATGAAATAGAAAAGAACAAAAGAGATTCTGAACTTGCAAACGAAAGAAAAAGTCAAGTAGGAAGCGGAGATAGAAGTGAGAAAATTAGAACATATAACTATCCGCAAGGACGTATAACAGATCATAGAATAGGACTTAGTATATTCCAAATGGAAGACTTTTTAAATGGAAATTTAGATGAAATGTTAGACTCTTTAATTGCAGCAGATAGAGCAGAAAGATTAAAAGGCGACGAAGAGTAGATAAAATATAAAAAATGAATAAAAAATCTCCTTAATAAATAAACTATTATTAAAGTTATTTATTTAAGGAGATTTTATTTTGGAATATTTAATAAAAACAACATTAATTGGTTTATTTTTCGGGACATTTGGAACAACTTTAGGAGGAATAATAGGAGTAACCTTCAAAAATACAAGCAACAAATTTTTAAGCTTTATATTATCTATGGCATCAGGGCTAATGGTTTCTATAGTATGTTTCGAATTGGTACCAGAAGCTTTAGAAATATCTAATATAGCGCAAGTTATACTAGGTGTAATATTTGGTGTAGTATGTATGATAATTTGTGATATATTGGTTCAAAAAAAATTTAATACAAAAATAAGAGATAGTAAAAATCAAAACACATTACTGAAAACAGGAATAGTTGTAAGTATAGGACTTGCACTTCACAATTTCCCAGAAGGACTTAGTATAGGAGCTGGATTTGGAGCATCAATAAGCTTAGGCTATTCGTTAGCTCTTGCAATTCTTTTACATGATATACCAGAAGGTGTTTCTATGGCAGTACCTATGAAAAATGGCGGAATGAAGGTATCAAAAGTAATTTTCTATGTTATATTATCTGGTATTACAACGGGAGTAGGAGCATTCTTTGGAGCAAGTTTACGGAATTATATCGCAAGGAGTAATATCAATATGTCTTTCATTTGCAGCAGGAGCAATGCTATATATAGTTTCTGGGGAATTATTACCAGAGTCTAATAAGCTATATAAAGGAAGAATGTCAAGTATTGGCAATATATTAGGTTTCATATTAGGAATTTTAGCAACTACTATATAAAATTGCATTTAATATATAACCTTTTTCTTTAAAGTAAAGTTAAAATTATTTTAATAATCTTCTAAAATATATGCTATAATATATAAAGAAAAAATAAAAAGGATGAAATAGTATGAAGATAATGTTTGTGTGTACAGGAAATATATGTAGAAGTGCAATGGCACATTGGTTAATGGAAAAAAAGATAAAAGATAATAATATAAAAAATGTAGAAATATACTCTTGCCGGAATATTTGCAAGTGATGGAGATATGGCAACATACAATGCTTGTGAAACAATGGAGGAATATGAAGTAGATTTAACTAAACATAGAGCAACAAATATAAAAAAATCTAATATAGAAGAAATGGATTTAATTTTATGTGCTACAACATCACACAAAAATACAATATTATATGAATATCCAAATTTAAAAAATAAAGTATTTACAATGAAAGAATATGTAAAAGCAAATGAAGAAAAAGAAGATCTAGATATTAAAGACCCTTGGGGATATGATATAGAAACATATAGGTTTTGTGCAAGTGAAATAGATGCATATTTAGAAAAATTAGTAAAGTTGATTTTATAAACAAAATATGTTAAAATAATAATGATATACAAAAGTATAAGAGGTGATACGTATGAAAAAAATAAAAAATATAAGAGAAAAAATAATAGATAGTGATGTTAAAAAAGCATATGACAAATATCAAATGTATTTATTGGAATTAGGTGTATATGAGAACTATATTAAAGAAAATGGACCAGATAAAATAAATATGTTTAGATTATTAAGTTTATATAAAAAAAGTGGAATAGAAGTAAAAGATAAAAAGAATATAGAAGAAAGATTTAAAAAATTTAATGAGATAGTGATGAAATCAAAACAAGAAAATCCAGAAATAGATTTAAGCGACATAAGTACTCAAGAAAATAGAAAAATAGTAAGCGATATAATATATGAAACACAAGAAGATGAAAATTTTAAAACAGCTGATTTAAATGCAGTAGCTGTAATAGAAAATTTTTCTTTGTATGTTGCAGTTGGACAAGTAAATAGCAATCTTATAGATATTCGGAACAGCTCTTAGTGAATATGAACTTAGCCAAGAACAATTTGAAAGAGCAAATGCATCTTATAAAAAATATGAAAACAGCAGAATAATAGATATATATAATAGACTATGTATAAAGAGGGATCAAAAACTCCCAAATAAATCTGTCCATTATGCAGCAGGAACATTAGAACTTACACCATCGGAAGCTAGAGAGGCTTTAACAGTAATGCAAGTTTTAAAAGGGAATTATACCAAAAGTAATAGTATAGCAAAAAGATATACAGTATATAACATTAGTCAACTAGTAATTGATAATATTATGAGAGATCCTAAATTAACAGAAGAAGAAAAAAACGAAAAAATATGTGAATTAGAACTTGAAGAATACGAAAGAGTATCAAAAAATGTAGAAGAGGCAAATAGAATGCAAAATACAGATAAGTATAGAGTTGCCAGAGAAAATGAGGATGATAGTAGGGAAATTGGTTAATATAGTTAAAATCTAATAAACTAATTTAAGATTATAAAGTGTAGGCTTGCAAACTTGTTTGCAAGCCTATAGCCTTACTTTTGCATTATGCAAATGTTGTTTTGGAGAATGTATTGCATATTCTCCAGTGGTTGAGATAGAAAATCGTTACTGCTGATTTTACCATTTTCTTCTAAGCGTGACTTGATAAACAAATAATTCTCTAACAATTTATCAGGTTCATACTTAGTGGACTCTTCAGTTGATAATAATACCAAATACAAAGTCAAGAAATTCAAGGCAGAATCAGAGTCATCGAGTTCCAAGCGACCTTTGTGCGCAAAATCCAAAGCTTTTGGCACAAAAGATGCAGTATCGGTTATCTTTTCATGAATGTCCCGACCTGTCATAGTAGCTTTACCTCCTCCCATTAGATTTAGTACACATAAAATAATACCATATTTTACATATTATGTCAAGTGAAACCAGAAATAACCAACATTGTATTACAAAAAACAATACAAAATATTGTTGACTTTTTTACTTTTTTATAATAGAATACAAACATAAATTCGTAAGATAAGGAGCAAAAAAATGCAAGATTTATTAGAAGGATTAAATGATAAGCAATATGAAGCAGTTATAAATTGTGAAGGACCAAGCCTAGTAATAGCAGGAGCAGGAAGTGGAAAAACAAAAGTATTAACACATAAAATAGCATATTTAATACAAGAAAAAGATATAAAACCATGGAATATACTAGCCATAACATTTACAAATAAAGCAGCAAATGAAATGAAAGAAAGAGTAGAAAACTTAGTAGGTGAAGCAGCACGCGATATGTGGATAGGAACATTCCACTCAATATGTGTAAGAATTTTAAGAAGATATATAGATAGAATAGGATATGAATCTTCATTTGTAATATTTGATACAAGTGACGGGAGGGCAATGATAAAAAACTGTTTAAAAGATTTAAACATAGACGATAAAATGTTTACAGATAGAATTGTACAATGCGAAATAAGCAATGCAAAAAACGAAATGTTAGAACCGAGCAGTTATATGGCACGTGCAAATGGAGATTTTAGAAAAGAAAAAATAGCAAATATATATGAACTATATCAAAAAAGATTAAAAGAAAATAATGCAGTAGATTTTGATGATATAATTAACTTTGCAATAAAAATATTAACTGAAAATCCAGACATATTAGAATACTATTCAGAAAAATTTAAATATATATTAGTAGATGAGTACCAAGATACAAACAAAGCTCAATTTATGCTAATATCACTACTTGCAGGAAGATATGGAAATATAACAGTAGTAGGAGATAATGACCAAGGAATTTATTCATTTAGAGGAGCAGATATACAAAACATATTAAATTTCGAAAAAGATTTTCCAGGAACAAAAATAATAAAATTAGAACAAAATTATAGATGTACAGGAAATATATTAAATGTTGCGAATTCAGTAATAAAAAACAATGAAACAAAATATGAAAAAAAATTATGGACAAAAAACGAAAAAGGAAACTTGCCTACAGTACATAGAGCAGAAGATGAATATGATGAAGCACGCTACATTGTAGAACAAATAAATCATTTAAGAAGAGAAGAATACTATAAATTTAAAGATTTTGCAGTATTATACAGAATGAATACACAGTCACGTGCAATAGAAGAAATACTTGTAAGAGAAGACATACCATATAAAATAATAGGTGGTTTAAAATTCTATGAAAGAAAAGAAATAAAAGATATAATTGCATATCTAAGATTAATACATAATACAAATGATAACTTAAGTCTAATCAGAATTATAAATGAACCTAAAAGAGGAATAGGAAAAACAAGTTTAGATAATGTACAAAAACTTGCAGAAGAAACTCGGTACATCAATGTATGAAATAATAAAAAATGCAGAACAATATGGTTTGAATAGAGTATTTGTAAATTCTAGAGGATTCATCCAAGTCATAGAAGAACTAAGAGGATTAGAAGGAAAAATTGAAATATCAGAATTAATAAAAGAAACACTAAATAAAACAGGTTACACTAAAGCATTAGAAATTGAAAATACTGTTGAAGCAGAAAATAGAATAGAAAACTTAGAAGAATTTTTAACAGTAGCAATAGAATTTGAAGAGCAAGAAGCTGATGCAACACTTGGCGATTTTTTGGAAAGCATAACATTATCAAGCGACATAGACAATTTAGAAGAAGAGCAAGATTCGATAACACTTATGACTCTACATAGTGCAAAAGGACTAGAATTTCCAGTAGTATTTTTAGTAGGAATGGAAGAAGGAATTTTCCCAGGTTATAAATCAATAGGGGAACCAAAAGAATTAGAAGAAGAAAGACGTCTTTGTTATGTAGGAATAACAAGAGCAAAAAATGATTTATTTTTAACTTGTGCAAAAAGAAGAACAATATTTGGATCAACAAATTGTAATTCTATATCAAGATTTGTAGAAGAAATTCCGGAAGAATGTGTAGAAGGATTAGAAGAAATAGAAAATAGTGTAATAGGAACTTTCGAAGATTCAAAATTTAATTGGACATATGGAGGAAAAGTTACAACTAGTAAAATAGAAAAAAATGAGATACCTATAAAAACAAAAAATGAAACCTTCAACTTTAGATCAGCAGAGAACTTTTTAAATAATCTAAATAAAAATCAAGAGACAAACATAGACATATCTATATATAAAGCAGGAAAAAGAGTATATCACAAAAAATTTGGAGAAGGAACAATAAATTATGTAGAACAAGAAGGCGAAGACTTAAAAGTAGATATAACATTTGATAAAGTCGGGCATAAACGATTAATGGCAAAATTCGCAGGATTAGAAATAATTGATTAATTTATATTGATAAATACTACAATATATGGTAAAATATTTAGGTTAAATAATTCTAAATGTAAGTGGAGGACACAAGATGGCAAAAAAAGAATCATTACGGACAGCTTTAAGTGATATGGGAGTAACAGTAGGAGTATATACTGTAAACGGGCAAACCGTTATAGCAATACACTGCGATTCCCGCATCGACAAAGAAAATGCCGAAGCTATTGTACGGATATACGATAGCAAAATAAAGATCCTTTAAGAGACACGAATTGTAAAAAGTGAAAAGACGCAGAAAATTTATTTATATTCTGCGTCTTTTTGCATAAAATAATGAAATCTTGAAAATAATATTTTAGAGATAAATTATGAAAGGAATGATTATTGTGGCAGATTTAAATCAATTAGAATTACAACATTTAAGACATTTAATAGGAGCACATGAAACAGCATATCAAAAACTAAACACATTTTCTTCACAAGCAGTAGATCCACAAATTAAACAAGTATTTACAAAAGCAGCACAAGATAGCTTAAATACAAAACAAAAACTAATGTCATTTTTAAATAATTAATTTAGGAGGTATAAAATGGATGAAAAAACAATGGTAAATGATATTTTATCAAGTGTAAAAGCAGATTTAACAGCATATCAAACAGCTATTACAGAAGCAGAAAATATGGGGTTAAGGCAAACATTACAACAAATTAGAAACAATGATGAAAGTTTTCAATATGAAATGTTTAAAATAGCTCAAACAAAAGGATACTATCAACCAGCAGCTAAAGCAACTGTAACAGAAATAACTACTGTAAAAAACGAACTACAATCTTAAAACAATACAAACGATATAGGGCAGGTCTTGTACCTGCCCTATAAAAATAAAAAAAGGTTATAATCTTCAGAATAATGTAGTAATTCCTATAGTGTTTATTAATATAAAGGTGCTATATTTACTGTGAATTGAGACTAAAGAATAAAAGTAAAGAAAAAATAAATTTTATTAAAAAATTTTTTTCACTATAAATCCCTAAATTTAAACAAAATATTACAAATTTATTACAAAATATCGATATAGGAAGAAAATTAAAGAAAACAAGAGATATGGTAAAAAAATAGAGAATAATCGAAAAATACAAACTTAAGTGAAAATTGTATAAAAAAAATACTTAATATAGAATAACAGCATAAAAGAAATAAGGAGTGTATAAAAATAAACGTTATGAGAAAAATATTAATACATATAAGAAACTGGATAAAGCTTATATCCGTAGTAGTTTTTGCATTATGTTTAATAGTTGGAGCAACAGCCTTTATATATAAACCAACCTATAGTGTATATTTAAATGGACAAGCAATAGGTTATACAAAGGATAAAAGTAATTTGCAACAAAAGATAAACGAATACATAGAAAACGGAGATGGACAAAACGTAGCTTTTGTAGATGTTGAAGATTTACCAGAATATAAGTTGTGTTTATTAAAAAAGGATATAGAACCAAATGATGACGAAATATTTGATATAGTAAAACAATCTGGAAAAACATATTACATATATTATGCTATATTACAAGATGAAGAAGAGAAATTATATGTCGCAAGTTTTGAAGAAGCTGAGCAAGCAATTAATGAATTAAAAAATAAGAATAGTAAAAATAGAGAACAACTTGCAATTAAAGAAAAATATGTATCAGAAGTAAAAGATGTTGTAACAAAAGAAGAAGTAATTTCAAAATTATATGAAAAAGAAGAAGTAGTAACAACAAAATCAATTAATACTTCATCTGGAAGTGTGAAATATGCTTCAAGTACGAACACTTCAAGCAAAAAAATAGCATTGGGAATAAATTTAATTAAACCAGTATCAGGAACAGTAACATCAAGATTTGGTTCAAGATGGGGTTCAACTCATAAAGGAATAGATATAGGAGCATCAAAGGGAACACCTATAAAAGCAGCAGCTTCAGGTACAGTAATTTCAGCAAGTACAGGATATAACGGTGGATATGGAAATTGTGTTGTAATATCACATGGAAATGGAATAGAAACCGCCTATGGTCATTGTAGTGCATTATATGTAAAAGTAGGACAAAAAGTATCACAAGGAGAGGTAATAGCAGCAGTTGGCAATACAGGACGTTCATTTGGAAATCATTTACATCTTGAAATAAGGATAAATGGAGTTGCACAAAACCCACAAAATTATTTATATTAGAGAATTATAGAAATGGATTGCATATATGCAATCCATTTTTTGACTAATAAATAGAATAATCATATTTAATATATAAACTTAACAAAAATGCTTAATACAAGTATAAATAGCAGTATCTTTCATAACTAAATTTCCATATTCTAATAGCTTATTTTCAAATAAATTAGCATCTTCAATAAAACGAGCAAACTCTGTAATAGAAGAACAAAATGCCTTTAGTAAATTTGTATTAATATGTATATTAGAAATTACTAGATAATATTTTGAGTTATATTCAAACAAAGATATAGTGTCAGCAAAATCATTCATATATTTTAAAATATTGTTACTTAAAAAATTACAGAAACTACAATATTCATCAAAAGTATTAAAACAATATATAGCCTTTTTTGTATCAATTTCACAAATCTTTCGCTTAATATTAACCTTTTTCTTTTTATATGTGGTATTAGCTTTTTCTGGATTAAACCTTGTAACAGTAAGAACGAAGTTACCATCAGACATAGCAAGTGCTTCAATCATAACCCTATAATCATCTGTAACAAATCCTACTTCCTTTTCAGCTTTATCAAGCATATCTAAAAAAATCTTTTGAGATTCAATAGAATTAGACATAAAAGTGTGAAAATCAATATTATTTTCTTCTAAATCAGTCAAATTCAAAGTTATTCTAATTTTATTATCATTAAGCTTTTCAATTTTCATATATATAACTACCTCCAAAATTCTTACAATTTTTAAAGTTAATTGTTATTATAATTTAATTATACTACTAAAATGAATATTTTTAAATGAACAATTTTTGGTAAATAAAAATCAAGGCGAAAAATTTCCAGTAATAGTATATTATCAAATTTTAAAAAATGTACTAAAATAATAACATAAACTAAAAAAAAATAAAAGAAAAAGTATATAAAAAAATAAAAAAATTACCAGTATATCCTTGAAAAAAAAGATATATGCATATATAATGTTTAAAGATTGGAAGTTAGAAATTGGAGGGTAGAAAAATGGCTACAAGAGATAAAAATATATGGATTTTAATTGTATTTATATTATCAGGGCTAGTAATAGGAGGATTGCTTGGAGAATTAGCCTCAAGGGTAGATTTTATGTGGTGGTTATCATATGGACAAGACTTTGGACTATCAAGTCCTATAGTATTAGATTTAAATATAATAAAACTTACATTTGGGTTGCAATTAAAAATAAACATAGCAAGTATAATAGGTATGGCAATAGCAATATTCATATACAGAAAGGTGTAGGAGAATAATAAATATAAGGGAAGAAAAAATATGGGGGAAAAGAAAGGAATAAAATATGTCAGTAAAAATGAAAGAACTCCCAGAAAGTGAAAGACCTTATGAAAAACTAGAAATGTATGGAGCGGGTCAGCTCTCAAATTCAGAGTTATTATCAATAATAATAAAATGTGGAACAAAAGAAGATTCATCAGTTGCGCTTGCACAAAAAATATTAAATTTAAAAGGAATTAACAAAGAAAAAAAATTAAATTTTTTATATGAAATTTCAATAGAAGATCTAACAAAAATAAAAGGAATTGGAAAAGTAAAAGCAATACAAATCGTAGCTACTTGTGAACTAGCAAAAAGAATGTCTAAGCCAGTTAATTCAATGAAAATGGTGCTTAAAAATACAAGTGATGTGGCAAAATTATTAATGGAAGAACTAAAAAATGAAAAAAGAGAAATTGCAAAACTTTTAATGTTGAATTCAAAAAACATACTACTTAGAATAGTAGATATAGCATTAGGTGGAGGGAATTTTGCAAATATAGAGCCTAAAATAATATTAAGAGAGCCAATACAAATAGGAGCCCAAAAAATAATTCTTGTACATAATCACCCAAGTGGAGATTCAACTCCAAGTGAAGAAGATAACAGAATGACAGATAGAATATATGAAGCTGCTGATATTCTAGGAATACAATTAGTAGACCATATAATAATAGGAGATAATCAATATACAAGTATATATAAATACAAAATGGAAAATAAAAGAATATATGAAAAACCACAAATTGGATTTAAAGGAATAAATTCTAAGAATTAAGAAATGATAACATTAAACGATAAATATTTATATAAAGTGAAAGGATTGGTAAATTAAATGAAACTTTTTGGTTTTGGTAATAGGGATATTGGGATAGATCTTGGAACTGCAAATATGTTGGTTACTCTAAAAGGAAAAGGAATTATATTAAAAGAACCATCAGTAGTGGCAATAGATAGAAGAAGTGAAGAGATTGTAGCAACTGGAGAAGAAGCAAAAGAAATGATTGGAAGAACTCCAGATAGAATAAAAGCGGTAAGACCATTAAAAGATGGAGTAATAGCAGATTTTACAGCAACTGGATTAATGTTAAAAAATACAATTTCAAAAGTGTGTAAAAAATATAATATAGGAAGGCCAAGAGTAGTGGTTGGAGTTCCTTCAGGAATTACAGAAGTAGAAGAAAGAGCAGTAGAAGAAGCTGTTATGCAAGCAGGAGCAAAAGAAGTATATTTAATAGAAGAACCAATGGCAGCAGCAATTGGGGCAAATTTAGATGTAGCAGAACCAAGTGGAAATATTGTTGTAGATATAGGTGGAGGAACAACAGAAGTAGCAGTTGTATCATTGCGGGGGAATAGTTGTTAGTAATTCATTACGAGTAGCGGGAGATGAATTAGATGAAGATATAATAAGCTATGTTAAAAAAGAAATGAATTTAAGTATAGGAGAAATTGAGGCAGAAGAAATAAAGAAAGAGATAGGTTGTGCATTACCACCTATGACTGAAATGAGTAAAGAAATAAGAGGAAGAGACCTTACAACAGGACTACCAAAAAATTTAATTATAACATCAAATCAAGTACAAATTGCAATGGAAGAATCAATGAATGAGATAGTAGAAATAGTAAAAACAACTCTAGAAAAAACGCCACCAGAACTTGCATCAGATATAATGGAAAAAGGGATAGTGTTAGCAGGAGGAGGAGCATTAATACAAAATTTAGATAAACTTCTAAGTAAAAAAACAGGAATGCCAGTATATATAGCAGAAGCTCCTCTAGATTGTGTAGTAAAAGGTACAGGAAAAACTTTAGAAGATTTAGATAGATTAAAATCAGTTTTAATTAATTCTAGGAGAAGAAGATAAGACGCATATAATAGGAGGTAAAAGGTGTATAAGAAAAAAACAAGCATTGTAGGAATAATAATAACAATAATAGTACTAATAATTCTAGTATTCATATCAAATATGAATGTAGAAAACTTATCATATATAGAGAATGCAGTTTCAACAATAGTAATGCCAATACAGAATGGACTTACTTATTTAAAAAATAAAATAACAGGAAACAATACATTTTTTACAGACATTAGCAAATTACAAGAAGAAAACGAACAATTAAAAAAGAAAAACACTGAATTGGAAACAACATTAAGAGAACTAGAAATAATAAAAGCAGAAAATGCAACTCTTAAAGAATATCTAAATTTATCAGAGGCATATGCAAATTACGAAACCAAACCAGCCTATATAATAAGCAAAGATATAAGTAATTATAGTAAAGTGTTTATAATAAACTTAGGTTCAAAAGATGGAATAGAAAAAGATATGACAGTTATATCAGAAAAAGGACTAGTTGGGCATATAATTCAAACTACAAACCATACATCAAAAGTTCAAACAATAATAGATACTGGAAGTACAGTAAGTGCCACTATGACAAGTTCAAGAGATAATATAATACTAAAAGGTACATTAGAAGAAGGAACATTAAAGGCAAGCTATATTAAACCATCTGCTAACTTAATACAAGGAGATGTAATAGAAACCTCACGGAATGGGAGGGATATATCCAAAAGGAATAAAAATAGGAACAATTAAAAAGATAGAGAATACAAAAAATATAGTAGATAGAGTAGCTTATATAGAACCAGCAGTAGATTTTGATAAAGTAGAAACAGTACTTGTAATTACGAAATAAATCTTTAGATTTGCAATGTTATATATTTATTTTATACATTTCAGATTATAACCTTCCCACCGATGCTGTAACAGGCAAAATCTTAACAGCATTCGACGGTCCCCACGTGGTTAAATCCTCCATTTCTAAAATAAATATATAACATTGCAAATAATGCAGATGATGCAGATGATGTTAATTTAAAATTAAATAACCTAAAAGGAGCCGAAAGCATGAAAAACACAGTAATCATAATTGCAACGATATTTATATTTCTAATACTATATTTCTTACAAGTAAACTTCTTTAACTGGTTTACAATAGCGGGAGTATCACCAAATTTATTTGTAATATTAGTACTATTCTTAGGACTATTTGCAGGAAAAAGAGTAGGAGTACCAATGGGAATATTTTTTGGAATATTACTAGACTTTTTTGCGAGTAAAAAAATAGGAATATCAGCAATAGTACTTGGCACCATTGGAATAATAGCAGGAATATTAGATAAAAACTTCTCAAAAGATAGTAAAATAACGATAATTCTAATGACAATACTCTCAACATCTATATATGAAATAGGAGTATATATATTAAACTATATAATAATATCAACAAATATAGAAATATTATTATTTATAAGAATATTATTAATAGAAGTAATATATAATGCAATACTAACAATAATTTTATATCCAATATTACAGAAATTAGGGTACTATATAGAAGAAGCATTTAGAGGAAAACAAATTCTAACTAGGTATTATTAATGAAGAGTATAAAATTCTTTGAATTTTAAAAGGAGGGACAAGCTTTGAAAAAATCTAATAAACTGAATAAACCTATAAACTTTAAAATTAGATATAATATAATTATAGTATTAACATACTGTATAGGTATTATATTGCTTGTTCAGCTTTTTAATCTTCAAATAGTACATGGAAATGAATATCTAGAAACCTCAAACACCAGGTTAACAAGAGAAAGTATATTAAAAGCAGCAAGAGGAAATATTAGGGACAGTAGTGGAACAATACTTGTAGGAACTGAAACAAGCAACAATCTAGAAATATATAAAAGTAAAATAGACACAAATACATTAAATGAAACAATACTAAGAGTAGCAAATGTATTAGAGCAAAATGATAGTAAATATATAGATAACTTTCCAGTAAAAGTAAATCCATTTGCATTCACATATGAAAATGAAGAAAGAGAAAAAAGCTGGAAAAAAGCAAACAAATTAGATGAAAATTTAACAGCAGAAGAGACATTCTATAAATTTAAAGAAAAATATCAAATTGAAAATGATAACATAGAAGAAACAAGAAAAATAATAGCAATACGATATCAAATAGCTCGGAGAAGGTTATAGTTCAACAAAATCTGTAACGATAGCACAAAATATTTCAATAGAATGTATACATATAATAAGTGAACAAAATGAACTATTTCCAGGAATAAATATAACAGAAATACCAGTTAGAGCATATACAAGGGGAAATTTAGCATCACATATTTTGGGGTATACTTCGAAAATATCAGAAGATGAATATAAAAGCGAGAAAGAAAATGGATATACTTTAACAGATTATTACGGAAAATCAGGAATAGAGAGAATTGCAGAAAAATATTTAAAAGGAACTGACCGGTGTAAAACAAATTGATATGGCAGTAGATGGAACAATAACAGATGAATATGTGCGGTGAACCTGCAACTCGGTCGGAGCAGATGTAATATTAACGATAGATGCATCACTACAAGAAGTAACAGAAAAAGCACTATCAAATAATATAGAAAATATACGAAATGGAAATTTCGGAACAGCATATGAAGCAACAGGTGGAGCAATGGTAGTAATGAATGTAAAAACAGGAGAAATACTTGCACTTGCTAGTAATCCAGATTACGATCCATCAAAATTTACATTTGGAATAGATCAAGAAACTTGGGACATATATAAAAATAGTAATATGAAAAATAGAGCTATAAGTGAGATATATCCACCAGGATCAATATACAAGATGGTAACAGCAGTAGCTGGGCTTGAAACAGGGGCGATAGGTAAAACTACAAAAATAAATGATACATGGCGTTATACATATTATAGCGATTATCAACCAACATGTTGGAAGAGAGGACGGACATGGATATTTAAATGTGACCTCTGCAATACAACATTCATGTAACTACTTCTTTTATGAAACAGGAAGAAGAGTAGGAATAGATAGCTTAGCAAAATACACTCGTCATTTTGGGTTAGGAAAAAAGACAGGAATAGAACTGCTTGGAGAAGCAACTGGGAAATTAAATGAAAGAACTGAAGGAAAAACTTGGAATCCTGGAGACACAATACAATCAGCAATAGGGCAATTGAATAATCAATACACACCAATACAAATGGCAAAATATACAAGTATGCTTGCAAATGGAGGAAAAGATATAAAGCCAACATTAATTAAGTCAATACGAAATGTAGATGGAACAGAAATACCAAAAGAAGAATACGAAAAATACTTTAATACAAGACTAGGAATTACAGAAGAAGATGATGATGGAATAACAATAGATCCAGACAATTTAAAAGTAGTACTAGAAGGAATGAAAGATGTTACAAGTGAATCTGGAGGAACAGCATATAAATATTTTAAGGACTTTAATATAACAGTAGGAGGAAAGACAGGTTCAGCACAAGTAGAAGTGGGTGGCGAAATAGCATATGCACATGCATGGTTTGTAGGGTTTGCACCATTTGATAATCCAGAAATAGCAGTAGTAATTTTAGTAGAACGTGGAGGTTCTGGAGGTTATACAGCAGAAGCGGCAAGAGATGTAATGGCAGAATACTTTGGAATGAATTCAAACAATGTCCAAGAAAACACAACTGCAATGCCAACTACAGAAATACAAAACTAAGATATTAATTCTTGAGAGCTAAATAAGTAAGTATTATATAAAAATAAAGAAAGAAGGAAATAAAATGAATAATTGTGTAAATATTGTATTAGGAAAAGAAGAAATAACTCTAAAAATTAACGAGCAAGCAGAAGACAAAGAAATAGAAGAATGTTTAGAAGAAAAAATACCAGAACTAAAAAAATTATATCAAAATGAAAAAACACCAATATTTGTTACTGGAAAAGTGCTAAAGAATACACAAATGGATAGGATAAAAGAAATAATTAGAAAAGATATTGAAGTACAAATTGAATTTGATAATCCAAATGTACTAGGATTATATGGTATAAGAAAAGCATTTTCAGAAGAAATAGAATCTTCAGATACTAAATTTCATAGAGGTTCGTTACGTTCTGGAATGAAACTAGAATATGAAGGAAGCTTAGTAGTATTAGGAGATGTAAATGCTGGTGCAGAAGTAATAGCAGGAGAAAATATTGTTATACTTGGAAATTTAAGAGGAGTAGCACATGGAGGAGCGAAAGGAAATAAAAAAGCAATGATAGCAGCAGCAAAAATAGAATCACCACAAATAAGAATAGCAAATATAGTAAAGGAGTTAGAAAAAGAAGACGAAGGACCAGTAAAAACATATGCATATGTACAAGAAAATGAGATAATATTAGAATAATATTAAACCAAACATATTGACAAAATTGTAAATATCTATTATATTAATAATACCTTTCTCTAAAAGGTAGAAGGGAGGTTATTGTTTACTTGAAAGAATTGCTAAAATTGTTGAAACTTTATTTGATTTACTTAATTGTAAAGCATTTATGGGATTAAACAAAGGAAAAAGACTAGGAAAGCTTTGGTGGCTCCTAGTCTTTTTTACATTGTTTACTTGAATTGCTTATCGACGTCTTGATGTCATTATAACATCTATTTTATAATATGTCAAATTTTATTTTTTATGCCATTTACTAGCATAGTTATATATAAAGTTAGAGTTATATATAACTTTTTGGTAGAGAATTACAAACAAAATATATTGAACATTTACTAGCTAAGCAGTAGCAAAATTAGAGCAATAAACAATTCGTCATCTTTAACACCTTCATCATATAAAAACCAAATTAAAAAAATAAGCAAAATATCATCAAAATACAAATTAATTCCAAACAATTGAAACAAAGGAGAATCGGTGCTAGAAGTAGAAACATTCTCATTTTTTATATTATGGTTAGTGGAAGATGAATTTTTATTATTGGTAGTATTATTTTTATTACAATTATTCATGTTTTTATTAATTGCTTTATAATTACCATTTTTTCTATTATGTATAACGCTCGAGTTTATATTAGGTGACAAATATGTAGAATTTGCATTTATAGTAGGGCTAATATTTTCATATGAATAATATGGATATTTATATCCATATCTTGAATATCTATTATTATATGGCATATCAAAACAAGGAAAGTGAAACATCATTTTGAATTCTCACCACCACTAGTTTGATTAAAAGCGTCAATCACTTTAGTTATATTAAATAATTGTACATATTGTTCTATCCTATTCTGTCTACTCTCCTTTAAATATGGTTTTAAGGAAAGAAGCAAATTTGAACGAGGATCATCTTTATTAGAATTCATTTTATCCATTATAGATTTCATTTTTAATAACATATTTATATCGAAATTAGGCATAGAAGCATTAGTGTTATCTGTATTATTAGAATCATTAAAATTATTTGAGTTAGAAAAATTACTAGAATTATTATTAGAATTATTAAACATATTCATAATATTTTTTAGCATATCTGGATTAATAGAATTTGATGTGTTATACGTATTATTATCAAAATCATTAGAAACATTGTTATTATCATAATTATTACAAGAGTTACTGTTATTAGAAGTGTTATTTTTCATATTGTTCAAAATGTTTTTGATATCGTCTGGTATATTACCGTTTTTCATAGCATTTGTTAAATTATTCATAAAATCAGAATCCATTTAAACTACCCTCCTTATGTGATAGAGGTTATTCATATATATAGTATATGCGATAAAAGTAAAAATGTTACTAACTTTTATATAGTATTTAAATGCTAGTATCCTAGGTAAATATGGAAGATAGGAGCTTTTTTGTAATACAAACTTAATAAAAAATTAATAGAACAAAGAAATGGCTGCAAGACAGTTACATCCGTAAATAAATACAAGTAATATATAAGAAAATATATAACATATAATTATTGAAAATAACAAAAAAAATAGTATTATAATATATAAATATATAAAAAAACAAAAAACACGCAATGTCACGACAAAATATTATAGATTTAGACACTATGCGACAAGATAAAAAAATTTTACATAAAACCTTTCTTTTTTATCAAAAATACTTGAAAAAAAGCTTAAAAAAGCGTATAATGAAAGATGGCAATGTAAAATAAAAAAATAGGAGGAATTAAAACGATGAATCAAAAATTATTAAGCAAGGTACTAGCAACAATATTAGCAGTAGTTTTAACATTTACAAACTTTGTATTACTAGGTGTATATGCAACTAATTCATATGCTGTGGCACAAGATCCATTAGAAAATCAAAAAATAGTATCAAACAATGAAAATGTTAAGTTTGATGCTTATTTTAAGGATGAAAGAGGATATAAAGTACATTCACAGAAAAAAGACATAGATGAAAGTATGGAATTATTTTTAGAAATACAAGTAGACAAAGGGTATTTGAAAAATTCAGAAATTAGAATGTCAGGAGAAGATGGAACAAAAGCAAATTTTAAAATAGAAAATAACTATGAAACTCTTGATATGGTAGAAAACATAGATGCTGAAAATAATAAACTTTCACTAAAACAAATAAATAGTGGAACAAATGTAATTCTACAAGTACCAATTGCTAGTATATATTCTGAATTATTTGATTTATCTAATTTTAGTAAAATAAATAATATAACATTAACAGGTTCATATATAGATAACAATGGAAAACAAGTAAAAATAGAGAAAACAATAGAAATAATGAATATATGGGAAAAGCAAACAAAGGCTATAGTTGAGCAAGAAACAAAAACATATATACCATTTGAAATGAGTGAAAAAACTGGAACAATATTACAAACTTTAGTTAAAACAGGATTAGAAGATAACAGTTTACCAATAAAACAAACTGAATTATCTATAAAAGTTCCAGAGATAAATGGAGTAAAACCAGAAGAAGTAATTGTAACTGCAAATAACACATATGCAACCAACAATCAAGGAGCAGACAAATTTAGTAAAGACAATTGGTCATATGATAAAGAAAAAGGAATAATAAGTATAAAAGTATTAAACGAATCAAATGAAAATAAGGTAGCTTGGAAGAAAAATGTTAAAGATGAATATGTAATTACATACATATTTAAAGAAAAATTACAAGAAATACAAACAGAACAAAAAGTAGATGTAGAAATTGAAAGCTATAATGGGGTAACAACAAAAGTAACAGCTAATAATACTCTAAATATAGAAGAAAATGAAAATAAAGGTAATATAGTAGAAACCAAAATTACATCTAATGATAAGCTAAGCAAAGGTTACTTATATTCAAAGTCACAAAAACAAATAGAATATTTTGAAAATATTAAATTAAACATTGGATATACAAATTTAATAGATAAAATAATAGTAGAAAACAGCATAGATAATTACATAAATTCAGATGAAGAATTAAATCCAACAACTAAGGATAATAAAAATTATGCATATTATAAAACTACTACAATTAATAAAGAAAACTTTGAAAAAATATTAGGCGAAGATGGATATATAAAACTAATAGGAAAAGATGGAGAAAGATTAGCTACTATTACAAAAGATACAGACTCAGATGAAGCAGGAAATTATATATATAATTATGAAAGAGAAACAAATGAAATAAGAGTAGAAACATCTAAACCAATTACAGAAGGAATATTAGAAATAAATCATATTAAAAGTTTAAAAGGTAATACAGATTATACAAAAGAACAAATAGAAGATTTTCAAAAATTACAAATAAAAGCTATAACAACTATTCAGTATGCAGATACAGAAATAGAAAAATATGGAAAAATAAGAAATATTGAACTTACTCAACCTTCAACAAAAATAGAAGCATCAGTTAACAAATCTGATTTATCTACAATAGTAAAAAATGAAAATGTAGAATTTAGAGTAGTATTAAAAACAAATGATATAAGTTGTGATTTATATAAGAATCCAAGCTTAGAAATAGTACTACCAAGTTATATACAAGAAGTAAATATAAAGGATGTAAACTTATTATTTGATAATGAATTAAAAATAAAAGAGTATAATCAATATGTTAATAGTAATGGAAATATTGTAATTAAAATAACATTACAAGGAGAACAAACTACATATAGCGAGAACGAAGTATCAAAAGGAGCAAATATTGTAATAAATACAGATATTGTAGTAAAGAAATTATCACCAACTAAGGATGATGTAATAAAGGTATATATTACAAATCAAAATGCTACATCTTATGAAAATACAGAGCCTACAAAAGCAAGAACAGCACAAAACAGAGGATATATAGAAACAAGTTTAAAAGCAGTTGCTCCAACAGGAATAGTTACAACAAATACAATTACAGGATACAATTCAAAAAATGAGACTGTAACAAGTGTAAGTGGAGAATCTGGACTTGGAAAATTAGATGCTATGTCAGACTCAAAAACAGCAACAGTTTCAGCCAATATAATAAACAATTACGAAAACAAAATAAGCAATATAAAGGTTATAGGAACTTTACCAAAAGCAGAGAATTTAGATCAAGCCACAGGAAATGCGTTAGAATCTAATTTAGATACTAATATAGTAGAACCAATAAAATTAAATAATACAAATTGTAAAATATATTATAGTGCAAATTCAAAAGCAACAACTGATACTACTAATTTAGAAAATGGATGGACTCAAAGTTTAGATAATATTGCTAATGCAAAATTGTATTTAATAGAATTTATAGATTATGAAATGCAAATAGGAGATATGGTATCATTAGAATATAAGATACAAATACCTAGAAACATTGAATATGATAAAACTGCTTACACAAATTATGTAGTATACTTTGATAATGTAAAAGCTACAGAAACAATAAAAGACAAAGCAGTAGCAACTAAGGTTGGTATTTCAACAGGAGAAGGACCTCATTTAGAAATTGCGATTAAAAATGATGTAGGGGCAAATGCAGAAGTGCAAGAGGGAAGCAGTATAAAATATACTGTATCTATTAAAAATACAGGAAACTCTACTATTAATAATATAACAGTATCTGCTAATATTCCAGAAGGAACAATATATACATATTATGAAGGATATGAAGGAACAGAAGATCCATTAAGAAAGGAATATGATTCTACTAAAAAAGAATATATTGAAATTATTAAAGAATTAAAGCCAAACGAGATAAAAACAATACAATATAATATAGAAGCTGATGCGCTAAACAAAGTAAATGAAAAAACAATAGAGGTAAATGCAAAAGTAAATGTAGAAAATTATGAATCAGAATTCACATCGCAAACTTTAACAAATAAAATAGTAGAAGGATATTTGAATGTAGAAATGGAAGTACAAGGTTCATATGGACCAAAAAAAGAAGGACAAGTTATTAGCTATATAACAACAATTAGAAATGCAAATATGCAAACAAAAGAAGGTGTAGTAGTAACTAATAAATTACCAGAAGGAGTATCATTTGTAGAAGCTGGTAATAATGGTGTATATGATAAAGAAACAAATACAGTAATATGGGACATAGGAGAAATTGGTGGAAAAGGTATTAGATATGTAAGATTAGATGTTAAAATAGATGAAATGAAAAATGGACAAACTAAGAAAGAAATAACAAATGGTATGACAGTAAAAACAAAAGACAAAGAATTAAAAACAAATGAAGTAAATTTTACAGTATATAGACCAGTACTTTCTGTAACTCTAAATACATCTACAAACGAAAAAGTAATAGCAGGAGATATTATAGAATATAACATTACAATAAAAAATCTAGGAGAAATAGCTGTAAACCAAGTAGTAGTAAAAGATTATATGCCAGAAGGATTAAAATATAGAGGTGCAACCTATATTGTAGATGGAAAAGCCTATGAATCATGGGTTGGAGATATAGATGCAACAATTGACATTCCTACAATAAATGTAGGAGAAACAGTAGATATAAACATACTAGCTTTGGTAGAAGATATAGAAGAAAATAAAAAAGAAAGAAAGATAACAAATATAGTAGAAGTAACAGCAAATGATATTACAAAAATAGGCTCAAATGAAGTATCACATACTATAGTAGAAAAAGCGGTTACAGATGATCCATCTGTAGAAGAGCCAGTAATAGGAACTTATAAAATATCTGGAAAAGTATGGTTAGATTCTAACAGAGATGGAAAAAGAGATGATGATGAACAAGCCTTCAGAGACATAAAAGTAATGTTAGTTGATTCTACTACTGGAACAATAGTAAAAGACCAGATAACAGGAAAAAACAAAGAACAAAATACAAATGAACAAGGAATTTATACTTTCTCTAATCTAAAACCAGGAAAATACTTAGTAATATTCATCTATGATACAGAAAATTATACAGTAACAAAGTATAAACAAGAAGGAGTAATTGACAGTAGAAACTCAGATGTAGTAACAATGAATGTTACTTTAAACGGAAAAACAAGCAAAGCAGCAGTAGCAAATAGTATAGAAATACAAAATAGTGATGCTATGAACATAGATATGGGACTAATTTTAAATCAAAAGTTTGATTTAAAATTAGATAAAACAGTATCTAAAATAATAGTAAATAATGTAAGTGGAGCAAAAGAATATAACTATAATGATTCAAAATTTGCAAAAGTAGATTTAAAAGATAAAGAAGTTAATGAAACTACAATAATTGTAGAATACAAAATAAAAGTAACAAACGAAGGCGAAATTCCAGGATATGTTAAAAAAATTGTAGATTATATACCAAGTGATATGGTATTTAGCTCAGAATTAAATGAGGAATGGTATATAGGAGAAAGTGGGAATGCATATAATGCAAGCTTAGCAAATACATTAATAAACCCAGGAGAAACAAAAGAAGTAACACTCCTATTAACAAAGAAAATGACCACTGAAAATACAGGAACAATTAATAATGTAGCAGAAATTTACGAAGCTTCAAACGATTATGGATTACAAGATATAGATTCTACTCCAGCAAACAAAGTACAAGGAGAAGATGATTACAGTTTGGCAGATGTTGTCATTGGTGTAAAAACTGGAGAGGTTTATGTATATGTTGTAATAACATTAATTTCAATAATGATTTTAGGAATAGGAATATATTTTATAAATAAGAAAGTTTTAAGAAAAATATAGGAAGGAGGTAATATAATGGAAAATATAAAAAAGTTTAAAAAGTTATTTATAGTACTAATATTTGCACTTGCAATATTAATAGGAACAAAAGTACAAGCTGAGACTTTTACGCCGACTTATACTAGAGTAATTGATGGACACTTTAATCCTTATAAAGCAGATGGTACATTTATGTTTTACTGTATACACCATGGATCTCCATATAGAGTAACTGTACCAGCAGGATATGCAGAAGGAAATACACAGGGAAGTTGGTGTGAAGTGTGCGGAACAGCACCTGCAGCGCCATGGGATGGTACTAAATATAATATGACATATGAAAGCAAAGAAATAATAAACGATAGAGATTATCAGGATGCTGCATATGTTATGGCAAATGCTGTAATATCAGGAAAGATAGAAGATATGGAAACACAATGGTCACTATGGATGACTGGACTAAATCTTGGAACTAGAGGAGGACGTTATTCAGGAGGAGAATGGGTAGAAGAAACACATGGAATATGGGGAGATGAA
Source organism: uncultured Clostridium sp. (assembly GCA_948434985.1). Taxonomy (GTDB): domain Bacteria; phylum Bacillota; class Clostridia; order TANB77; family CAG-508; genus RGIG8482. Next base: position 89,184 of record CAOJFV010000001.1, read on the forward strand.
GCATTAGCATATAAAAACTTCTATAATACTATACATTCTAATAATACTGATATTTATAGTTCAAAAGTTTATGATAAAACAGATATAAGTAATGTTACTGTGGAGGTTGACCAAAATTCAAAAACATATATAGTAGGACCATTTACTGTAGAATACCCAATAGGAGAATACGGAACACAAAAATGGAGTTATATAAGTAATATATATTTATTAAATCAAGATAATAATTCTATTGGAGATGTAGTAAATAATACAATACATATAACAGATAGTGCTGGTAATGAATTAAGAGATACAATACATGGTAATAATTTTCCAGATACTAACAAAGAATTTTATGTAAAATTTACTGCATCAAGTCTGGTAGACAATATTAAATTAAAGGTAGATTTTGCATATTTAGAATCATGTTCAGCTAAATTACAAAAATATACAGGTACATTACATAACTGGGTTTGGGAAGCTGTAGAAACAGATAATGTATGTCCAGTTTGTCATACAAAATTAAAAACATGGAAGCTAAAAGTAGAAAACGGAGGAAATCCACAAGAATTAGTAGCTTTAAAATATGATTCAACAGAACAAGGATTTGAAAATAGTGCATCAAAGAACTATAAACAAACGAGTCTAATAATGGCTCCAATTCCAGTAGATTTAACTATGAAAATAAGTGGACAAGTATTTTTAGATAGAGATAGTGGAAAAGTTAATGTTGGAAATAACATTATGGATGGAAATAGTGAAGCTTTACAAGGTGTAGAAGTAGTGTTATATGATGCTACAACAAATCAAGTGGTAGAAAAAACAACCAAAATATCACAATACCATGTACATACACCAAGTTGCTATACACTACAAGCACATACTCATACAGGAGATCCTTATACTGGTGGAGGATGTTATACACATAAAATACATGACCACCTAGGAGACTGGGAAAATGGAGGTCCATGTTATTCAAATGCTGTAACACACGTACATAGTGGAAATCCTTCAGGAACTGTAAAAAAACATTATCATACAGAAGAGTGTGGAGAACAGAAAAAGACATGTGTGATTACAGGTGAAATTGAAAGAAAAGAAGATGGAGGATTATGGTTTTGGGAAGTACATTCATCAGGAGGGGAATGTGGACAAATAGGGAGAAACTTATGGTATACTGGAACTCAGTATTGGTTAGATAATGAGCATCCTGAATTAAAAGATTGGGAGAGTAGAAGTAGAATATGTGGTGAATATGGTGGAGATGGTTGTGAATATGAAGACGGTCAAGATATACTTGTTGGAGATGGCTGTTATACTAAACCAGTTTATCATACACATACAGATGCTTGTTACGGTGGAGAAGCGCATAAACATACAGATTCATGCTATAGTAAAAGAACTTATGGAAGAGCAGATGATGGTTGTACTAGTGGAGATTATGGCTGGCAAAATGGTGTAAGGTGTTCACATGGATATACATATAATAGAGAAGAAGAAAAAACACTTACATGTACAAAAAAAGAAACATCAGGAGAATTAACTTGTGGGCTTCTTGAAGGACAAATTGAGCGTTTTGAATTAGGATGTGGAAGAGATTCAAATGATGCAATGTATTTAGAATTAACATGTAATAAACCTTTGTATGAACTAGGATGCAGTAATACTCCAGTAAACGTATTAACATGTAATCAAGGAGGGCAAGTAGCAAATACTACATATAAAACACTAAAAAATCCAGTAATTACAAATGATAATGGATATTACGAATTTGATGGATTAGATTCTATGAAAAAATACTATGTAAAATTTGTATACAACGGAATCCTTTATACAAATGTACTATACAATTCAAACAACGCAGATAATGTTTCTAAAGCAGATGAAACTTCAAGATATGATTATAGAACACCTTTTAACAATAAATTTGCTGAAATAGGTTCATATCCATCAAACTATAAAATAATAAACAAAGTATTTGGAGAAGAATTAGGAGATTATAATAAGGTATACTTACAAAAAGATATTGCAGAAATATTTAGAAAAATATCTGCTAAAATGGTAGGAACAAATACAGATAATTATGTAGGAGCTTGTATAAACACATATAATGATTTAAGACAAGATTCTAAATATACTTCAATATCAAATGAAGAACTAAAAAGAATAGTACAATTTGCAGCAGATTGTAGAATTACGTCTCAGACAGTACAAAACTATCCATTAACAAATACATTTACAATAAGTGCTTTCGGGAAGACAGTAGGTAATGTATTTTACCCACCAATATATTCAGGTACATATAATCAATTACATATAAACCTAGGAATTAAAGCAAGACCAGCATTTGATATGAAATTAGATAAAAATGTAAAAACAGTAGAAGTAAATATAAATGGAAAAAATGAAATTTATAATTACAATCCAGATGCGAACATAGCAATACCTAGAGTTGGTATATCAGAAATTGATTATATAAATGGTATGAGACAAGCTTATAAAGACGGAAAAACAGACCTTATTAATTCTAAGGATACAACATATGAGATTGCAAGAAACAACCTTGAAATATATGTGAGACCAGAAGAAATGACAAATGGTACATTAGATAATAGTAGCAATAGTAACATAGCGACATATGGTACTTTATCAAATGAAGATAAACTAAAAGTACTAGTAACATATAGAATAAAAATAGAAAATCAAGGTTCTACTGAAGGAGCAGTTACTGAAATTGTAGACTATTATGATACAAACTTTAACTTTGTTAGAGCATATTTTGGAGATGAACAAGGAACAGAACTTAAAAACATAGGAACAGTAGCAGTAGACGAAAATTCAAAATATTCAGGAACTGAATATAAAGCAACAAGGAATGGCTATAAAACAATTTATTTAAGACCAACAGAAAAGATATTAGGATCTTCGGAAGCACAATATATTTATGTAACATTTGAACTAAACAATGTAGGAGAATTATTAACTAGTGAGTTAATATTAAACAATAAAGAACAACTAAGTACAATGAATTTAGCAGAAATAAACGGATATAAAACATCAGAAGGACAAATAGATATAGATTCAACCCCAGGAAACTTTAATATAGCTGACATAGATAATATTAACAACATTGTTGAATATAAGAAAAATCATCCTGAACTATTATACGAAGATGATGCAGAACGTGCACAAGCACTTGTATTCAAACGTCAAGAGTCAAGAACAGTAGAAGGAATAGTATTTGAAGATGCAACAGGAAAAGCAGAAGTAAAAGTAGGAGATACTAGAAGCGGAAATGGAATTCTAGATTCAGGTGAGAATGGTATAGCAGGTGTAATAGTAGAACTAGTTGAAATTAAGAATGATAAAATGGTAGTAAGAGCACAAACTAAAACAAATCAAAATGGGTGGTATGGATTTACTGGATTTATTCCAGGAGATTATATAATAAGATATACATATGGATCAGATAACGATACAGCACTATCAAAAGGATCAGTTTATCAACAAGGATTAAACGATAAATCATACAATGGACAAGACTATCAGTCTACGACATATACTATAAAAGGAGATACTACTCAAATTAAGCCTAGTACAGATGATAATTTGATACAAAAATATATAGACAATAATAATGTAAAAAATACTGAGGAGTCAATTGTACAAATAACAGATAAGATGACAATTGATAAACACAATACTTATTGGTATACAGTACAAAATGCTACATCAGATGCAAAAGATTATGAATACAGAACAAATCAAGTTAAAGAATATTCTAAAAGTGAATATGGAACAGAGATTACAAACCATAAAGCAGAAGTATTTAATTCATATATGAACCCACAACCAGAGCATATAAATGCTGAAGCTAATGAAAAACTTGTAAATGAGTTAGAAAGAAGAACATTCCGTTATGCGTACACACCTGTAATTGAAGTTGAAGTAGAATATGCTACAAAAGTTATAGAAGGAAATAAAAAATATGAACACAAAATAACAGGAGTAGACTTTGGAATAGTTGAAAGACCAAAATCAGAATTAACAATAGATCAAGATATAAAACACATTAAAGTAACATTAGCAGATGGAAGAGTTTTATTTGATACAGAGACAGGAACAGATAATTTACAATGGATTAACAAAGGTGATATGAATAAATACGATAAAAATGAATTAATTAATATCATAATAGATGAAGAATTAATTAATGGTGCAACTCTTGAAATAGAATATTACCTAACAGTAACAAACAATAGTGAACAAGATACAGGAACAACACGAGCAAAGACTATTTTAAACTATGTAGCAAATAATTTAAACTTTGACGAAGCAGATAATGGAAACTTATGGAAGGTTATATCAAAAGAAGAAGTGCAAAATGATAAAAAATCAAGTTTTGTAAATAATGAAATGGTAGACTTAAGTACACAAAGTATAATATTACAAGCAACGAGCGAAAACCCACTTACAAATACAAATCTAAATCCAGGAGAAAAAGTAAGTACAACTTTAAAATTAACGAAAGTACTAGCAGCAGAAAGTTCAACAGACGATTTGACATATACAAATATGACAGAGATAGTAGAAATAGATAATACAGTTGGTAGATATGACCACGGAGCAACGCCAGGAAATCAAAAACTAGAGTTACAACCTAGGGAACATGATACATCAGGAGCAAGTAAATATGTAGGATTTGATAATGATGGAAATATAGATCCAGACCATCCACAAGATGGACAGGTTATAGTAACACCACCAACAGGATCAAACTACATCTACTATGTAATAGGAATAACATCAAGCTTAATTTTAATAGCAGGAATATTCTTAATCAAAAAGTTTGTAATAGACAAGAAAAAATAACAATATTATAAAAACACTTAAGTAGGGGTTGTATAGTATGCAACCCCTACAAATTTATTTTTATAATATCTCCAAAAAACATTGAAAAAAAAGCCAAAATAGTATAAAATAATTCATATAAATAAGTTACCTACAGAAGAAAAAGTCATAAAATAAAAAGATATGTAAAAACAAGAAGAAAACTTTTTTAAATAAAGTACTAAATATGACAAACAATTTAAAAACTTAAGATTAGAATAATATATATTTAAAAAAGTAAGAGGTGGTAACAATGTTTCAAAACCTTCGGAGGACAAGCAGATATCCAAGAAGAATATAATGATAATTATGAAAAAACTTATAAATTGAAAATATTTTTTAAAAATTCATTTACAATTCAAAAAATAGTGTTATACATACTTAGTTTTATGGTATCCACAATATCTGGGATAAATGGAATTGCACCATTTGGAATTTCAATATTTGCAGCAGTACTTGCAAATAAAATACCAGTATTAATTGTATACATATTAACTCTAATAGGCACTTTTATTGGACAAGGTTCATCACAAGCTTTAACATATTTACTAACATCACTTGTATTTGTAGTAATAACCTTAATTTTTAAACCAAAAGAAAATGAAGAATATGAAAACGAAAAATTAAAACTTCGGTAGATGTGTATTCATATCAACATTTTTAGTACAAGCTTCAAACTTTATTTTTACAGAATTTATGGTATATGATTTACTATTATCAATAGGGATAGCAATATCATCATACATATTTTATAAAATATTTGCAAATTCAATAATAGTAATAAATGAATTTGGAATAAAAAAAGCTTTCGCAATTGAAGAAGTAATAGGAGCAAGTATTTTACTTGCAATAGCAGCTTCAAGTTTTAGAAACTTAAGTATTTTTGGATTTGAAATAAGAACAATATTAAGTATATTAATAATTTTGATACTTGGATGGAAACATGGAGTATTAGTAGGTCGGAACTACAGGTATTACAATAGGAACAATTTTAGGATTAACAAATATGGGAACAGAACCTATGGCGATAGCATCATATGCATTATCAGGAATGCTTGCAGGAATTTTTTCAAAACTTGGAAAAGTTGGCGTAATAGTAGGATTTATATTAGGAAATGGAATTCTTGCATATGTTACAACAGGGTCCACACGGAACATTAATATACTTTAAAGAAATTCTAATTGCGTCACTAGGGTTATTGTTAGTACCAAGTAATATTAGTATAGATATAGAAGAAATACTTGGAAAATCAAAATTATTAGGTGCAGGACCTGTAAGTAGAATAGAAAATAGTAAAGAAACAATATATAAATTAAATAATGTATCTGAGACTATTCATGATATAGCAGATACCTATAAAGAAGCAGCAGCAACAGTTGTTGAAGAATACGAGATAGAAGAGACTAAAAACTTAAAACTATTTATAGAAGAATTACAAGATAATTTAAGTGGATTAGAAGAAAATATATTATACGAAGATTTACAAAATGAAGAAAACGAAGAAATTCTAGAAGATATTTTTAAATTATTAACTAATGATGGACAAATCACAAGGAATGAACTATTAGAAATATTTGCAAATTACAATAATTATATAATAGGTTTTGATGATGTAGAAATTAGTATGAAGCTAGAAGAAGATATAAAACACGTTATAGATACTATAAACGAAACTTATAAAAAGTTCAAATTAAACTTTATATGTAAGCAAAAAATAGATGAAAATAAACGTAATCTTGGAAACCAATTAGATGGTGTATCAAAAGTAATATCTTCACTTGCAAATAGTTTAGAAAAAAATTTAGAAGATGAAACTACTAAATTTGTAGCTAAAAGAGAGGAAATACTAACACTTGCAAGAGAGAAAAAAATAGACATACAAGATTTAAATATAAAACAAGAAAGTTCGGGAAGATATATTGTAACTGTATATATAGATTCGTGTGATGGGCTAGAGGATAAAAGAGGATGTTCTATTGAAATTATGGAAAAAATACTTTCTAAAGTATTGGGTGAAAAGATAGTATTGCAAAAAAGTAATTGTGGTTTAAAAAATAGAACAAATCTATGTGTAAACACATATGCTTCACTTGACAAATACATATTACAACTTGGAATATCTAAAAAAACAAAAGATGGTTCAAGCATATCAGGAGACTCATATTTAACATTAAAACTAGATGATGGTAAGCACTTGTTAGCAATAAGTGATGGTATGGGCACAGGACCAAAAGCAAGAGAAGCAAGCCTAATAGCAGTAAAGATGTTACAAAGATTATTATCAAGTGGATTTGATAAAGATACATCAATAGAATTAATAAACTCAACATTATCTCAAACAACTGAAGAAGATACATTTGCAACTTTAGATATTGCGATACTCGATCTTTATGCAGGGAATATAGAATTTATAAAAAATGGAGCATGTCCAACATATATAAAAGAAAACAATAAAAAAGTACAAATAGTAAAAGCATTAACACTACCAGCAGGTATATTAGAAAACATTAATTTAGTAGTATATGATAAAGATATAGAAGCAGATGATATATTATTAATGTGCTCAGATGGAATAATGGAATCAAATACAGAATACCAAAATAAAGAGCTATGGGTAAGAGATATTTTAGAAAGCATAGAAACAGATAATGTACAAAAAATTGCGGATATAATAACGAAAGAATCTGTTGATAATGGATATGGAATAGCAAAAGATGATATGACCATTATAGTAGCAAAATTTATAAAAGTATAAATATTTTAAAATATGTGTCATTACATAGCCGAAAGTGAGGAAGTTGTTACGAAATTTCCTTGCTTTTTAATTTAGGCATAAAAAAAGTATGTGCAGTTACGATACACATACAAACAAATGACACAATCCTAAACTAAAGTGCATTGTTTTAATGTATTTATATAATAACATACTTTTTTTGTTTGTCAAACTATTTTTCACAATCGTACTTTTCTTTTGTTTTAAAGTATGATATAGTATTAAATGTAAAAATAAACCGTGGAGGTATTAAAAAATATGAGTAGAAGAGCAAAAGGAAAAAGATATGATACTAATGAAAAACTTAATATAAAAAAGGTTATAGCTGTTATTATGGCAATTGCTGTATTTGTTATGTTTATTGTAGGAATTAAAACTCTACTTACTGGAGATACAGCTAAAACTACTATTCAAACAAGCTATTATCCGATATATACAAACGAAAAGTGGGGAGTAATCAACCAAAAAGGAGAAATTGTAATTGAGCCACAATATAGTGAAATGATTACAATACCAAATTCTAAAATAGATTTATTTATATGTGTTTATGATGTAGATTATACTAACAATGCATATAAAACAAAAATAATAAATTCAAAGAATGAAGAAAAATTTACAGAATATGACTTAGTTGAGAGTTTAGAAAATGTAGATAAAAACAATATTATGTGGTATGAAGAAGGAGTATTAAAAGTTAAAAGTGGAGACTTATATGGTTTAATAGACTATTCTCGGAAAACTAATATTACCTATAGAATATTCTAGTATTGAAACACTAGTAGGAGTAAAAAATAGTATAATAATAAAGAAAAATGATAAATTAGGATTATGTGATAATAAAGGAAATATAATAATATCTCCTGAATATAAAGAAATAAAATCTATAGAAGAAGACTATAAAAATGGATATATTGTTGTAAATAATGATAATTTATATGGATTAATAGACTTTACTAAAAATATAATATTAGAACCAAAATATGAAGAAATAAAGCCAGTTTCTTCAAGTAGTACATTTATTGTAAAAGAACAAGGAAAATTAAAAGCTATAAATAAAGATGAAGAAACTTTAATGGAAAATAGATTTGATGATGTAAAAGAAATAAATTCAGACAATTTAACATTTATAAAAGATGGAAAATGTGGAATTATTAATACACAACAAGAAGAAAAAGTACAAGCAGAATATGATGACTTAAAATATGCATTTGGAGATTATTATATAGCTAAAAAAGGAGATAAATATGGAATTATAAATACATCAAATGAAACTTTATTACCATTTGAATATTCTAAAATTACTTACAGAAAAAATGCAGGATTTATCGAGGCTGAAAAAGAAGATAATATAAACACAGAAATTTTAAATGACAAATTAGAAAAGAAATTAGAAGGAATAATAACAGAATTAAATGAATTAAAAGCATATATAAGAATGAGAATAAATGATGAATATAAATACTACAACTTTAAATTTGAAGAAATAAAAGCTGGGGATATACTAACAAATACAATGTTTTTAGACAAAAAAGATGGAAAATATGGTTACATAGATAGTATAGGAAATGTAGTAGTAGATTACATTTATGAAGATGCGCAAGAGCAAAATTCATATGGGTATGCAGCAGTAAAACAAGATGGAAAATGGACATATATAGATAGTAATGGAGTTCAAGGTACAGAAAAATATGAACTAAAAAATAATACAATAATAGATTTTATAGGTAGATGGCATCTAGCAGAAGACCTAAATTCATACTATTATACAGATGCAGAGTAAAAAAGGAGAAAAAGAATGGAACTAAAGACAAAGTATCAATACACATACTTCATATATCCATATATAATAAACGAAAACAAATACGATAAATACATACTAAAACTATTAAATCGAAAAGATATAAAAGTAAGATTTTTTGAAAAAGAAAGAGACTTAGATATATACTCATATTTCTTACCAACAATAAAAGAATTTATGTTTCAAGGATTTGAATTTAATAAAGAAAAAATAAATAAATTTGAAAAATTCAATAAAGAAATGCAAACAATATTACTATCTAAATATGCATGTACTATTTTTGAATATAATATTGAAACAGAGTTTCAAGGAAAAGCGGGAGAAGAAGAAGGAATCTTCTTCAAAATTCAAAAAATAGAATTAATATGTTTTAATACAGGAATATGTTTTTTAGTAATAAAAACAAATATAGAAGATAGTAATGAATTTATTGATGTACTAAACTTTAATTACAAATTTAGAGATATATATTCAGAATTTAAAGAACTAAAAGAATACGAAAATATAAGGCTTCAAACTACCACATTTGGAGATGTTAAAAAGTTAAAAGATTTAATACGTGAACTTACTGGAAATGTTCGGAGATGCAAAAAAATTAGATATAAACACAAATAGATTTTTAACATATGCATATACGTGTATGGACCAATTAGATTGGAACGAAAATAAACCATTCAAAAATATAGAATTTGAATTCTTTAAATATGCAAATATATTTCCAAGTTCATATAAATCTAATTTTGATAAAAAACATATGGAAACACTTTCAAAATGGCGTTTTATACATACAGGTTTTACTAAAGAAGGAATGGCACTACTTACATCAAGTATAGACATACATAATTATACAGTACTTCCATATGTATATGAAAACCAACATTTATATACTTATATATTAGTGCAATATCAAAAATTATATCTAAAGAAAATAGAAAATGAATTTAAAGAAAAATCTAAAACGATATCTGCAAGAGAAAGCTTCATTAAATTTACAAAAGAACTATGGATACAAGAAATAACAAATGACGATGTAGGAACAAATATCTATAAAAAAGTACGTCATGTTTGTGAAATAGAAAAGATATATAATAATATAAAGAATAAATTTGATATAGCATATAAGGAATTAAATATTGAAAAACAAAGTAAGGTGAATAAAGTTATTTTAGCTATACTTGGAATTTCATTATTGCTAAATGTAGTTAATTTTATTGCACTATTAAGATTAATGTAAGAAAATGTAATTATATAACATCTTTTTATAAATAGTAGCAAGAGTGAAAAATGAAGAGTGAAGATTACAAAATTCTTCAAATTTTGAAGGAGGAAAAAATGCAAGTTACTTGTGGAACAGATATTATAGAAATAGATAGAATAAAAGAATCAATAGAAAGCTTACAAGATAAGTTCTTGCATAGAGTATATACTGAAAATGAAATAAATTATTGTGAAAGCAAAAAAAATGTAAAATATCAACATTATGCTGCAAGATTTGCAGCAAAAGAGGCAGTATTTAAGGCAATATCTGTATATTTGGATAACAAATATAATATTGAATGGAAAGATATAGAATTAATTAATGACCAAAATGGAAGACCAAAAATTAATTTTATAAATATAAAAATAGAAGAACTAAAACAATGTGATATCAGCATTTCACATTGCAAAGAATATGCAGTAGCAAATGTAGTTTGTGTATTTTAGTATTGAATATATTAGAATATAAATGCTCGTGTTTTTAACTCGCTAGTAAAATAGCTTAATATAAATAGATTAGAATGTAAATTCTTTTTGCACTGCTTTTATTCCTTCGACAAAAAAATTAATATAAATTATAGTAGAATGAAATGTGTATAATAAATATATCAGATTATGTTATAGAAGGTGAGAGAGTATGAAACTATTTGATTCACATTGTCACTTAGATGACGAGAAATTTAATATAGATAGAGATATATTAATAGAAAGTTTATTTAAAGAAGGTATAGAAAAATTAATTACAGCAGGATATAGCTTAAAAGGAACAAAAAAAGCAATGGAAATAGCAATGGGTTATCCACGGGATATATGCAACTTGTGGAATATCACCAAACGATATTAGAGAAAATGTGGAAGATATAGCTAGTGATTTAAAAGTAATAGAAGAACTTAGCTTAAATAAAAAGATAGTTGCAATAGGTGAAATAGGGCTAGATTATTACTGGAATACAGAAAATAAAGAATTACAACAATATGCCTTTATAGAACAAATAAAACTAGCAAATAAATTAGATTTACCAATTGTAATACATACAAGAGAAGCGGTACAAGATACTCTAGAAATATTAAAGAAAAATCCTGTAAATAAAAAAGGAGTATTTCACTGCTGTCCATTAAACAGGGAACTTGTAAAAGAAGCACTGAAACTGGATTTTTATATATCTTTTGCAGGACCTATAACATTTAAAAATTCAAAAAATGCAAATGAAATAATAGAGATGGTACCAAAAAATAAAATGTTAATAGAAACTGACAGTCCTTATCTTGCTCCTGAACCACATAGAGGAACAAGAAATGACCCAAGAAATGTAAAGTATATAGCTGAAAAAATAGCTAAAGTAAAAGAAATTCAAGTAGAAGAAGTAGCAAGAATTACTTATGAAAATACTTGTACATTATTTCATATATAACCTATTACCAAAAAGTAACTTGTAAAAAATGTCCTCAGTTATACTGAGGACATTTTTACTTATTTACTAATCATTAAAATCTACTTTTATATTTTGTCTTGCTTCGATAGAATCTGTTTTAAATAATTCTTCTGCTTTAAAACCAAATAGTAAAGCAACAATGTTAGAAGGTACTACTTCTAATTTTGTGTTATACATTGTAACTGTATCATTATAAAATTGTCTAGCAAATGCAAGTTTATCTTCTGTACTTTTTAATTCTTCTTGTAATTCAATAAAATTTGTATTTGCCTTTAAATCTGGATAACTCTCAGAAACAGCCATAATTGTTTTTAGTGCACCTGATAATTGATTATCAAGGTCAGCTTTCTCAGCTACTGTTGTAGAATTTGCCCAAGAAGTTCTAAGCTCTGCAATTTTAGTTAAAGTTCCTTCTTCATGGTTCATATAACCCTTAACAGTATTAACTAAATTAGGAATTAAATCAAATCTTCTTTGTAACTGAACATCAATTTGACTCCAAGCATTTCTTACTCTTTGTTTTAATTTAACTAAGTTATTATATAGACTTATAATAAATAAAACAAGTAAAACAATAACAACTATAAGTATAATCCAACCCATATTAAATCCTCCTTAAATATTATATAAGTATAAATGAATAATATCATAAAAAAGTAATAAATACAATAATATTACGAAATCTTGAAAGCTGTTACATTTTAGCCTATTTGTTAGAGTAAATATATATAAGAAAGTTTCTTTATAAGGGACTAAAAAATTTATAATATTAACAGTAACATAACCTAAGCAAAAACAGCACCTATTGCACCAAATACTCCAGCTGAAGCAAGTCCCATAATTATTCCAGCAAGAATAACTCCAGACATTATAGCAATTACACTCTTTTTAAAATCCATATCTAAAAAACTTGCAGCAAGAGTTCCAGTCCAAGCACCTGTACCAGGAAGTGGAATTCCAACAAAAAGGAATAAAGCAAAATATAAACCACGCCCAGCAGTTTCTTGCAATTTTTTACCACCTTTTTCCCCTTTTTCTAGACAGAATGTAAAAAATTTGCCGATAAATTTTTTATCAGCTCCCCATTCTAATACCTTTCTTGCAAAGAAAAATATAAATGGAACTGGAAGCATATTACCAATAATACATATTATATAAAGCTGTATTATTGGTAGGGAGTCTCCTAAAAGATTACTCAAACCAATAGGTACAGCACCTCTTAATTCTATGAGTGGTATCATTGATGTAAGAAATACTAACAAATATTTTTTAAACATAATAATCTCCTTTTTATTTATTACTTATACATCTAGTAAATAACTATTGATATTAATTTTACTATATACAATTTATATTGTCTATAATTCCTTAAAAGAATTTTTTATATCATTAAATATATTTTTATACTTTTCAGCATTTTCATTTTTTACTTCAAAATTTAATATATAAATATTATTTGAAGTTTCAATCCATATAACATGGCAGTAAAAATCTTTTTTGTAACTTGAATCATAATACATTAAACTATACTCGAAAGCTTTATTACCATCTATTTTTGTTTCTAATATACCGTGAATCATCACGTAAATTTTCTTTATCTTTGAAATAAGATAACTTATCATTACTTGCTACTTCATATAAATCAAGTTCACGTGTCTTAGTTACTGTTGTAGCATACATAAACATTTCATCATTTTCAGAATATAAATCAATTGTAAAGTCATTATTAGGAGCAGAATTTTGTCTGTATTTTATACTATTTGGTAATTCAATACTAAATTTTTGGTCAGTTGATGTTAAAGTAGTATAATTATTTTCTGTATTGTTCTTGTTAATAAAATAGAAAATACCAGCTAAAAATATTATAATAGCTATAGCACTTACTATAATGATATATGTTTTTTTATTATTAATTATCTTATTATCTATAGTCCAATCATTTTTCATTTTACTCATTTCTCCTTTTTAACATTTAATATACATATTCTTTTATATAAATTTATAACCATTATATACTAAAATTAATTCATTTACAATAAAAAAGTTTTGTGCTATATTATGATAGGAAAATAAATTATTTAAAATATATAAATCATAAGATAGGAGAAAATTAAATGCAAGAATTATTACAAAAACAAAAAGAAACAAAATCAAGTAATATATTTGTAGCAATAGATGTTGAAACAACAGGTTTATCACCAATAGCAAACGAGCTAATTGAAATAAGTGCAATTAAATATGATGGTCAAAAGAAAATAGATACATTTACTAGTTTAATAAAACCAAAAGCCAGAATACCATATTATATAACAAATATTACAGGAATAACAAACGAAATGGTGCAGAACTCACCATTTGTTGAAGAAATAATGCCAAGCTTAATAAGTTTTATAGGAGAAAGTCCAATAGTAGCACATAATGCAAATTTCGATTATAAATTTATCCAAAGTTATTCTAATAATGCTTTTTCAAAAAATACATTAATAGATACAGTTCAAATAGGGAGAATGTTATATCCAAACCTTCCAAATCACAAATTAGGAACAATTGCAAAACATATAGGAATAACAGAAGAAGGTTTTCATAGAGCAGAATTCGATTGTGAATGCTGTGCTAAGATTTATATGAGATATTTAGAAAAATAAAAATTAGGAGGTTATTATGGAATATAGGTATAAAACAAGTGGGGTATGCTCACAAGAAATGATAATACAAATAGAAAAGGATATAATCAAAAAAGTAACTATAATAGGAGGTTGTGCAGGCAATACAAAAGGAGTAAGTAAATTAGTCGAGGGAATGAAAATAGATGATGTAATAAACAAATTAAAAGGAATTCTATGTGGATCCAAAGGAACATCTTGTCCAGATCAACTAGCAAGAGCATTAGAGAAATTTAAAGAAAGTTGTAATTAAAATTATAGTGGTAAATATTACTACATATAGAAACAGATGATAAATAGCGAGGAGGAAGAAATTGAAAGCATTAGTAACAGGAGCTTCTTCTGGAATAGGAAGAGATATAGCAAGAGTTTTAAGTAATATGGGATATGATATTATTGCAGTAGCAAGAGATGGAGTAAAGTTAAATGAATTAAAAAATGAGATTAAAACAAAAGTAGAAATAATAGCGGTAGATTTGAGTGATTCAGAAACTTGTAAAGAACTATACAAAACAGTAAAAAATAAAGGTATAGATGTATTAGTTAATAATGCAGGATTTGGTGAATTTGGTGAATTTACAGAAGCAAATTTAGATAAAGAGCTAAATATGATTAATACAAATATAACAGCAGTACATATTTTAACAAAATTATTTTTACAAGATATGATAAAAAAGGATAGAGGATATATTTTAAATGTAGCATCAATTGCAGGGTTTATGCCTGGACCATTAATGGCAACATACTATTCTACAAAATCATATATAGTTAGGCTAACCCAAAGTATATATACAGAGCTAAAAAAGAAAAAATCAAATGTCCATATAAGTGTACTATGTCCAGGACCTGTTGCAACAAATTTTAACAAAGTAGCAGGAGTAAAATTTAATCTAAAATCAATGAGTAGTGAATATGTTGCAAAATATGCGATAAATAAAATGTTTAAGAAAAAACTAATAATATTACCAGGAATTAAAATAAAAATTGCAAGAGTTCTAGCAAAAATTTCACCAGAAAAATTAGTAGCAAGAGTTTGTTATCATATGCAAGAAAAAAAGAGATAACAATATAGTTGAAGTTACAAATCACATGGAGCAGATAGCAAAAGAAGAGGCTAGAAATTGGAGACAAGTAGAAAATAAAGCAGTTAATTATATGCCAAATGCAAGCAATATAATTAATCAAATACAAAAAGAGCAACAAGAACAACAAATGGAACAAGAATAAAATAAAAAACAGGTTTGGAAATTAATTCTAAACCTGTTTTTACACTATTTCAAAACAACTTTAACAACAGTACCTGGCTCAACAGAACTTCCAGCTGCTGGTTCTTGTGTTTCGACTGTTCCCGTTCCTTCTACAGTTATATTTAAGTCTTTAGATTTAAGCGAATTTGCTGCTCTTGCAGCACTCATACCCTGAAGATTTGGAACAGTTGTTGATGTTCTAACACTATTTTCAGCAGTATATAGCATTACAAGTGAATTCTTTGCAAGCTTAGTACCGTGCTGTAGGAACTTGGTCTGTGACTAAAACTTCATTTTTATTTCCTATTATAGAAAATTCACATCTAAATCCAGCATTAGTTAATAATTTTTGAGCTTCAGCAACAGTTTTATTTTCTACATTTGGTATAGATACTGTAGAATTACTAGATGATGTGCTTACATCTATTTTATCTGGTGAAATACCAAGGTAAGGCAATACTTCTCCTAATATATTAGAGGCAACAGGAGCTGCAATTCTACCACCACTAGAATCTTTTGAAGTACCATACAAAGCAACAAGTATTATAATTTCTGGATTATCAGAAGGAGAAACACCAACAAAAGAAGTAACATATCCAAAATTCTTATCATCAAGAGGAGGTTCACTTGTTCCAGTTTTTCCACCAACTGAATATCCTTTAACGCTAGCAGATTTACCTGAACCACTAGATACAACAGATTCCATCATATCAAGCATTTTATTTGCAGTTTCAGTAGAAATTACTTGTCGTATTTCTACAGTATCCATACTTGTAACAGCATGTGTTTCTGTATTTATAATTTCTTTTACGATTTTTGGTTGTACTAATATTCCATCATTTGCAATACAAGAAACAGCACTTATAAGTTGCATAGGTGTTATTTTAATTCTCTGACCAAATCCTAAAGTAGCAAGTTCTGTTGGTCCAACATTATTTTCTTGGTGAAAATAACCACCAACTTCTTCTGGAAGTCCAACTCCAGTTTTTGAAAACAGCCCGTAAGCCTGATAATATTTATACATAGTTCTAGTACCAATTTTTTTTGCAAGTTGCATCATTCCAGGGTTACACGAATTTTCTAGTACTTGTCTTAAGGTTTGCAATCCATGAGTACCAGTACATTTAATCGTTGTGTCGTTAATTTCTTCATAGCCTATACAACTAAATTCATTAGCTGTATCTGATTCACAAATATTTTCTTCTAATGCAATAGAAGAATTTATAAGTTTAAATGTAGAACCAGGTTCATACCTACTAGAAACTGTAAGATTACGATACATTTCAGTTTTATCAGTAGAAGATAAAGCATCCCATCTATCAATCCAATACTGAGATGTTGGAGTAAACGGAGTATTTAAGTCATAGTCAGGGTATTGTGCTAAAGCTAAAATATCACCACTAGAAGGCTTCATTATAATAACATTACCATTACGAGCATTATTTTTTTCAATTGCTTCTTTTAAATATTTTTCAGCAATAGATTGAATATTTACATCTATTGTAAGTACAACATTATTTCCATTTTCAGCTTCAATATGTTGACCTTCTTCATTAGAAATCTCTTTACTATTTACATCTGTAGAAGTAACAATTTTTCCGAGGAGTACCAGTTAAATATGAATTATAGCTTCTTTCTATACCATATATACCTTGATTATCAATATTACAAAATCCTATAACATAAGCTGCTAAATTATTATATGGATAATATCTTTTAGTATCTTCATCAATATTTATTCCAGTAGATACTTTATTTTCATTCATCCATTCTTTTAGTTTATCTATTTTATCTTGTTCTACTTTTCTTGCAATAGTTTGAATAGAAGAAGTACTGTTCACTTTTGCTAGAGTTTCTTCATAATCTAGTTCAAAAATTTCAGAAAACGCTTTTGCAAGTTTTTCTTTTATTTCTCTAGTTTGCTCTTCATTTTTTCCTTTTATTTTTGTAGGATTTATAGAAACAGTATCTACTTGAGCGCTAATAGCTAAACTCTTACCAGTTGCATCTAAAATATTGCCTCTTTTAGCGCTTATTAACTTACTCATAGTTTGTTGTTTAACAGCTTTTTCCTTGTAATCAGCACCTTTAACTATTTGTAAAAATCCAAGCCTAAAAACAAGTGCAAAAAGCAATGTTAATAAAACTATCATAGCAAACTGTATTCTTTTCGACGTTACAGTATTTGTAGGAGTTTTAGTTTTTTTCTTTTTTAATTTTAATTTATTTTTCATATAATCACCATTTTCTTTTAAAAAAGTAGTTTAAAATATTGTATATTAAATATAAATAAAAATCAATTATATTAGGATAAAAAATAGGGTAAAAAGTAATTATTCAATCAACATAGTCAACTTAATGTGAAAACATTGGACATTAAATATGTTTGCTTTTAAGACTTCTAATGGTTACAAAAACTGCAAACATTTTATGTAAAGTATTTGCAGTTATGGAAATTTATAGTATAATTATTATATAGTGAATTTTATATAAGGAGATGTAAGATGGGTGGAATAGTATTTTCAGAGGAAGAAAAAGAAGAATATAAGAAAAAAATTCTTGATAAATTATTAGCAAAGGAAAATTATTCAGAAATAGCAAGATACATAGGAATAGATAATAGAACTGTGAGAACATATACAAAAGAATTAGTAGAAGAACGGAAAAATAACTTTTAAGAAAATAAGGCAACTAAAAAATGAAAGACAGCAAGAAGAAAAAAATAACGATATAAAAAGACAAAAAATATTAGAACTTTTAAGGTTAGGATACAGCACTAAAGAAATATCAGAAAATGAAGAAGTTAAGTATAGTATTTCAGGAGTAAATAAAATTAAAAGAGAATTAATAAAGAATCGGGGAAATAACTGAAAAAGAAATAAAAGAAGCAAGAGAAAAGAGAAAACAAGAAGAAAAAGATAGAGATGAAAATAGACAAATTATATTAAAAAGTAAAAAAGAAGGTAAGGGTAATTCAAATATAGCAAGAGAAATTGGAGTTGAAAGGACAAAAGTAAGAGATATAGTTGATGAATTAATAGAAGAACGGAAAATTAACTAAGGATGAAATAGAAGA
Source organism: uncultured Clostridium sp. (assembly GCA_948434985.1). Taxonomy (GTDB): domain Bacteria; phylum Bacillota; class Clostridia; order TANB77; family CAG-508; genus RGIG8482. The sequence continues at coordinate 108,304 of CAOJFV010000001.1, forward strand.
AGCAAGGGAAAGACGAGAACAAGAAGAGAAGTTAGGAAATATAGAAATACAAGAAAATACAAATGAATATATACCTAATAAAGAATTAGAGGAACAGATGCTAAAACTCTTATTATTAGGCATTTCAACACGTAAAATACGTAATATATTAAATATAGATTATACTTTATTTAAACAAGTAAAGGAAAGTTTAAAATCAAAAGGTAGAATATCAGAAGATAGAATTAAGAAGGCGTTAAAAGAAAGAGAGGAAAGAGATAAAAATACAATTTACAAATTTCTTAAATTAGGATATAGCAATGTAGAACTTATAGATAAAGTGCCATATGGAGATAGACATTATATTAGTAAGTTAGTAGAAGGACTAAAAAAAGAAGGTAAAATAACGGATGAACAAATAGAAAAATATAGATTTGAAAGAAATGAAAAACATAAAAAAGAAATTATATTACAAGGATTAAATCAAGGTTTATCATACAAAGAAATTGCAGATAATTATAATGAAAAATATACTGACAGACATCTGTGTGAAAAAAATGTTGGGGACTATAAAAATAAATTAGTAGAACGAGGAGATATAACAGAGGAGGTAATACAAGAAAGAAGAAAAGCAAGAAAAGAGATTAAAGCTAAACAAGAAAAAGAACAGCATATTAGCCCAAAAGAAAAAATAGTTTTTAAATTATTGAACTTAGGGTTTACTGCAAAACAAATAAGAGAAATAACACATTTAGCACCAAGTAGTTTATGGAGAGTAAAGAAAAGCTTAAAAGAAAAAGGAAAAATAACTGAAGAAGAGATACAATATGCTACTTCTAATAGAGAAAATCAAGCATTAGAGAGAAGAGAACATATTGTAAAGATGATTAATTTTTCAAAAGATATTGATGAAAAAGTAGTGCAAAAACATATAGATTATGCAAAAGTAACGCTTCAACTAAATGAATTAGCCCCAAAAGATATAAAATTATTAGGAAAAGTTATACCAATGAATCCAAAACTTGTAAGTTTTGATAATGCTAATTTTATATTAAGAGCTTTAACAAAACAAAATAATGATGTACAAGCGGTAGAATTTATAGACGAATGCTTGGTGGCATGTGAAGAAGACAAAGAAAAATGTGCAAAATTAGAAAATGCAAAAGCACAAATAGAAAACAAGATAATACAGTTAAGAAAAAGAGACATAACTGTAAAAAATAAAGTAATAACAATGCCACAATCTTCAAACAATCGGAGTAAGAACAGGAACTAGTAGTGGTTGGGAACATTAGAATATTTTCGCAAAAAATCTCGAAATATTTTTGTTGACAAAAATCATACTTAAATATAAGATATATGTATAAAAACAAAAAGGAGGTCTATTATGGCAGGAGAGTTTAATGAAGAAGAGGAAGCAAGAATAAAAGAGATGATTGATAATCTTGTAAAAAGAGCTAAAATTGCATCTAAAAAATATTTAGAACTTGACCAAGAAACAGTAAATAACATTATAAAAAAGATGTCTATGGCAGGACTTGAAAATCATATGAAACTTGCAAAAATGGCAGTTGAAGAAACAGGACGTGGAATATACGAAGACAAAATTACAAAGAATATGTTTGCGACAGAATATGTATACCATAGTATAAAATATGGTAAAACAGTTGGTGTAATTAATGAAAATGAAGAAGAGGGTTATGTGGAAATAGCAGAACCAGTTGGAATAATAGCAGGTGTAACACCAGTTACAAACCCAACATCAACAGCAATGTTTAAATCATTAATAGCAGCAAAAACAAGAAATGTTATTATATTTGGGTTCCACCCATCAGCACAAAAATGTAGTGTTGAAGCAGCACGTATTGTAAGAGATGCTGCAATAAGTGCGGGTGCACCAGAAGATTGTATATTATGGATAGAAGAACCATCAATTACTGCAACTAATGCTTTAATGAACCACCCAGATGTAGATTTAATACTAGCAACAGGTGGAACAGGAATGGTAAGAGCAGCATACTCTTGTGGAAAACCAGCATTAGGAGTAGGTCCTGGAAATGTTCCTTGTTATATAGATTCTACAGCAAAATTAAAAACAAGTGTAAACGATTTAGTATTATCAAAATCATTTGATAATGGAATGATTTGTGCATCAGAGCAAGCAGCCATAGTAGATAGAAGCATTCATGATGAATTTGAAGAGTTAATGAAACAAGCAGGATGTTACTTTATTAATCCAGAGGAAAAAGAAAAACTAAAAAACAGTATGTTTGTTCCAGAAAAAGGATATACATTAAATTCTAGTATAGTAGGACATAGTCCATATGAAATAGCACATAATGCTGGAATAGAAGTTCCAAAAGACACAAAAGTATTAGTTGTGTATGAAGAAGGAGTAGGCCCAGAATTCCCATTCTCAAGAGAAAAGCTAAGTCCAGTACTTGCATATTATATAGTAGAAAATAAAGAAGAAGGAATATCTAAAGCTGAGAGGTTACTAGAATTTGGTGGGCTTGGGCATTCAGCAGTTATACATTCAGAAGATAAAGAAACAGTGTTAGAATTTTCTGAAAGAGTAAAAGTAGGAAGAATTATTGTAAATTCTCCATCAACTCATGGGGCAATTGGTGATATATATAACACTAATTTACCATCACTTACACTTGGATGTGGTACATTTGGAGGAAACTCAACAACTTCAAACGTATCAAGTGTAAACTTAATAAATGTAAAAAGAGTTGCAAAGAGGAGGGTTAATATGCAATGGTTTAAAGTTCCAGAAAAAATATATTTTGAAGCAG
>CAOJFV010000002.1 GCA_948434985.1 uncultured Clostridium sp.
ATTTCCTATTTTTATTTCCTATATTAGGTGTGACATATCTATTGTAAACCTATATTTTCGCTTTTTTCCATTTTATGGTTAAATTTTCTATTTAAAATACTTATTTTTTTGTTAATTCATATAGTCTCTTAGCTTTTTACTTCTACTTGGGTGTCTTAATTTTCTTAGTGCTTTTGCTTCTATCTGTCTTATTCTTTCACGAGTCACTTCAAATTCTCTTCCTACTTCTTCAAGAGTTCTTGCTTTTCCGTCTTCTAAACCAAATCTTAGTTTTAAAACTTTTGCTTCTCTTGGTGTTAGCGTATTCATTACTTCTTCTAATTGTTCTTTCAATAATGTATATGCTGCTGAATCATGTGGTGCAGGAGAATCATCATCCTGTATAAAATCCCCTAAATGACTGTCGTCTTCTTCACCTATTGGTGTTTCTAGTGAAACTGGATCTTGTGCTATTTTTTGTATTTCCATTACTTTTTCTAAAGGCATTTCTAATTCTTCTGCTAATTCTTCTGGTGATGGTTCACGTCCTAATTTTTGTAATAAGTGTCTTGATGTACGAATTAGCTTATTAATTGTTTCTACCATATGAACTGGTATTCTTATTGTTCTTGCTTGGTCTGCTATTGCTCTTGTAATAGCTTGACGAATCCACCATGTTGCATAAGTACTAAATTTAAATCCTTTTTTGTAATCAAATTTATCAACTGCCTTTATTAATCCCATATTTCCTTCTTGAATAAGGTCTAAAAATAACATTCCTCTTCCAACATATTTTTTTGCAATACTAACAACAAGTCTTAAGTTTGATTCAGCAAGTTTTTGTTTTGCTTCTTCGTCGCCTTCTAAAACTCTCTCTGCTATTTCTAATTCTTCTTCATAGCTAAGAAGTGGAATACGACCTATTTCTCTTAAATACATTCTAACAGGGTCATCTGTGCTTATTCCATCAAAATTTGCTATATTATTTAATTCTTCTACTTTAATATCTTCTACTTCTTCTAAATCTTCCAAGTCTGGCTCTTGATCATCAAAATCGTCTCTTATAATATCCATATTTAGTTCTTCAAATGCATCAAATACTTTTTCAATTTCATCTGTACTTGAAGTATCTAATTCTGTTGCTAATTCTCCATATGTTATCTTTCCTTGTTTTTTAGCTTTTTCGATTATATTTTTAACTTTATCTTCACTTGAACTTTTTTCTTCGGCTTCTTCACTTTCTAATACTTCGTTTACTGTTTCATCCTCTATATTAGATTTAATCCCTTCTATTTTCTCTACTACTTTTTTATTTTCCTTCGCTTTTTTAGTCGTTCTTTCTTTATTTTCGTTGTCTACTCTTTTTTCTTTATTTGATTTTTTTACTGCTTCTTTTTTTGCAATCTTACTTGCTTTGTTTTCTTTATCTAATAATTTTTCCTTTTGACTTTTAATTTCTTGTTTTTCAGTTCTTTCTTTCTTATTTGTTGATTTGTTCATTGCTACATTTTTACTTTTCTCTTTTAATTCTTCATTTTTCACTTTTTTAGCCTCCTATTTCATTTTAGCAATCTTAATTATTAGATTACTTAAATCTTTTTCTAATTCTAACTTTCTTTCTTTATCTATACTGTCATCATCTAGCATTTTTAAAATATTATTTTTTTCATCTTGCAATTTTTCTTTTTCATACACTTTTAATAAATCTTCTATTGCTTTTTCGTTATTAGTTATTTCGTAATCATCCGCCATTAAACTTGTAATATGCCCTATCAATTCATCTTCTGTAAATAAATCTAATATGTTATTATTACTATTTCCTTTTTCAAAATGTTCATACAAAATACTTGCAATTTTTTTATTCATATCTAATTTAAAATCTTCTGGCTCAATTTTTTTATTAATTTGTTTATATGCATTTATTTCAGGATTAATTAAAAGCGAAATAATCATATTTTCTCTTTTTATTAAACCATCACTTACATCTTCTTTTAAATTAGCTTTATCTTGCCTTTTTATTCCTATAGGCCTTTGTAATACCTTTATACCTTGTTTTCCTGCATTTAGCATTTTATTCGATTCTGCATAAATTGCTTCCTTTGATATACCATATTCCATTGAAATTTTATCTATATATATTTCTCTTTCAATGTTATTATCTACTTTAGACAAAATTTTTACAATTTCATTTAAAAATTTTATTTTATCACTAGCAGTTTGAATTGTCATACTCTTTTTTAATATTTTTACTTTAAATTCTACTAAAGAAATTGCATTTTCTACACATTTTTCAAAACGTCCACTACCATATTTTATAACATACTCATCTGGATCCTTTGCATCACCATCTAGTTGTAAAATTCTAATATCGCAGCCTAGGTTTTGTAGAATTTCCATTCCTCGCATTGTAGCTGCCTGTCCTGCTCCATCAGAATCGTATCCTATGATAATTTGTGAAGCATATTTTCTAAGCAATCTTCCTTGCGCTTCTGTAAGTGCTGTTCCAAGTGATGCCACAACATTTGTTATTCCTCTTTGATATAATGATATTGCATCCATATATCCCTCAACTATAATAATTTTATTACTTCCACTTTTTTTAGCAATATTTAAACCAAAGAGTTGTCTTCCTTTACTATAAACTATATTTTCTGGTGAATTAATGTATTTAGGTTTGCTATCATCTAATACTCTTCCACCAAAAGCAATTACTCTATCTTGTACATCTTTTATAGGAAACATTAGTCTAGATTTAAATTTATCAAAGAATTGTCCTTTTCCGTGATTTACCAACTAAACTTGATGCTAATATTTCTTCGTCTGTATAACCCTGTCCTTTTAATGCTTTATATAATTCATCAAAATTAGTAGAAAAACCTATGCTAAAAGTTTTTAATGTATTATTATCTAGCTTTCTTTTCTTAACATATTCTTGAGCAGGCTTTGCATTAGGTTTATATAAATTTTCGTGAAAATACCCAGCTGTAAATTTATTTATCTGATAAACTTTATCTTTTAGCCTCAATTTATCTGCATCTTGTCCATTTTCTAAGCTAGGTAATGTAATTCCTGCTTTTTCTGCAAGTAGTTCTAAGGTAGGCTTAAAATCCAAATTTTCTATTTTGCTTACAAAGTGAATAACATTTCCTCCGTACTCCACATCCAAAGCAGTGAAAAATCTGCTTATCAGGTGACACACAAAAAGAAGGGGATTTTTCTTTATGAAATGGACATAAGCCCATAAAATTTCTACCGCTTCTTTTTAACACTACGTATTGTGATATTACATCAACTATATCATTATTATTTCTGATTTCATCAATTAATTCATCACTATATCGTACCATCTTTCATCCCTTTCTAACATATTATACTATTCGACACAGAATTCTTAAATCCCTCTTACTTCACATAAAATTCGCAACATTTTTGTCTTATAGATGTCACATTTTGTCGAAAGTATCTCCTATGATAAATCTTTTGATAATAGAAATGTTATATTTATTTTCTATTATTTTTATAAACTCAATTTATAGTAAACCTTTATAGTAAAAACAAAATGTTACTAAATATAAATTTAGTAACATTTTATTTATGCGTTTTCACTTACTCCTGTATCTTCAAATGGAATAAACTTATTTACAACATTTTGAACTGGTTCTATATTATCTAACTCAAATTCTTTAAAAGAAGCATTTATCTTATTATCAATTAATCCTTCAACTTCATCAATAGAAGAATTTTCTGCAAGAACTAACTCACTTACTAAAATCTGTTTTGCATTTGATAACATCTTCTTTTCTCCTGTAGATAATCCTTTTTCTTTTTGTTTAAATGATAAATTTCTAACAACATCTGCAATTTCATATATGTCTCCACTTTTCATTTTATCCATATTGTCACGGTATCTTTTATTCCAGTTCATAGACATTTCTGTTTTATCTTCTTCTAAAATAGAAAATACTTTATCTGCTGATGCTTTATCTATAATTCCTCTTACACCAATTTCCTCTGCTTTATTTGTTGGCACCATTACCTTTACTTCACCAGGCATCTTTAGTATATAATATGATTGTTTTTCTCCTAAAATATCCTTTTCCTCTATTGCATCTATTATTCCAGCCCCATGCATTGGGTAAACTATGTGGTCTCCTATGTTAAACATATAAGTGCTACTCCTTCCTAAGAAATTCTATCTATAATCAATAAAATGTGATTTACTTTTTGTTTCCATTAAATGCAACTTTAAATCACATTTCCTTTTTTAACCATATTTATTATACTACAAAAATTACCAAAAGTCAAAAGCTTTTGGTAATTTTTTCTTACGGATAAACGTATTTTTTATCTATTCCGCATATCTCTAGGGTTTTAAAATTTAAATTTTTTTATTTACTTGTAGAACCAAATCCTCCCATTCTTTCTCCCTCAGCAGAATCATTGTCTACAACTAAATATTTTTGAAAAACGGCTTGACCTATTGCTTCACCTTTTTTTATTTCTACATCATCTTCTTTAATGTTATAAAATGCAAACATAAAATGTCCATCATTATCTGGATTTCCGTAATAATCTTTATCTATTACTCCAACACTATTTGCCATAATTAATCCCTTTTTCTTTGGATTGGAACTTCTATTGTATAATAGTAATACTTCATCATCTTCCATATAAGCTTTTAAACCAGTTTTTACAAGTGTTGGGTTCATTCCTTTTTTAAAACTTGGTATTACAACATCCTCAGCAGCTTCAATATCATATCCTGCTGAATATTTCGTTTTACGAATTGGTAAATTGATTTCTTTATTTTCAAAACCTTTTGCTATTTCAAATCCACGTACTTTTTTCATTTTATTTCTTCCTTTCCAAAAGGGCAAACACAGTACCGCCCCTATTTTTCATTTTAATTAACCTATATAAATTAATATTTTTTACATTTCAATTCTATTATAGACGTGAATTTTTGTCAATTACTTTTTTATATTTACCCCTACAATTCCCCCAATCATTCCTGCTAGTATTGATAGTATAATCATAATCATAGAATATGTATTTAACGAAAATCCTGTTTGTACTATACTCGAAATCAGATAAATTCCTAGTATATATGTGAATCCTATTATTCCTCCATTCAATATTCCATTTTTCTTAATCTTGATTGTACTAATGCTACTTCCTATTAGTATGCTAATAACAGTAGCTATTATAATCACTGCTGGTATCACATTTTCACCAAGACTCGTATAAGTTAATATTATTGAAAAAAGAAATAATAAAACTAGAGTAATTAAAATAGAAATAACTATTCCTTTAAAAATATTCATAAAATTATTTTTTCTATCCATACCGATTTTCTGCTATGCTTTTCATATTGACAGCATTCCTTTCTTATAAAATATTTTATCGTTTACAATTTGAATTACTTAATAAAGTTATTAAATTATATTAATAGTTTTTAAATTTATGCAAAAAAATACAAGATAGTCAATCATATCTATCTTGTATTTAAATTTCATTTTTCTATTAATATTTTTTTATTCTAGAAAATAAATTCTTTTGATATATTCATCAATATCTAAAGTATTACCTTGATATTCCATATAATATGTTTCTACACCACCACTTGTAATTGAATATGCTTTTGTTAAAGCACATGCTACAAGTTCTTTTCCTTCATTATCATATATTCCATAGTTTCTCACATTATTATCTTTAACTTTTCCCATTACAATTGCTTTATATGTTGGAACAAGAAGTATATTTTTCATATTAGAATTTGTACTACTTTGGCTACATCCAATCTCATCAAATTCAACTGGTACAATTATTTTTCCGCTAGTATTAAATAATCCCCATTTATTGTTTTGGCTTACTGGTATCACATTTCCATATAATAAATATTTATTATTTATATTCTCACTTGGAAACCTAGATGTGTCTATACCTATTTTTTCATATTCTAAATGTATAACAATATTTCCAGAATTATCTAATACCCCATACTTATTACCATCTTTTACAATATATAATCCTGTTTGCTTATCTATCATACTGATATCATCATAAGCAAGCTTTATTTTTGTATCTCCTTCGTGTGTTAAAATTCCAACTTTATTTAAGCTATTTTTTACATAGAACTCTTTACCTGTTTCGTTAAATTCTATACTTCTATATCTAGGGCTTATTACTTCTTCTCCACTTGCGTTTATTACCCCATATAAATTATTTTCTCTTCTTACTATAAATAAATTATATAATATAGCCTTTTGATTTTTAAAACTCTGGCTATCTCCTTCATATCCATATACTTTTAAACTAGTTTCATATGAACTAATTAAATAAGGTAAAGTATATATTTGTATAGTATTTGTTTGTTCATCATATGAAAATACAACATTAAATCCTATTTGTATTCCTTCTATTGTAGAATATAGTTTTCCTTCTTTACTAATAACTGGTTCTGTTATTAAATAATCTTCATAATCATTACTTGTGTTTGGTTCTACCTTTGAAATTTTATTTGAATTTAAGAAAAATGACGCTGTTTCCTCATTGCACTCTACCCAACATTTATTTGTATCTTCTGAATCTACTTTATATTCTCCATTATGTGCATAGTAATTTAAGTATGGTGCAATTCCTTTTATATCTACATATACTTTTTTAGTCTCTGAATCTATTACAATAATACCGTTCATTTATAGAAACTGCTCGTCCATCTACATATGTTTTTAGCACACTATTCTGCAAATATACAATAGTACAAATAACAAATATAATAGCTATAAATATTAATGCAATTGCTATTAATATAATTCTAGAAATCTTTTTAACTTTTTCATCTTTATCTCCATATTCTAGTCTTCCACCTCTTATTTGCATATTTACCTCCTTTTATTCTTTTGTGTATCCGTATTTTTTATAAAACTCATCTCTAAAAGTTAATAAGTTATCATTCTCTATTTCTATTCTAACTCTTTCCATTAAACTAGTCAAGAATCTTAAATTATGAATTGAAAGTAATCGTACTCCTAATATTTCATTTGTTTTAATTAAATGCCTAATATATGCTCTTGTATAATTTTTACAAGTATAGCAATCACATTCTGAATCAAGTGGTCCGCCAATCTCTTTCATATGTGGCATTTCTTACTACTACTTTACCATTCCAAGTCATAGCTGTACCATTTCTTGCAATTCTTGTAGGTAGTACACAATCACACATATCAATACCTGCAAGCGCTGCTTCTATTAAGTAATCTGGTGTACCCACTCCCATCAAATATCTTGGTTTGCCCTTAGGCATAAGCGGAGTAGTATATTTTAAAATATCAAGAAATTCTTCTTTTGGTTCTCCTACACTAATACCACCAATTGCATATCCTGGGAAGTCCATTTTTATTAAATCTTCTGCACTTTGTTTTCTTAAATCTTTATAAAATCCACCTTGAATAATTCCAAATAATCCTTGCTTATCTGTATTTTTATGTGCTTCCTTACAACGAGCTGCCCATCTAGTAGTTCTTTCCATAGAATTTTTAGTGTACTCATATGTTGATGGGTATGGACAACATTCATCAAATGCCATCATAATATCTGATCCCAAATCGTTTTCTATTTCCATAACCTTTTCTGGTGATAAGAAATGTTCACTTCCATCTAAATGTGATTTAAACTTAACACCTTCTTCTGTAATTTCTCTTAAAGGACCTAAACTAAATACTTGGAAGCCTCCACTGTCTGTTAGAATTGGTCTATCCCAATTCATAAACTTATGAAGTCCTCCCGCTTCTTTTATAAGTTTGTTTCCTGGTCTTAAATATAAGTGATATGTATTAGATAAAATAATTTGTGCTTTTACTTCTTCTTTTAATTCTTCAGGTGTCATACTTTTTACAGTTGCTTGTGTTCCAACTGGCATAAATATTGGTGTTTGTATATCACCATGTGGTGTATGTATAACCCCTCTTCTTCCGTCCAGATTGTTTACATTCGTGTAATAATTCATATTTAATAGCTTGTTCCATCTTTCTCTTTTCCTCCATCTTTTATTATACTTGATAAGCTATTTTAAAATCAATGCTTTTATGAAATTTATTGTTATTTATTTGTAAATAGATTATAATTATAATTACTGATATAATAGATAATTAAAAATGTAACACTTTGAACTTGTTTGTTAAATTCAAAGTGTTACATTTTAATTCAATCTGTTATATAAGAATCAAATATTAACTCTGGATATTCTACCATTTTCCATACTATTCCTGAAGTAAAATCCCAATTTTTATATGTTTCTTGCATTTTCATTTCATCTAAGGTTTTTGATGTTCCTCCACTACTAGTTTGTACTTCTGCTGTTTCTTGTGACCAATATGAATTCGTTATTGTACCTTCATTATCTCCAACTAAGCCTCCTATAGAAGATTTCTTTCCTATTACTTTTGATAATGTATAGGAATTTGTTATTGTTGGAGTAGGATAATTAGAACCATAACTATTATTATATCCTACTAAACCTCCTACGTAAATAGAACCTGTAACTTCTCCTGTTGAATATGCATTTTTTATTGTTCCTGTACGATTTATACCCACTAAACCTCCTACATGACCATATCCCGTCACTGGTCCAATACTTACTGATTTCTCTATTGTTTCTGAATTCAGTCCCACTAATCCTCCTATACCAGAGTTTTCCCCTTCTACTAAGGCTTCTGAAAACGCACTTATTATCGAAGCGTTTCCTGTTATATTAGAACCTGCTATTCCCCCTACGTAATTATATCCTTTTACTGTTCCACTTGCTTTTACATTCTCTATTTTCCCACTATTATCTCCTACGATTCCTCCTACACTAGCTCCGTTGCCCCCCACTTGTCAGTTCCACAACTGCTATTGTATTTTTTATTGTTCCACAATTAACACCCGCTATTCCCCCTACGCAATTATGTCCTTTTATAGCTCCAGTTACTTTTACGTTTTCTATTTTCCCATTGTTTTGTCCTGCTAATCCTCCTATTTTATTTCCTTCCGCTTCTATGTTACATTCTAAACTTAAATTACTTACTTTTCCTTTTTCAGCTATAGAACTAAACATTCCTTGATAATCACTTGCGTCTCCATTTAATTTTAATCCTTTTATTTTATAATTATTCCCTTCTAATGTTCCACTAAAGTTTTTCCTTAGTTTTATCCATTCTTCTTTTAATTCTATGTCTGCCATTAGTATATAGTTCCTTGTTAAATCTTCTGCTATATCTCTTAAGTCTTGTTCATTCCATATTTCTATCCATTCTTCTATTTCTAATTCTATTTCATTACTTTTCTTTGGATTTCCAGCTTTATCATATGCTACTGCATATATTTTATATCTTCCGCTTGGTAAACCTTTTATTTCGTTTTGCTCATGTTTCGTATATTCACTTTCTGTTGTTAATTTTGTATAATATTCATATCTTTCTATTCCACTTTTTACACTTATTTCATCTGCTTCGTCATCTTCTGCAATCGCTGTTATTATGATTCCTCCTATTTTTGTAGTTTCAGCTATTATTTCAAAGTCTTTTGGTGGTAAGATATCTATAATATCTACTATTACATTTTTTTCTTCTAGTTTTCCTTCTAAGTTTTCTACTATGAATGTGTATATTCCATTTGATGTCGCTTTATAGCTTATTTCCTCTATATCTTTATTAGTTTCTTTTACTGTTTTATCTGGCTTTGTTATTTTTTTTACTTTTCCTTGTACTTTAAGTATTATATTTACTTCTTTTTTGTTTGTGTATGTTGATGGTTCTAATTGATATGTTATTCTTATTCCTGTTGTTTTTTTTATATATTCTATTATTACGCTATTGTTATTGTCGTATTTTAGCTTTACTTCATATTCTTCTATATATCCTATTTCGGCTTCTTTATCTATATTATCGAATATTTTTTTATCTAGTAGTTCTTGTAATACTAATTCTATTGTTATTTCATTGCCTAGATTTAGTTTCCCCATTTCTACATTTAGTATTTCTGCTTCTACTGTTTCTCTTATTCCTTCAATTTTATAACTTTCTCCTGCTTCTTTTGCTGTTTTTAACAATCCATTGTCTCCTATTAATACATTTATTGTTACGCCTACTAAGATTAATAAAATTATTATTGTAATGATTAATGCAATTAATGTTATTCCTTTTTGTTTACTACTTTTAATTTTTTCTATAACTTGCTTCATTTTTCTTTTGTTCCTTTCATATTTTTCTTTATCATACACAATAAATTATGTATTGTCAACACATAATTTATTGTGTATTGAGTTTTTACTTTATCTTTATTTTGATATTATTTATCTATTAGAAAAATTAGGTGGTGATTTTATGAAATTTCAAAGATTAAAGGATTTGCGTGAAGATAATGATAAATTACAAAAAGATATTGCAAATGTCCTCGGAATTTCACAACAATACTACTCAGAGTATGAACAAGGAAATAGAACAATTCCAACCGAACACTTAATGAAGCTTGCTATATATTATCATACTAGTATGGATTATTTAGCAGGACTCACAAATGAAATAAAACCATATGAAAGAAAAAAGTAACAAATATAAATTAATATATCTGCTACTTTTTCTTATTTTTATTTAATGAACATTGCATCTCCAAAACTAAAGAATCTGTATTTTTCCTTTACCGCTTCTTCATATGCATTCATTATATAATCACGCCCAACAAAAGCTGATACTAGCATTATTAGGGTTGATTCTGGTAAGTGAAAGTTTGTTATTAATCCATCTATACATTTAAACTTATAACCTGGATAAATAAATATTTTAGTATCTCCTTCCATAGGTTTTACAACTCCATTTTCATCAGATATAGATTCTAATACTCTACATGATGTAGTTCCTATAGCAATAACTCTTCTTCCTTCCTTTTTAGCCTTATTTATTTTTTCTGCATCCTCTTCTTTTATATAGTAATGTTCACTATGCATATCGTGTTCTTCTATTTTTTCTACTTTTACTGGTCTAAATGTTCCTATTCCTACATGTAATGTTACATTTGCTATTTCTATTCCTTTTTTTGCAACTTCTTCTAACAATTCTTCTGTAAAATGAAGTCCTGCTGTTGGAGCAGCTGCTGAACCTTCATATTTTGCATATACTGTTTGATATCTTTCCTTTTCTTGTAATTCTTTATGAATATATGGTGGGAGTGGCATTAACCCAATCTTATCTAATATTTCATTAAATATTCCTTGATAAGAAAACTTTACTTTTCTTGTTCCGTCCTGGCATAACATCTAGTACTTCAGCCTCTAATAATCCCTCTCCAAAAACAACTTTTGTACCAATATGTAATTTATTTCCTGGTCTTACAATAGATTCCCATATATCTCCTTCCATTCTATTTAATAAAAGAAACTCAACATTTGCTCCAGTGTCTTTTTTTCCATATATTCTTGCAGGAATTACTTTTGTATTATTTCTAACTAATACATCTCCTGGTTTTAAATACTCTATTATATCCTTAAATACCTTATGCTCTATTGTTTTTTCTTTTCTATCTAGTACCATAAGTCTTGATTCATCACGTTTTTTTAGTGGTGTTTGTGCTATTAATTCTTCTGGTAAATTGTAATTAAATTCTTGTACTTGCATTATATACTATTCTCCTCTTTCATTATTGATAAACTATTTATATTATTTATTGCTTTTGTAATCATCATCTTTATTTCTTCAATTATATTTTGTGGTTCGTTAAATTCATTTAATGTATAGGTAAATCTAAAATTTTCTTCATTGTTTGGCTTTAATGTGTATATTTCTTTGTTTAGTCCAATATTTCCACTATTTGTTTTTATCTCACTATTCATATAATCTTGATACCATTTCTTTAATCCAACTATTTTTTCATCTTCATAACCATATTTTTCATAATCATGTAAAGCAGGACGATCATACCCATATTCTTTTGATATTCTTTCTAGTGAATGTAAAAATTCATGAATAAAAACCTCTTCTGGAAAAGTGTTTATTCTTACATCATATTTATATGTATAGCTTTTATTACTATTTGGTAATCTTATATTAGAAAATCCAATTCCTAAATAATCCATCCCTCCAAGTCCAATCCAATCATAAACTGGTATATCGTTGGGATGCGTATTGTCTCCTAATTTAATACATACAAAAATATGGTCATAGTTTTCTTTTTGTAGATATTTATCTATTAATTCTTTTACATCTTTTCCTTCAGCATGATACCCATTTTCTTCATCATATGATAATGATGTCAGTGGCTCATTTATTGTTATGAAGTCATATGTTACAGACATTTTTCCATTAGATAATTCTTCACAAGAATTTTTAAATCTACTCATATTTTGTTTCATTAAAGAAATATCTTCATCATTCATATTCAAGCTAATTGCCTTGTTGTCAATTTGCACTTTTGTATTTGTAATTACAAAACATACAACATTCCAATTAGTATCAATGTTTCCGTGCTCCAGCTTCTATTTTAAAATCAGAAAACCATACTGTTCCTGTACAATTATCTTCATACCCTCCAAGTCTAAACCCTACATTTACACTTGTTCTATCTTTAGAATTAAATATAAATTCTAACTTTTGCCAGTCACTTGTACCAGTAATGCTTTTAGATTTTTCAACTGTATCTGCAATGCTTATATGCGCACCACCATCTGATACTTCTTTTACTGTTTTTACATCTTCAGTTTTTACCATACATGTTACCTTATATGGTGTGTTTTTAGTAACTTTTATTTCTTTATAAAACATTGCATCATTTTCTTGTTTAGAACAAATTTTATAACTATTTTTTTCCGAATATTTGATTTCACTATCTCTTATAAATTCTGAAACATATGGCTTATATTCTGTTCTTATAAAATCATTAAAGTTGTTTAATTGATATTTATCATATAGCTTATATGATACCCAAATTAGACATATAAGAATTATTAAATAGATAATTTTACCTATATATGATTTCTTTTTTTTATCTTTTTCCATAAGTTCTCCTACTAATAAAAATCTAGTATCATTATACTAGATTTTTTTGGCATTAACAAGATTATTTTTTACTATTTATATTATGCTGTTAATATTCAGGATTCTATATATAATTTATACAAATTTATTAAAATATTTATTTTAGAAATAAAGGATTTAAGCCAAGTTGGAACCTCCATAGGCTGTTAAGACTTTGCCTGTTACATTGCAAGTAAAAAGCTTATAATCCAGAATATATAAAATAAATATATTTTAATATGCTTGAATATTAACGTTAAATTAATTTTCCTTTATGTTTTCAATTATTTCTCTACAACTTTTCCAGTCACTTATCTTTATTGTCTCATATTCTCTTTGTAATCTTTTTAATATATCAAATGTGGTATCTTTAGAATCTAAATCTGCTACAATAACATTTTTTATGTACTCTTCTTTTCCATATAAAAGTCTAAATAAAATACTTCTCATAAATCCTTCTATTTGCTTTTCTTGGTTTTTAACAGCAATAACAACATAAATTCCATCACTCCTTAAGTTTGTATATGAACATATATATATTATAGTTTTAACAATTTCAAATAATCCATATAATGCTAAAGTCCAAATAATAGCATTTAATATAAAATCCCACATATTATATGCCTCCCTTGCAATATAATATGAATTTGGCTATGATTTTGTTAATGACTCTAGTTTTTTCTTGTTATTTTTTAAAAAATATGTTATTATATTTCTTATCTAATTTACAGACGAGTGATGCTCGCCCTATAAGGAGAATGAAGAAATGTTAGATGTTTTAATTGATACTTTAATTGACCGGAGTTAAATTACTGCCTTTTTTATTTATTGCTTATTTAATAATGGAATATATAGAACATAAAACAAGTGATAAAACTAAACATATAATTAAAAATTCAGGAAAATTTGGACCATTCTTAGGTGGCATTTTAGGAGTGTTTCCTCAATGTGGATTTTCAGCAATTGCTGCTAATTTATATGCTGGAAGGATTATTACTCTTCGGAACATTAATCTCGATATTTTTATCTACATCTGATGAAATGCTACCAATTCTAATTTCGGAAGCAGCACCAATTGACGTAATTTTAAAAATATTAGTAATAAAACTTGTCATAGGAATAATAGCCGGATTTATAATAGATTTAGTTATAAATTTAACAACTAAGAGCATAAAAGAAGATGAAAAAATAGGTGAAATATGTGAGCATGAACACTGTCATTGTGAAGAAGGAAGTATATTAAAATCTTCTTTAAAACATACATTAAGCATATTTATTTATATTTTGATTGTATCACTAATATTAAATATTGTAATTCATTTTATTGGTGAGGACAACCTATCAAATTTGATACTTAATAAACCAATTTTAGGTCCTATTATTGCAGGGCTAATTGGATTAATACCAAATTGTGCCTCTTCTGTAATTTTAACACAGTTATATTTATCAAATGTTATAACTGCTGCTACAATGATTTCTGGATTATTAGTAGGTGCTGGAGTTGGAATACTAATTCTATTTAAAGTAAACAAAAATATAAAAGAAAATTCTAAGATTATACTTTTGCTTTATGCAATTGGTATAATCGCAGGAATTACTTTACAGCTATGCGGTTTGCAAATTTAAGAAATTTATGTTATAATAATTATGTAACTAGCCAATAAAGGCTAAAACTTTTCTTTAAGCGAAAGGAAACTTTATACTATGGAAAAGATTTTATTTGGGGTATTCATTATATCCGTCGTTGTTGTGCTCCTTGGTACGATTATTATTGTAGTATCTGGCTCGTTGAATCCAAACCTCACAAATATGATATTACTTCTTACAATACCAGCCGCAATAACTACTGGATATATCTCGAGTTATGTCATCCACAGAGACGAAAAGAGGTAATCCCTCTTTTCTCTTTTTATATTTCCAATGTTTCCCTAACCCTACTTACATCCTCATCTGTTGCATTTGGAATACCATCTAAATCATATTTATATCCCATTTGCTCCCATTTGAATTTGCCCATATCGTGATATTTTAATATTTCTACTTTTTCTATATTTGATAAAGATTTTATAAATTCTTTTAATTTTAATAAATCTTCTTTTTCATCTGTAATACCAGGAATTAATACCTGCCTAATCCACATTGGTTTATTAATAATATTTAAATATTTTGCAAATTCTAGTTCTTTCTCATTTGAAAATCCTACTAATGCTTTACATTTCTCACTATTTATGTGCTTTATATCTAATAAAAATAAATCTGTGAGTGATATTAACTCTTTTACTTTATCTGTTATATCAACCATTCCAGATGTATCAATTGCTGTATGTATTCCTAATTTTTTTAACTCTTTAAATAGATTAATTAAAAAATCCACTTGAAGTAATGGTTCTCCACCTGATATTGTTACCCCACCATTTGATGCTTTAAAGTATGTACTATATTTTTCGATTTTATTTACAAGTTCTTTTATATTAACAATTTCTCCTGCATCTATATCCCAAGTATCTCTATTGTGGCAATATTTACATCTTAAATGACATCCTTGCATAAATACAACAAATCTTATTCCTGGTCCATCTACTGTTCCAAATGTTTCAAAAGAATGAATTCGTGCCATAGTGGTTTTATCAAATTTTTCCATTTGTTTCTCCTGTATAAAAATTTTTCTATTAATTATTATTTGTATATAATTAATATTATAACAATGATGAATTGTTTATATATTAATATAAAAACCCGCGTAAGCGACCAACCGAAGCGAAGCGTAGGGCGACTTGGAGCAACCTACATATAAAAAGTTATAATTGTAGGTTGCGACACCAATGGTTTGAAATATTAATATATAAACAATTGCATCATTGTTCTTTTATAATCAAACTATAATTATTTTATTTCTATATCTTCTCATGTATTGTTCTATTAATTACATCTAATTGTTGTTCACGTGTTAATTTTGTAAAATTAACAGCATATCCAGATACACGTATTGTTAATTGAGGATATTTTTCAGGATGTTCCATTGCATCTTCTAGTAATGCTCTATCAAATACATTTACATTTATATGGTGTCCTTCTTGCATAAAGAATCCATCTAACATATTTACTAAGTTTGATACTTTAGTTTTTTCATCTTTTCCAAGTGTTCCTGGAGTAATTGAAAATGTATATGATATACCATCTTCTGAATATTCATATGGTAATTTTGCAATAGAATTCATAACTGCAAGTGCTCCATTTGTATCTCTTCCATGTATTGGGTTTGCACCTGGTCCAAATGGTTCTCCTGCTCTACGACCATCTGGTGTATTTCCTGTTGCTTTTCCATAAACAACATTTGATGTTATTGTTAAAATAGACATTGTTGTTTTTGAATTTCTGTAAGTATTGTATTTCTTTAATTTTTTCATAAATGTTTTTACAATTTCTACAGCAAGACTATCTACTCTGTCATCATCATTACCAAATTTAGGAAAGTCTCCTTCTATTTTGTAATCTACTGCAAGACCTGTTTCATCACGGATTACTTTAACTTTAGCATATTTCATAGCAGATAAAGAGTCTGCAACCACTGATAAACCAGCAATTCCACATGCCATTGTTCTTAATATTTCTTTATCATGTAAGGCCATTTCAATTGCTTCATATGAATATTTATCATGCATATAATGGATTGCATTTAATGCTTTTATATAAATTTTTGCTACATAATCCATCATATTATCAAATTTTTCCATTACTTCATTATAATCTAAATATTCGCTGACAATAGGTTCAAATTTTGGTGTAACTTGTTTTCCACTAAATTCATCCCTACCACCATTAATAGCATAAAGAAGAGTTTTTGCAAGGTTAGCTCTTGCTCCAAAGAATTGCATTTGTTTTCCAATTCTCATTGCTGAAACACAACAAGCAATTCCATAATCATCTCCCCAAAATCTTCTCATTAGGTCATCATTTTCATATTGTATTGATGATGTTTTAATAGATAACTCTGCACAGAAATCTTTAAATCCTTTAGGTAATCTTGTAGACCATAGAACTGTCATATTTGGCTCTGGTGCAGGTCCTAAGTTTACTAATGTGTACATCATTCTAAATGTATTTTTTGTAACTAAAGTTCTTCCGTCAATTCCCATACCACCTAATGATTCTGTTACCCAAACAGGGTCTCCACTAAATAATTCGTTATATTCTGGTGTTCTTAAGAATCTTACAAGTCTTAATTTCATAACAAAATGATCCATTAATTCTTGTGCTTTTTCCTCTGTTAATGTACCATTTTTTAAGTCTCTTTCTATATAAATATCTAAGAAAGTAGATGTTCTACCAAGACTCATCGCTGCTCCATTTTGGTCTTTTACTGCTGCAAGGTATGCAAAATATGTCCATTGTATTGCTTCCTTTGCAGTATTTGCAGGGTTTGAAATATCATATCCATATTTATTTGCCATAACTTTTAATTCTTCTAATGCAAGAATTTGATCATATATTTCTTCCCTCTCACGAATTACATTTTCTGATAAATAATCTACATTTAAATTATCTAATTCTTCTTTTTTTTCTTTTATAAGAGCGTCTACTCCGTATAGAGCAACTCTTCTGTAATCTCCTATAATTCTTCCACGTCCATATCCATCTGGTAATCCTGTAATTAAGTGTGAACTTCTAGCTGCACGAATATCTTTTGTATATACACTAAATACACCATCATTGTGTGTTCTTCTTATACTATTAAATATTCTATCTACATCTGGGTCTACTGTTCTTCCATATGCTTCACAAGATTTCTCTACTATTTTAATTCCACCAAATGGCATAATTGCTCTTTTTAATGGAGCATCTGTTTGAAGTCCAACTATTTCTTCAAAATCTTTATCTATGTAACCTGCTTCATGTGCTGATATTCCTGAAATAGTTTTAGTATCTATATCTAATACTCCACCATTTTCTTTTTCTTTTTTGTATAATTCTAATACTGTTTCCCATAATTTTTTTGTATTTTCACTTGGTCCCTTTAAAAATTCTTGGTTCCCTTCATACGGTGTATAGTTCTCTTGAATGAAGCTCCTTACGTCTATTTCGTCTTTCCATTTTCCTCTTTTAAACCCTTCCCACTCTTTAAATTCCATAAAAACCTCCTAAATTTTATCATTACCTATAATTCATAATAACATAAGAAAATTCTTTTAGCAATACAATATTTGTTTTATTTTATCTAAATTTTGTATTACGCAATCATAACCATATTTATAGCAGCTATCTAACTTTTTAGTATCTAGTAATCCTACTTTATCTGTGTATACATTTAAAACTAGGTCGCTCATTTCAAGGCTTTCTTCTGATATTTTACTTCCCATTATATCTATTGTTTTCATCACAATATCCATTATATTACTGTCTTCTGTAATTGGGTCTGCATCAAATTTTACAGCTATAACTTTATCTGCTCCTTGTTTTTTTACTTCATATACAGGCACGTTATCTAATGCTCCTCCATCCATAAATGCGTGCTCCCTAAATTCACAAGGTGTAAAAACAGCTGGAAAACTACTACTTGCTCTTACTGCTTTTCCTACTGTTATATCTGTAATATATTGAACTTTATTTTCTTCATTTTCTGGAATTTTATTTGTTATTACATATTCTTTCCCATTTGTAATATCTACTGTTGGAATTACAATTGGCATTTCTATTTGACTAACTTTTTTTATTCCTTTTTTATATGCTATTTTATTATATATTGTTTCTAAGCTTTTTCCTGATTTTAATCCTTTAAACGAACTTTTTTTGTTAATCATAAAATTACCAATACCAGATATAATTGGTCCTGAATTTATTTGCACTAATTCATTTGAATATCTTTTAAATAATATGTATATATAATATGGTGAATATCCCATAGCATATAAACTTGCTACTAAGCTTCCAGCACTAGTTCCTCCTATAATATCAACTCTAATATTATTATCCTCTAATGCTTTTAATACTCCTGCATGGGCTATTCCTCTAATTCCTCCACCAGATAATGCAATTCCTAATTTCATTTTATCACCTACTTGTTTTATTATGATAATAGTATTTCCTATTTATTATATGTTTAAACGGATTTTTGTGATAAAACTAAAAGCACCAGTTATATGCTGATGCCCTATTTATATTTTTTCATAATGCGACCAAAAGCTAATGATTCTTATAGTTTTTTCTTTCTCAAATACTTGGTAAACTAATCTATGTTGTATATTAATTCTTCTTGAATACGCACCTTGTAAATCCCCTACCAACTTTTCATATGGTGGTGGATTTTGAAATGGATTTTCTTTTATTAAATCAATTAAACCTTTTATTTTAACATCAATTCCTATTGATTTTGCCTTGGGTATATCTTTTATTGCTTTCTTTCTGTATACTATTTCGTACAATTACCATTCCACCTCATTTTCGCTCACAGAATCTTCTAATGGCTCTTTTAATCCTTCAATAATATCTTCTTTTAATCCTGGTATAGATGAAATATACAGTGTTTCCATTAAATTATTATAATCCTCCTCTGATAGAACAACAGCATTTCCATTTTTCGTTGAAATGTTTATTGGTTCATTAAATTTTATCGTTTGCTCCAATAACTCATATATATCTCTTCTAAAATTTGTAATATTTATGTTCGTCATAAAACTTCCCCCTATATAAATATAGCATACGTTTTTACGTACGTCAAGTGTTTTTTATATTTCTTTACTATTTTGTGATTTTATGGTATAATATATGCATAATTTAAGCTTAGAGGTGTTTTATGTTTAAGTATGATGATCACATCGTTCTTTCAAATTCTTTACGGAAGATAATTTTTGATTTATTAAATGAAGAAAACTATTCTGGAGAAGATATTGAAATTGAATTTCCTACTAGGAGATATTTTCGAAAACGTAATAAGCACTATCAAAAATGAGTCCACTTTTGTGGACTCATTTAATTATTAATTTTCAGCGTATGGTAACATAGCAATATGTCTACATCTTTTTACAGCAAGTGTAATATCTCTTTGATGTTTTGCACATGCTCCTGTTGCTCTTCTTGGTAATATTTTACCTTTTTCGTTAATGAATTTTTTTAATTGGTCTGGATTTTTGTAATCTAAAACGAAATCTTTGTCACTGCATAGTGTACAAACTTTCTTTCTCATTTTTCTGAATTTTGGATTAAAATCTTCATCACCATTATTATTCATTCTATTATTTCTTCTATTATTTTGCTTTTTATCAGCCATTTTATAATTCCCCCCTAACTATTATCTTAGAATGGTAGGTCATCATTTGAAGAAATTTCAAATTCTGGGCTAGATGATGCTACACTTCCAAATGTGTTTTCAAAGCTTCCCATTGAAGCCGCATCTCCATCACGTTTGCTATCTGCAAAATATGCTTCTTCTGCAACAACTTCTGTTACGTAATGTTTTTGTCCTTGTTCGTCATCCCATGTTCTTGTTTGAATTCTTCCAATAACTCCTACTTGTTGACCTTTTTTAAAGTATTTACTACAAAATTCTCCTGTTTTACTCCAAGCAACTATGTTTATAAAGTCTGCTTGTCTTTCTTCACCTTGTTTTGTAAATCTTCTATTTACTGCAAGTGAAAAACTTGCAACTAATGTATTTGTATTTTGAGTATATCTTACTTCTGGATCTTTTGTTAGTCTTCCCATTAAAATTACTTTGTTCATATATTTTTACCTCTTACCTTTCCAAGGTTTCCTACAAAATAGTTTTTCTATTTGTATTTTAATTTTGTAATTAATCTTCTTTTCTTACAACTATGAATTTTATTACTTCATCTGTAATTCTGTAATTTCTTTCTAATTCTGCTATAAGAGTTGGTTTAGCTTCAAAATGAATTATTACATAGTATCCTTCTTTATTTTTCTTTACTTCATAAGCTAATTTTCTTTTCCCAAGCTCATCAACAGATTCTACTTTTCCTTCAGTATTAATCAAGTCAGAGAATTTTTTTATAAGGTTTTTAATTCCTTCTTCCTCTAAACTTGGACTAATAATGATAACACTTTCGTATTTATTCATTATATTCACCTCCTTATGGATAAATAACCCACACTTCCCTTAGTATGAGTAAGGAAAAAAGCAAAGCTTTTTTTCTAGACTTTGCTATTTTACCATATATCTCCACTTTTTGCAAGCGTTTTTAAAAAATCACTTGCAATTTTATTTTTTATATGTTAGAATATTATGCGTTAAGTTTAGTTTTACTTTTAAGGAGGTGCAATATAAATGCCAAATATTAAATCAGCTATAAAAAGAGTAAGTGTTATCGAAAAGAAAACATTAAGAAATAATATGATAAAATCTGGATACAGAACTGCTGTTAGAAAGTTTGAAGAAGCTGTTGAATCAGGTGATGTAAAAAATGCTGAAACTTTATTTGTAGAAGCTACTAAAAAAATAGATATGGCTTGTACAAAAGGAGTTATAGTTAAAAATACAGCTGCTAGAAAAAAATCTAGATTAGCAAAAAAATTAAATGCTGTAAAAGCATAGATAAAAAATTATGCATAGTTTTTTATTTGGAAGATTACTAAGGTAATCTTCTTTTTGTTATCCATAAATTACCTTTGATTTTACTTTTCTAACATGTTATCATTAATTATAGAAATATATGAAAAGAGGTATACTTATGATGAAATTAATTATAGATAAATTTAATTCTATGGATGAAAAGACAAAAAAGATATTAAAATATGGAATTTATTTTTCAATTTTTGTATGCACAATTTCTGTATTTATTCTACTTACATATCATTTCCATGCATCTCCTGATTTATTTTACATAGGACTTGAAGTTTTTAGATTAGGATTATTCTTTATAGTAGAATTCATAATTTGTGCACTTGCAATTGATACTATAAAAAATCAGGTTAACATATAATTTGCATTATGTTTAATTTTATGGTATAATAATTATAGTATATGCTTTATACTATAATTATTCAAAAGGAGAATATCTCATGAAAAACAACAAAAAGAAAAACATCATTATTATCCAGAAACCTGAAAACAGCAAGAGCAAGGAATACCGGCAGCTTCACATGAGTAGGTCAGCTTAGTTTTAAATTACAACTGAATAAAGAAAATAGTAGCCCTGCAAGTGCATTACTTGCAGGGTTTCACTTTATTTGATAAGTTTGTTACATTTTATTTATTTCTTCTATAAACATAGTATTTAACATTTGTGGATTTGCTTTTCCTTTTGTTTGTTTCATTGCTTGACCAACCAAGAAGCCAATTGCTCTATCTTTTCCACCTTTATAGTCTTGTATAGACTGAGGATTATCTGCAAGTATTTTTAATACAACTTCTTTTATTGCACCTTCATCTGAAATTTGAATCCATCCTTTTTCTTCTATAATTTTAGATGGTTCTTTTGGATTTTCAAACATTTCTTCTAATACTTTTTTAGCAATAGCACTACTTATTGTTCCTTTTTCAATTAGTATAATTAGTTCTGCTAAATTATCAGATGTAAATGGTATTTCGTTTGGCTCCATTTCTTTTTCATTTAATATTCTTGAAATATCCCCTAAAATCCAGTTGCAAGATGCTTTTGCATTTTGTGTTTTACTTACAGTTTCTTCAAATAGATTTGATAGATATTTTGAAACTGTAATTAAGTTTGCATCACGTTCTGTTAGTTTATATTCTTCTAGATATCTCTTTCTTCTACTTTCTGGTAATTCTGGTAATGATTTTTTTATTCCTTCAATATATTCTTCTGATAGACGTATTAATCCTAAATCTGGGTCTGGGAAATATCTATAATCTTGAGCATCTTCTTTATCTCTCATAGAAAATGTTCTTCCTGATACATCATCCCATCTTAATGTTTCTTGTTCTACTTTTCCTCCAGCCTCTATCACTTCAATTTGTCTATCTATTTCATATTCAATTCCTCTTATAATTGATCTAAAAGAGTTCATATTTTTCATTTCTGTACGTGTTCCTAATTTTGTTTCTCCTTTTTTTCTAACAGAAACATTAACATCTGCTCTAAAAGATCCTTCCTGCATCTTACAGTCTGATACTTCTATATATTCTAGTATTGATTTTAATCTTTTTAAGTATTTATCTGCTTCTTCACTTGAACGCATATCAGGTTCAGATACAATTTCAATAAGTGGAACTCCAGCTCTATTAAGGTCTACTAAACATCCCCCACTAAAATCATCGTGATTTAATTTTCCTGCATCTTCTTCTATATGAATTCTTGTAATTCCTATATTCTTTTTATCACTATGTTCATTTTCTATTTCTATATAACCTTTTTCACAAAGTGGTTTATCAAATTGTGATATTTGGTATGATTTAGGTAAATCTGGATAGAAATAATTTTTTCTATCATTTTTACTATCTCTTGCAATACTACAATTTGTTGCAAGTCCTGCACGTACTGCATATTCTACTACTTTTTCATTTAATACTGGTAATGTGCCTGGCATTGCCATACAAATAGGACAACATTGTGTGTTTGGTTCTCCACCAAATTCTGTTTTACAAGAACAGAATATTTTAGTCTTTGTTGATAGTTCTGCATGCACTTCTAGTCCTATTACTACTTCATAGTTTTCTCTTGACATTTATTAGTTTTCCTCCTCTTTACTATTTTTTAGTATGCCTATTTTATATTTACTTTTTAAATCTTGGTTTATAATTTTCTCTAAATTTTGTATTTTGTTCGTATGTATATGCAGCGTTTAATATTGTTTCTTCTCCAAATGCTTTTCCTATTAGTTGGAAACCTATTGGCATTCCTTCGCTATTTATTCCACATGGTACACTTATTCCTGGAAGCCCTGCTATATTTAGTGAAACTGTATAAAGGTCTGCTAAATACATTTCTAATGGATTATCTACTTTAGATCCTATATCAAATGCAACATTTGGTACTGGTGGTGTTAGTAATAAATCATATTTTTCAAAATTCTTTGCAAATTCATTTTTTACAAGTGTACGTACTTGCTGTGCTTTTTTATAATAAGCATCATAATATCCTGATGAAAGTACATATGTACCTAATATGATTCTTCTTTTTACTTCATCTCCAAAGCCTTCACTTCTTGAATTTTTAAAAAGTTCTTTTAAATTAGAATAATTTTTTGTTCTATATCCATATCTAATTCCGTCAAATCTGCCTAGGTTTGAACTTGCTTCTGCACAAGCTATAATGTAATATGTAGCAAGTGCATAATCTGCAACATCTAATGAACATTCTTCTACAATTGCACCTAGTTTTTTATATTCTTCTATTACATTTTCTATTGATTTTTTAACTTCTTCATTAATTCCATCTCCAAAGCACTCTTTTGGAACTCCTATTTTTAAACCTTTTACATCATTTTTTAAACATTTTGTGTAATCCTTTTTTTCTACATTTGCAGATGTTGTATCCTTAGCATCATGTCCTGCTATTATACTTAAAAGCATTGCAGAATCTGTAACATCCTTTGTTAATGTTCCAATTTGATCTAATGAAGAAGCAAATGCAACTAAACCGAAATCTTGATACTAATCCATATGTTGGTTTTAACCCTACAATACCACAAAAAGCTGCTGGTTCACGAATAGAACCACCTGTGTCAGATCCAAGTGCCCAAGGAACCATTCCTGCGGCTACAGCAGCAGCTGAACCTCCACTTGAACCTCCTGGCACCTTATTTAAATTCCATGGATTTTTTGTTTTCTTAAAATATGAATACTCTGTTGAACTTCCCATTGCAAATTCATCCATATTTAGTTTTCCTAAACTAATTAGGTTCTCATTATTTAATTTTTCTGTTACTGTCGCATCATAAGGAGCAACAAAGTTTTCTAGCATTTTTGATGCACACGTTGTTTTTACTCCTTTTGTACAAATGTTATCTTTTATTCCTATTGGAATACCTGCAAGTTCATTTGTAATGTTACCATTTTTTATCTCTTCATCAATTTTTCTTGTTTCTTCTAAAACTTTTTCTTTATCTGTTTTTGTAATAAATGCTTGTACATCATTTTCTTTTTCTTCTATTCTATCTAAATATGCTTGTACTATTTCTTCACGTGTTATCTCTTTATTTTTTAACTTGCTTACTAATTCATGTACAGTAAGTTCTGTAATTTCCATTTTGTTTTTCTCCTTTCAACATTATATTTAAATTACTTTTGGTATTTTAAACATTCCATTTTGTTGTTCTTCCGCATTTTGTAACAATTCTTCTCTTTTTGAACTTTGTACTATTTCATCTTTTCTAAATACATTACAAGCCTCATTTGCACCAATAGTTTCAGTTAATCCGTTAACATCTGCATTATTTACAATATTTGCAAAATTCAAAATATCTTGCAAATCTTTTTTATACTTCTCTATCTCTTCTTCTTTTAAATTTAAATTCGCTAATTTTGCAATATGTAAAATTTCTTCACTACTTACTTGCATTATCCCATCTCCTATCTTTCTATAGTTTAGTATTATATAATTTTTTTATAAAAAAAACAAGCACTATTCACCCATTTACTAATTTAAATTATTTTTATATAATCAAAGTGTACATAAAATTGACATTTTTTTATAATAATTGTATAATTATATTATATAGAGTTCTGCATATTAGTATGAAAGGAGAATAACACTATGATTAACACTGAAGATTTATTTATGCTTATCAAACAAAAAGAACAAGAACTGAGAGATTTAAAAGAAAAGGTCTACAAGCGGTTAGAAAACGACTTAAATGACCCTTCTAATCTTGACAAGACGATTTATGATGAAATAAACTTTTTCTTGTCATTGGGTGACACAGATGTAGACTTACGTTTTATTGTTTCTTGCATCTGTGACAACGGTTTTTTCGAGGATTTCTGTATTTACCGCTGTAAGCACACTTTTACTCCTTACATTGGCATATTCAATGTTTTGGTAGAATCTTTACGTGATATTTACATCAATTGCTAATTTGAAATGGCGATATGCAATTTTAATCAACCCCAAAAAACCAGTGGATTATTTTCCACTGGTTTTTTGGGATTGATTTTTTACTTATTACCTCTTTATAATTTCTTGTCATTATTATAGAATTTAAAACCTATAAATGATTTATTATTGGTTGAATAATTGACTTAAATTAAATGGATCTACTGTTTCTGGAATTCCATAGTCTACCCCATATGTTTCTACTGTAATACTTTTAATAACTGGTGGATTTACTGGTTTATCTGAACCTTCTACATTTGTTTCTCTTGTAACTACTTCAACATTTTCAATATTATGAACTACATCCATTCCTTCTATTACTTTTCCAAATGCTGCATATAGTCCATTTAATGTAGATGTATTTTTAGTCATTATAAAAAATTGTGATCCAGCTGAATTATATCCTTCTTCTGCATATCCATATGCAGAATAGTCTCCTCTTGCCATTGATATAACTCCTTCTTCATGTCTTAATGTATTTTTATTATATCCATTTGCTACAAACTCACCTTTTATACAGTACTCTTTGTCTATTTCTACATCATCATTAATATCACTTAAACTAGGTGAACCACTACCATTACCAAGCTTATCTCCACCTTGAATCATAAAATCTGGTATTGTTCTATGAAATGTTAATCCATCATAAAATCCACGATTAGCAAGTCTTATAAAGTTTGCAACTGTATTGGGTGCAACTTCTGGATATAATTCTATTATTACTTTCCCATATCCTTCTATTTCTATTGTTGCAATTGGATTTTGCTGTGTTTTAGCAAATTTCTCATAGTATCCATAACCTAAAACTCCTATAAGTGCTATTACCAATATAATAGCTATAATTGTAACTATTGTTTTTGTTTTCATTATAATTCCTCCTAAAACATTATTCTGTTATCTGTGTTTTCTAGCTCATATAATTATTACTGATGTTCGCTTTCATTCATTTTTTGTGTATCTTAAAGTAATAAAAACGTTAGAGCTAATATATTGGCTTCCTAAATGATAACGTATTTTTTTTGTTTGCGTATTAAACCAACATTGACATTTAGCATTAGCATTATAAAAAGTATTTAACTGAGTATATGTTCTTCCATTATCTGTAAATAAGTAACTATTTTTAAAATCAATCATTACAATATTGGCTGCTGGCAACATAAAATTAGCTTCTTTACTTGTACCATATATACTATCGGTTATAAAAGATTTAGAAATTCTATATATTTTATTTCCATCTAAATATTCCCCTGTAAATACTTCTTTTTCTGACAATATATCTTTATTGTCTATACTATTTGTAATTGTATCTTCTGTTTTTGTATATCTTATTGTTAAAAATACTTTAGTATTAACATCCTCTTTACCTTGTATATAATATATGCTTTTACTAGGTACATTAAACCAACATTGAATAGCTTTATTTTCGCTATAATATGTGTTAATTGAATTATACGTTTTATTTTGCTCATTATAGTAATAGCTATTGTCTAAATCTAAAAATACAGTTTCAACTTCTGGTAAAGTGATATTACTTTTCTCAGCGACACCTACCGCATCATTAGTAAGTAATTCTTTTGATATCATATATATTTTTTTTCCATCTTTATAATACATTCCTGTAAACTGTTCTGTATCTATTAAAGGTGTATTCAATCTTTCTTCTGTAGTTTTTGTATAGCTTATCGTCACATATGCGTCTGAATTTATGTATTGATTTCCTACCGAATACATTATATGATTTGTACTAGCATCAAACCACAAATTAAACCACGCATATCTATCTTCCAAATAATATGTATTTAGAGAAGCATATGTATGCCCATTATCTGTATATATATAACTATTAGATAATTGAAAGCATATATTATCCACATTTTCTAGTGCTATATTTGTATCATACTCTCCTTCTGCTGAAGCAGTTCTAAACTTAAATGTTTGATAATAAATTTTTCTTCCATCAACAAAATGAGTATCCATATATCCAATTATTGTATTAACTATTGTTTCATTTCCTGCTTTATCTGTTAATTTTACATCATATGTTCCGAGGATTGTTTACTTCAAAATATGTTTTTTCTCCTACAATAATCCAATTTTCACTACTATGTAACTTATAGCTCAATATTCCACTTGTTACATTACTATTATAAACAACATTTTTTATTGTAAGTCTCCAAAAATTTGATAGTTTATTTACTTCTACTTCAAATTCTGGTGCCTGTGTATTTGAATTTATATATTCTATATTATGTCCCGTATAATTTGGTATATCTTTTAGTTTATAGTATTTTACCCCATCTATTTCAAATCCATTTAAACTTACTATTTCTCTTGTATCATAATTTATTAATACTTCTTGGTTTATATTATCTAAATCTAGTTTTTTTAAATCTTCTTGATTAAAAAACCTAAATCCATCTTTACTTGTCTGTCCTAATGCTTCATTTACACGTGTATCCTCTAAGCTAGATATATCTTGTCCAATTGAATTATAATATTCTATTTTTTCACTACTTGCTTTTCTTTCTTCATAAATTACATTTACTTTAGCTTGTATCATTTCAAGTTCAGATATAAATGCAGTTTTTTGTGAAGTATTAACAGATTCTAGTCCATTATATGTAACTACTCCTGTTATTATAATCAATATCACAATGGTTATTACTAATGTTATTAGAGTAATTCCCTTTTGATTTTTCAAATATTTTTCACCTTCTTCTTTTGCAATATGATTTTTAAATTTATATCATTAGATTGTCAAATACAAATTGTTCTTGCATTCTTTTTAATGATTGTTTAATTGTACGTGCTCTTACTTCTCCAATTCCATCTACATCATCAAGTTCTGGTATATCTGCTGATATTATATGTTGTAGAGATTTAAATTTCTTTATTAAGTTTTCAACAATGTTATTTGGCATTCTTGGTATTTTATCTAATATCCTATATCCTTTTGTATATACCCCAACTTCTTCATAATTATCAAATATTTCATATCCTAGTAATTTTGCTATTATTTGAGAATTCATTAAATCTTCATATTCTAAATTCATTACTTCCTTTAATATTTTTTCTGGCGTACGTTTTCTTGATGGTACTATATAATCCTTTATTATTAATAGTTCTTCTTTTTCAAGTCCACCTATTAATTCTTCTAATTGCATCTGTACAAGTCTTCCTTCTTCTCCTAATTCACTTATATCTCTTTGGACTTCTGCTACCATTTTCATAACCATTTCTGCTCTTTGAATTGCTGTTATTACATTATCTAATGTAACTATATCATTAAATTCGTATTCGTTTAAAACACTTAATTTACCATCAAATACCTTTTTATATTTTTCAACCGTTTGTAATGCTTGGTTTGCTTTTGTAAGAATTTTTGATGTATCTTCTATTACATATCTAAAATCACCCTTAAAGACTGTAATGATATTTCTTCTTTGCGAAATACTTATAACAAGTTCACTAGTTTGTTTTGCTGTACGTTCGGCTGTTCTATGTCTTGTACCTGTTTCTTTTGTTACAATTCCTGCATTTGGTATTAATTGTGCATTTGCAAACAAAATTCTCTTTAGGTCTTTACTAAGAATTATTGCTCCATCCATTTTTGCAAGCTCGTATAGTCTTGAAGATGTATAATCTTCATTAATATTAAAGCCTCCATCTACTATATCTAATACTTCTTTTGAATCTCCAATTACTATTAATGCACCAGTTTTTGCTTTTAGTATACTCTCTAATCCTTCCCTTATATCTGTTCCAGGTGCGATTAGCTTTAATATTTCTATAGTATCTACATCTTTGTCTAGTCTCACTTGCAACACCCTTTCTATTTTATTTTAAGCCCACTTTCCTCATAGCATCATTTATATCAGTTACGCCTATTATATCTAATTTGTAGTTTTCTTTCAATAGTTTTTTGTTACTTTCTGGAATTATGCAACATTTAAACCCTAATTTTTCAGCTTCTTTTATTCTTTTTTCGATTAAATTAACACTTCTTATTTCTCCTGTTAAACCAACTTCTCCAATTGCAACATATCCATTTGGTATTGGCTTATTTTTATAACTTGATGCTGCTGAAAGTACTACTGCTAAATCTATTGCTGGTTCATTTAGTTTTATTCCTCCAACTACATTTATATATACATCTTGGTTTCCAAGTGGTAATCCTACTTTCTTTTCTAATACTGCAATTAACACTGTTAACCTGTTATAATCCATTCCATTTGCTGTTCTTCTTGGCATACCAAATACACTCCCGAGTTGTTAAACTTTGTATTTCTATTAATAATGGTCTCGTTCCTTCCATTGTTGCAACAATAATTGAACCTGAAGGATTATCTTCTCTTTCAGAAATTAGAATAGAAGATGGATTAGTAATTTCTACCATTCCTTTATCTTGCATTTCAAACATTCCAATTTCGTTTGTTGAACCAAATCTATTTTTTACTCCTCTTAATATTCTATATGAAAAATATCTTTCTCCTTCTAAATATAAAACTGTATCTACCATATGTTCTAGAACTCTTGGACCTGCAATATTTCCATCCTTAGTAACATGTCCTATAATTATTGTAGTAACCCCTTTTTCTTTACAAATCCTCATTATTTTAGCAGTTATTTCTCGAACTTGACTAACACTTCCTGGTGCAGATGTAATTTCATCTGAATACATAGTTTGAATTGAATCTATTATTACTAGTTTTGGATTTATTTTTAAAATTGCTTCTTCTATTAAACTAATATCTGTTTCTCCTAAGAATAGAATATCTTTATTATTTATTCCAAGCCTATCTGCTCTTATTTTTATTTGTTCTGCTGACTCTTCTCCTGAAACATATAATACACTACCTTCTCCTTTTATTTTGTCACAAATTTGTAGAATTAGAGTAGATTTTCCAATTCCAGGTTCTCCTCCAAGCAAAACTAATGATCCATTAACAATTCCTCCACCTAAAACTCTATCAAGTTCCAAAAAACCAGTAGAATTTCTTATAACATCTTTTCCTTCTAATTCATTTAAAACAGTTGGTATTACATCTTTTTTCTTTTCATATTTTGTTCCAGTAGATTTTACAAGTTTTTCTTCATAAAAACTATTCCATTCATTACACCCTGGACACTTTCCCATCCATTTTGGTGATTCATATCCACAATTACTACATACAAATACAGTTTTATCCTTAGCCATTAAACTTCTCCTTTACTACTATTACAATTTATATAGAATAAAATTTTTTATTAACATTATAATATATTTAGAAAATAGGAAGCCACAAAATGTGGTTGCCAAATGTTAAATTATTTTAAGCCCATTTTCCACTGGTATGCAGAAATGGGCTGTTTTTTTATTCTTTGCACATCATTATAACTATTGCAATAATTAAGGCAACTGTAATGATAGTCATTGCACCAAGTGCAATTAGAAGTAATATTATTAATTGAAATAATGCTTGTTCTATCATACACGCCATCTCTTATCATATGTATAAAAGATGGCAACCACATTCTGCTCTTTTTAATTTCAAAATGATTATATAAGTTGTAATACAAAATGTCAATAGATTTCAAAAAATACACAAACATTTTTTCGCAAGCAGTTATAGATAAAATTTCAAAACTGGAAGAACCATTAAAGGCTCTTCCAGTTTTGAAAATGAGACATTATTTCTGTAAACAGGTAAATAAGAAAGCAAATCATATTGAAAATAGATTTTTCACACGCTACTACAACTATAGTAATCTCGCCTATCCATAACGTATCAGTAATAAACCTTACAATAGTTAAATTATCGTTTATTGTATAATATATTCTTCCACCTTCCATTCTAAATTTCATTGTTATTTTTATAAAGGGATTACTATCTAAATATAAAATAACTTTAGATCTTTTGCTTTCACAAACATAATCCTTTATATCTATTTGGCTTACTTTCTCTTGAATTTCGGCTTCATATTTTCTAAAGTTAATGTTTGTTCTATATAAAAACAAAAGTACAAACAATAAATCTATGATTACTATTATTATTCTTCTTATTCTGTTTTTATATTTTGTCATATACTGCATACAACATTTTTGTCTTTCCTCCCATGTTCTTCTTACTTTAGTTCCTTTTCTCCGTCTCATAATTTTCCTCCTTAAATTTTAGTTAAAATCAAACTACATACTACTTTATTGTAAAACTGTATATATTATAATATGCTCTTAAAATTATGTCAATTTAATTTGTATTAAATTATAGCTATTTATATCTTATTTTTCCATTAATTTCTCTAACACTAAAATAAACATCGCATGGCTCCAACCAAGTCCTATTACCCAGTTTGCTTCCATAGTATTATTATCTACTTGTTCTGCTAAAAAGCCATGTTTTGTACTAGAGTTTACTACAAAATTAAAGCATTCTTTTGCTTCTTTGAATTTTTTAACTTCTATGTAGTATAATGCCATCCAAAGTGTTGCAATTACCCAAGGATTACCATCTCTATAATGGTCATCTTCAAATCTTTTATATCCTCCTGTATAAGTACGTAAAGTTAAATTTATTTTTTCTACAGTATTTAAAACTTTCTTTTCTTTGCTTGTGAACATATTAAATGGAATAATTGCGCCTAATATGCTTATATCCATCAATTTATCTTCTATATTTCTCACAAAAGTTTTTGAAGTTTCATCATATAAATTTGCAAGTACATATTTTTTCATTATTTCTAATTGTTTTTGGATTATTCTTTTATGTCTTATTATACTTTCTTGTTTTAGTCTAATTCCCGCACCATTAGTATCTTTTTCCACTACTTCATATATTTTAAGCATAGCCTCGTACGCTGCATATATACTTGCTATCGAATAAAAACTTACTCCTTCGTGCATTTCCCATAAATCGTAACTAACTGGTATTTTTTCTATTTTATCTTTATAGTCTTCTTCTAGTTCTTTTTTTACAAGATCCTCTTCTTCATGTATATCCATAACTTGTGCAATATATTTTTCTAAAAAATGCACTGCTTTTTCACACATCTTGAAGGTATCTTTTAAAAACTTTTCATTTTTTGTTTTTTCATAATGATTATATACTCCATAAACAACACTTGCTGTTTCATCTATTTGATATCCCCAGCAAGGTGCTAATCTTCCATCTGTATAAAAACGTTGTTCCCACATTCCCGATTTACTTTGTGTATTTTTACAGAAATTTTTGTAAAATTTCTCTGTTTCTTTTTCCATATTTAAAATATCTAATGCCTTTGTAATAAATACAGCATCTCTTGGCCAACAATAAGAATATCTACCACAAGTAGTTAAATCTTCATCTATTTCTACACTTGCTGAAATTCCACCTGTTGTATCATTTGCAAGAAGTGGATATAGTAATATTGTTCTTGCATATATGTTCTTTATTTTTCTTTCCCCTTCTGTTTTATCTTTTAGTTCTATTGTAGTATGATCCTTTACATATCTATTCCAATATTTTTTTGTATTTGTAAGCTCTTTATCAAAATCAATTTTCCTTATCTTTTCTACTTCATTTTCAATTTCGTCCATTTTATAATTTTCGTTATTTTCATTTATCCATATAAATATTTCAAGTGTCTTTTCTTCGTTTGGTTTTATAACCCCAATATCAAAGCTAATACTTGAATCATGTGACATTCCTATATAATCTTTATCTCCAATCACACCTGAATGAATGTTACTATCTGTATCATTTATTTGATAACTATATAATTTAGTTTTTTTAGAAGCTATTGCAACTGAATAATCATGTGCATATTGAATCATTCCTTGTTTTATAACTTTTGCACTTACAAAGTTATTTGCGTCTGAAAGTAGTTTTGAATGTAATAAAAATTTAACATCTAAATCAATATTATTTTCATTAATAAATTTATATCTTTTAACCAATACATTCTCTTTAATTGGAATAAAATCCAATTGTTTAATTTTTAAATTAAAATATGTATTTTTAATTTCTGTATTTAATATGTTAGTATTTTCAGTATAATATTGATTATATTGATTATTAATATCGTCATGTAAATTTACAAGGCCTGAGTCGTTTATTTTAAGTCCTACATACATATAATCAATAAATTGTCTATAATCTGGTGATTTATAATATAGCCTTAATAATTCACCATTTTTAGTGAAACTTGCTACCATTTGTTTATTTCCTATTATTGCATCATTATAATACTTTGTTTTCATTTCATTTTCTCCTTTTGTATTGACTTTTATTGGTTTTTATGTTACAATTGTTTTATGAATTTTGTTAGTTCATAGGAATGCACAGCAATAGTATGCTTTTATAGATGCTGTTTGTAAATTCGGTAAAACTACTAAAACTGCCGTTTCCTTGTGCAAAAACTAAATATCAAAAAGATAGAAAGTTACAATTGTATATGGAACCATTAGTAGATTCTTTTGAAGAATCTTATCTCTTACTTTTGGAAAGGTGGAATGCCAACTTTTTGTAACTAAAAATTAAATATGAATATGCGATTTTTTTGCCCAAAATAATGTACTACCTTTCTATCTTTTCCCCAATCTTTTAAAAGGTTGGGGTTTTTTACTCTCTTATAATACAATCTGTACTTTTTATACATATTAACTTTTCTATTTATTTCATTATGTTTTCACTTCTAGATATTTCTTACTCTTTATGTTGACTTCGCATTAATCTTATGTTATAATACTAATATGAATTGTTCATAGGATTGTGCAGAAGTATAGAATAACATACTTTAAAGTTGGTGATTAACATTTAAAACCTCATCATTTCCTTGCGCAAAAACTGAATAAAATAAATAGAAAGTAAAATTTAATATGGAACTGGTTATATCATTTTGACTTAGAACCTATCAAAATTTTGTCAACAACTTTCTATTTTCCCCCGCTTCCAAGAAGCAGGGTTTTTTTATTTTATCCCTCTAAGATTCTTACTATTTGTGCTTCTAATTCTTTTATTTTTTCATTTATAGAAGCTACTTCTACATCTTTTGCTTTTTCTGTAATTATTTCTTCTTTTATAATTTCTGTCATATCTTTTACTTCATCTTTTAATTTTTGCATTCTTTCTAGAACTTCTAGTCTTACTGGTTTATATCTTGTTGGAAGTTCTACTTTGTTTGTTATTTTTATTTCATCATTTAATTCATAAGTTTCTCCAAAATCTGGTATTGTTACTGGTATTCCTATTGTTTCTAATATTTTTTCTTTTAATACATTTTGGGATTCTTCTTCACCATGTACTAAAAAGATATGTTTTGGTTTTTTTATAAAGGAATATATAAAATTTAATAACCATTCTTGGTCTGCATGTCCAGAATATCCTTCAATATATTCAATTCTAGCATTTACAGATATCTCTTCTCCAAATATTTTTACCTTTTTTTCTCCATTTACAAGTTTACTTCCCAAAGTGCCAGGCGCTTGATAACCAACAAATAATATTGTACTATTTGGATTCCATAGATTATGTTTTAAATGATGTTTTATACGTCCAACTTCACACATTCCGCTTGCAGATATAATTATTGAAGATTTATTAATTTCGTTTAATTCTTTTGACTCTTCTGCTGTTTTTGTAAACTGTAATCCCGGAAATTCTAGTGGATTATCTCCTTTTTCCATTTCTTTTTTTACATCATCATCAAATAAGTCCATATTTTCTCTAAATATCTCAGTAGCAGATATTGCAAGAGGACTATCTACAAAAACTGGTACACTCATTAATGTCTTATATTTTTTTATAAATTCTTCATCATCTGTATTTTCTTTTAATTTGTTTAACTCATATACTATTTCTTGAGTTCTACCTACTGCAAATGAAGGAATTACTACTGTTCCACCCTTATCTAATGTTTCAGATACTATATTTAAAAACATTTCTGCTTTATCATCATTTCTCATATGTAATCTACTTCCATATGTAGATTCCATTACTAAGTAATCTGCTGATTCAATCATTGTAGGTGATGCTAACAGTGGAATATCATTATTTCCTAAATCTCCTGTAAATACTGCTTTTTCTGTTTTTCCATTTTCAGTTGCCCATACTTCTATAATACTAGAACCAAGCATATGACCTGCATCATTAAACCTTACTTTTATGTTTTCATCTATTTCAATTATTTCATCGTATTTTACACCTCTAAATAGTTCTAATGATTTAGTTGCCTCTTCAGCTGTATATAATGGTAGTAGTTCTTTTTTTCCTTCTCTTTTTCTTTTCTTATTTTTCCATTCTATTTCCATTTCTTGAATATGTCCACTATCTGGTAGCATAATAGTACAAAGATCACAAGTTGCCTTTGTTGCATATATTGGATTTTTATATCCCTCATTGTATAATTTTGGTATTCTTCCTGAATGGTCTATATGTGCATGAGTTAATAGCATAAAATCAATACTTGATGCATCAAATAAAAATGGGTCTTCATTTTCTTTTTCCTCTGTAGCTTTTCCTTGATACATTCCACAGTCTACTAAGAATTTTTTGCCTACTGCTTCTACTAAGAAATTTGAACCTGTTACAGTTTTTGCTGCTCCTAAGAATGTTATTTTCATACTAATCCTTCCTTTCTAATTATTTTTAAACACTTTTGTAATCTTTTCAAATTTCATTATAACTTTTTGCTTATCAAACATTGATATATTAATACTTTTTTCAAAAACGTCTCCATCATATATATTTACTTCTAAACTTGCTGCATTTTGTTTTAGCTCAACTCCTACATTTTCTAAAGAAATAATTTTTGTTTTTAAAATATTCATTATAATTTCATTGTTTGCATCTTCCTCATTGGTTATAGTGTTAAGCACTTTTAAATCATATGCTTTTTTTATTATAACCTTCTCTAAACTTTCTAGTTCTTCTTTTAACTCTTTTAAATCTTTTATTTGTTCTATTTCTGTAATATAAATTAAATTATAATATCTTAGCATATATAGTAAATTTACTATTTCTTCTTTCTCTTTTGCATTTTCTATTTTTATATAAAAACATTTTATAAATGCTTTCTGTAAATCTATTAAATATTTAAATTTGTTTTCTTCTTGATTATTCTTTCCTATATCTTTTAATAATTCTAATTGTTTTTCTAAATTTTCCGTTATTTGTACATAATATTTTGGCTCTAACAATTTATTATTTTCTTCTATCACTTTAAGTTCTTTGTTTCTTTCTTTACTTAAAATTTCTGTTAAATGACTTATACTAAAAATTTTGTTGTACTCTGCTCTTTTTTCATTTCTTTTCTCATATTCTTCTTCTAATAATTTTTTATCATTTAATATATTATCTATTTTCTTTATTTTTTTTAATGCTTCTTTTTTTATAGCAGATATTTCATCTAATAGTTTAAATTTATCTTTTAATCTTCCCAATTCTTTTTCTAAAATTTCTTTTTCATCTAACAAACGTTTTTTCTCTGCTTCATTTTTCTCAGTACAAATAATGATTGAAATTTTATAAATTTGATTTAGTATTTCCTTTGTATTTTTTTCAGTATAAAACTCCATTAATTTCTCTTCAGTTAATTTTATATAATCAACCACTTCTTCTGTATGCACTAA
Organism: uncultured Clostridium sp.; assembly: GCA_948434985.1. Classification (GTDB taxonomy): domain Bacteria; phylum Bacillota; class Clostridia; order TANB77; family CAG-508; genus RGIG8482. The sequence goes on from CAOJFV010000002.1 coordinate 37,617, forward strand.
GTTTTTTATAAAATCAATTCCCAAAAGATAAACTAAATTTTGATAAATAAGATTTGTAGTAATTTCTGGAATTTCTCTATTTAAAGTATTCCAATTCCATCCATTAAAATCACGTAATACTTCTATACTATTAATATTTTCTCCTGCATTTAAAAGACTTGATAAAGCATTTCTAATTAGATTATATTTTTCATCTAAAAATATTTGTTTATTATCAATTTTGTAAAGTGTATATAAAAGTAAGCTTTCATTTGGATACATTAAATAAATTGTATTTTCTAAATGATTTACAAAAAACTTTCTTTTTTCTTCTTCTAATTCTTTTGCTTCATTCGAACCTTCTTCTACAATAATAATTTTTTCACATTTTTCTTTAATAATTCTTAAAATGTCTTCAATATAAGTTTTCTTATCCTGAACAATTCTTTTAACTGTTGTATAGTCTTTATAGCCATTTTCAATCTTATATAACATAGAAAGAAGAAGATTTTTTACATTTACAGAAAAATCCTTATTTTCAAGTATTGTTTCTAGTTGATTATTATAATCTCTAGAATTTAATTTTGAAAATAATTTTTCTGTATCCATAACCCTCTTCTCCTTTCCAAAAGCTAAGCTCTTATACTCTTTACTTTTCACTTTTTTAAGTCTACCACCATATAGTATACTATATGGTAAATAGCAATCCTTACTAAATTTGCGTTAATTTGTTTTTTATAAATTACTCTTCAGTAGTGGTTTTTGCCATATTAAGTTCTTGCCATCTTTCTTTACTCATTAATACTTGGCGAGGTTTACTTCCTTCATATCCTGAAATTATACCTCTTTCCTCCATTTGGTCGATAATACGACCTGCACGAGCATATCCAACTTTAAATCTTCTTTGTATAAATGAAGTTGATGCTTGTCCTGTTTCTATTACTGTTTCTATTGCATCATTTAAAAATGGATCTGTATCATCATCACATTCTTCTCTTTCTAAATCTTTGTCTGTAGAATTTGATTTTTCTATCGTTTCTATTATATCTTCACTATATTGCACTTCTCCATTAGATTTTAAGAAATCAACAATTTTTTCAACTTCTTTATCAGATACAAATGCACCTTGTAATCTTGTAGGTTTTGGCGCTCCTGAAGGATAAAATAGCATATCTCCTTTACCTAATAGTTTCTCCGCTCCAACCATATCAAGTATTGTTCTTGAATCTACTTGTGAAGATACTGCAAATGCAACTCTTGAAGGAATATTTGCTTTAATTATACCTGTTATAACATCAACAGATGGTCTTTGTGTTGCAATAACAAGATGCATTCCTGCTGCTCTTGCCATTTGTGCTAATCTACAGATAGCATCTTCAACATCTTTTGCTGCTACCATCATAAGATCTGCAAGTTCGTCTATAATTATTACAATTTGTGGTAATTTTTCAGCAGAACCTTCTTTTTCTATAGCTTCATTATATCCACTTAAGTCTCTAACCCCTTTTGCCGCAAATAAACTATATCTATTAACCATCTCTTGTACTGCCCAGGCAAGTGCTCCTGCTGCTTTTTTAGGGTCTGTTACAACAGGAATAAGTAAGTGTGGTATTCCATTGTATACAGATAATTCAACTACTTTAGGGTCTACCATTAATAGTTTTACTTCACTTGGTTTTGCTTTATATATAATGCTTGTTATTAAAGTATTTATACATACACTCTTTCCTGATCCTGTTGAACCCGCAATAAGCACATGTGGCATTTTTGCAATATCTGTTACCACTTCATTACCTGCAACATCTTTTCCAAGCGCAAATGCAAGTTTTGATTTGTGGTCTACAAAACTATTTGTTTGTAATATATCTCTTAAATGTACCATTTCTGTTTCTGTGTTTGGTACTTCTATTCCTACTGCTTGTTTTCCAGGTATAGGAGCTTCTATACGAATAGATGCTGCTGCAAGGTTTAATGCTATATCATCTGCTAAGTTTGCAATTTTATTTACTCTTACACCTTCTGCTGGTTTTAATTCATATCTTGTAATAGCAGGTCCTACTGATACATTTTCTACTTTTGCTGATACTCCAAAGCTATATAATGTTTTTTGAAGTTTTGTAGCATTATCTGCTATAGCCTTTTTTCCACCTCTTAAGTTTCTTCCTTCTCCTTCACTTAACAACTCGATTGGAGGGAACTCATAATGTTCATCTTCTACTGTTATAGCATGTTCTAATTGCAATACTTCTTTACTTTTATCTTCTTTTATTGGCTCTTCTGTTTTAAATAAATTTGCTTCTAATTCATTTGGAGATGATTTCTTTTTCTCCTCCATACCTAAAGGAAGTAAATCATCTTCATTATGGTCATATTTCTTTAAGTTTTCTTTACTATCATTCAAATTTATTATTATTTGATCATCATCTAATGGAATATCAATTGATTCTTTTTTATGATTTTTCTTAACTTCTCTTTTATTTATCTTCTTAGGTCTCTCTTCTATTATCTCTTCTTCATATTCTTCTTCATCTTCTTCTATTCTTTTTTGTTTTCTTTCTTCTTTTCTTTCTTCCATACTCTCTACTGCATTTGTGATATATTTTGCAGGGTGAATTCCAAACATAAATATTAGAACTAAAATTGCAATTCCTATCGCAAGAATTATCGCTCCTGTACTTCCTAATAAATTGACCATTGGTAATCCTACAATTGCTCCAATTGCTCCTCCACCAATATTTTTTTGTCCTAATTCATAACTTTGTTTTAAGATAGTTCCAAATTCTGCATTTTCATCTATGTTCCCTACTGATAGTTGATATATAAACATTATAACTGCTATACACATTAAGAAAATTCCATATTGTACTAGTTTTGGAGATAATGTTTCCTTTTTTTCACAAGCTAGATTTATTGCAATTGCAAAAGTGCCAATTGGTAATATATATTTCATCCATCCTATAATTCCACCTAATAATGGACTTAATGTTTTTCCTATATAACCTGAACTTGTGTATATTAATACAGCTAATAATATACTAATAATAATCATAGATACAACAGCTAAATCTATATCCACTTTATTTTGTTTTTTTCTACTATATTTCTTTGCTCCAGTTGTAGTTTTCTTTCTTTTTGCTTTTGCCATTTATTATTTCATCCTTTCTGTTTAGAGGTTAGATGTTAGAAATTAGAGGTTGGAAGCTTAATCTCCAACTTCCAACCTCCAACTTCTAACGTCTATTTAATTTAATTCCTTCCTATTATTTTGAACTGTTTTTAGAGCTTCTTCTAAAACAACCTCAATTTTTTCTAGAAGATTGTCAGCATAATCTTTTGTTCCTTTTGATATTTCTCTAGACATTTCATTTGCTGTTTCAATTATTTGAGCTTTTTGCTCATATGCTTTTCTTGTAATTTCATGTTCATCTATCATAGATATAATTCTATTTTCTGCTTCTTTTACTATATCTTCTGCTTCTTTGCCGAGCTTCTGCAAGAATTCTTGCTCTTTCCTCTTTAACCCATTTTGCTTGTTTTAATTCATCTGGAAGTTTTATTCTTATTTCTTTAATAATGTCTAAGAAGTTCTCTTTGTCTACAATTCCTTTACCTGAAAATGGTATTGTTTTACTTTTTTCCAATTCTTCTTCTAAAGCTTCCAACAGTGTAAATATTTCCATTTTTTACCCCTTTCGATTTAAGAATATAAGAGTAACTCTTCCATATTTTCTCAAATCATATACATTAACGTTTAGTTTATTTAAATTCTCTAATTCTCTTTTTTCATTATCAGTTTCTAGAATAATGATACCATCATCTGTTAATAAGTCCAATTCAATAATGTTTTTAATACTATTTACTGCAATATCTAAATTATATGGTGGATCAATAAATATTACACTAAATTTTTGTCCATATAGTAACTCTAGCACTTTCTTATAATCATTTTTTATAACCTTGGTTTTTTCTTCTAAGTGTGTTTTCTTTATATTTTTATTAATAATTTGTATGGCTTCATATGATTTATCACACATTACACAAGTTTTTGCTCCTCTGCTTAAAGCTTCAATTCCTAAAGCTCCACTTCCAGAGAACAAATCTAAGACACTCGCATCTATAATATCAAATTGTATAATATTAAATAACGCTTCCTTAACTCTATCTAAAGTAGGTCTTGTATTATTTCCTTCAAGGGTTTCTAAATTAGTTCCTCTTGCCGTTCCACTAATTACTCTCATTTTTAACCTTCCTATGATATATCTATTTTATTCTTTTTTCCTTATAAGTCAATAGTGATAATAGAAATGTAATATACATTTAACAATTCTGTAACAGATGTTGAATAAAAAAATATAAAGACTAATCTCTGTCTTTATATTTTTCTTTTGCATTATTCTTTATTAATTTCTTTTAACATTTCTAGTTGTGAAATAAGTAAAGATTCCATTTTTGCTTTATATACATCAAATTGTTTTTGTGCATCTTCTAATTCTTTTTTCTTTACCATAATTTCTTGTTCTAATCTTATTGCTTCATTTTGTGCAGCATTTTTTGCATCAATTATAATTTGTTCTGCTTGTTGCTTTGCAACATTTTTTACTTCTTCTGCAGTAGATTGCGCCATTAATAATGTGCTTTGTAAAGTGTTCTCTATTGCTTTATAGTGTGCTATATCATCATTTAATTGTTCAATCTTTTCTCTATATTCTGTATTTTCTTTATACATTTTTTCATAGTCAACTGTTAATAAATCTAAGAATTCATCCACTTCTTCTACATTATATCCATTAACCATTTGTTTTGAAAATTTCTTATTTTCTATTTCTAGTGGTGTTATCATAAACTCTCCCCATTTCTTTTATAGTTTAACAAAGATTTTTGCATCTTACAAAATTCCACTGTTATTCTTTATTAAAAAAACGGACGCATAATATTTTAATGGATTTTTTCCAAATAAATTTACATCCGATTTTATAAGTATTCTAATTGTTTTTTAACCATGATACAGATAATCTATTTTTTATTTCTTCTCTCGCCATTTCATTAGCAATTTCATAATTAGTTGGAGCAATTAAGAATATTGAATTAGATATTTTTTGAATATGTCCGTCTAATGCATGAACAGATCCACTAATAAAGTCAACTATTCTTCTTGCAACATCTTTATTAACATATTCAAGGTTAACAATTACAGATTTTCTTTCTTTTAAATAATTACATATTTCTTCTGACTGTTCAAAAGTTGTTGGTTGTGATATTACCATTTTAATACTTTGAATTTGTGGCATATTTACAACTTTTGATTTTCTTCCAAATAGTTTATTTATTCCTTCTGATTCTTGTTCTTCCTCTTCTTCTTCATACTCATAGTCATATGCTCTATCTTCTATATCTTCCTCTTCTTCTGCACTTTCCATTCCTAAAAAATCCCAAATTTTATTCATTACAGCTCCTGCCATTTACAAAACCTCCCTATATTTCTCCTTGGTATTCGTTAATAGTATCTTACTTTTTAAAACAAATGTCAATACCTTTTTAAATTGTAATTTATTCTTAACAACTCTGTAATATTGCTGTAATATTATATTTTTGGATTAAGAATAATTTCATCATGCAATACTATTGTTTTTACTTGTTTTAACTCGTTATCTGTATACCCCATTTTTTCTTTCAATTCTTCATTTGTATAATTGGTAATTATAGAATATGATTCATTTTGTTTTAGTATTTTTATTAATATCTTATCTGTATATCCCATTCTATTTCTAACTATATAGTAAATATCTTGTCCTGCTATAGTTCCTCCTTCTGGTGCTGTTTCTTTAATTAAAGCTTCATTCGGAACTTTGAGTCCAGTATAATTCCACCAAATAATATCAAATGTTATTTTCCTATAACTTGCAAGCAATTCTAATCCATTAGTAATTTGGAATATAAATAATTTAGAATCTTCTTCCTCTATAATATATTCTATTTTTGCATTTATTACTTGTGAATTCGACAATCTTATGCTTATATTGTCTCCTACTTTGGCTTCTTTTGATTTTTTAGACGAGAGGGATGCCGCTATATAAGCTTCAAAATTATCTATTATCTTTCCTTTTTCATTACTTGATGCAACAATTTGTCCTGTTTTTAATTTTAAATCTTCTAAAAATTTTTTATTTAAACTAGAAAAACTTTCTTTAGTTAATATATTTTCTAATCCATCTACTCTATATGATACAATTCCGCTTTCTGGCGCTGTTACATATTCTGCCCCTGAATTTAAATTTTTCTCATATCCGCTTCTTTCTTCAATTAGTTTTCTTATATACGAGCCTTGAGGACTTAAATCTCCTGCAATTTTTGCTTTTTTAGTTATTTTAGTATTTATATCTTTTTTATATTCTGATATTTTTTGAATATCTTTTAAATTTGATGCTTCGTTTAATTTTTGACTAATTTGATTTTCTAAAAGTTTTATATCACTTGAAAATATATCCGTTTCATTTTCCATAGCATCTTGTATTTTATGGTCTAATTCTTCAATTTTTTTTACTAATGTTTCTTCATTATTACTATAATATCTATAAATCGAATCTCCCTTTGCTACTCTTTCTCCTTCTGTTTTTATTTGTATCATTCCGTTTTTGTAGTTATCTCCTTGTACTACTGTTTCATTTCTTATAACATATCCTACCGCGCTTTCCTCTTCAGATAGTCCTCCATTTTCAATCCTAAAAACATCTGTTGGATTTTTTATAAGTTGAATAATTGCATAAACGAAATATACTAATACTATTAGAGCTATAAAATAACAAGTCATTACTTTCTTCATATTTTTTTTAGGAGTTACTCTATCATTTTTTCCAATTTTCTTCAATTTATTCCCTCCAAAATAATATTGATATTATTTTGCATATCCACACTTGCATCTAGCCATATAGTTTGTTTGTTCTTTCTAAACCAAGTTAATTGCCTTTTTGCATATCTTCTTGTTTCTTGTTTAACTTTTTCAATTGCCTCTTCTTTTGTTAATGTTCCTTCAAGATATTCTTTTATTTCTTTATATCCTAATGCTTGCATAGCTGTTGGATATTTATTATATTTTTTACATATGTTTTGTGTCTCTTCTATAAGTCCTTGTTTTATCATAATATCCACTCTTCTATTTATTCTGTCGTATAAAATCTCTCTATCCATATTTAACGCAAAAACACGATAATCATATGGAATTTCATTTTTTCTTGATTCTATTTCTTGTTCGGTTTTTGTTTTACCTGTTGCTTTGTATATTTCTAATATTCTAATAATTCTTTTTTTATCATTTTTGCTTATATTTTTTATTGCTTGTTCATCAATTTCTTTTGCTCTATTATATAACCTTTCTAAACCTTCTTTTTCTGCAATCTGTTCCAGTTTATTTCTATATTCTTCATCAAATTCTATATCTTGATATTCTATTCCATATATTAATGAGTCAACATATAATCCTGTTCCTCCCACTACAATAGGTATTTTCCCATTTTTTAGTATTTCTTCTATTGCATTAGTTGCTTGTTTTTTATAGTCTGCTACACTATATCTTTCATCTGGAGATACAAAATCTATCATATAATGTTTAATGTCACCCATTTCCTCTTTTGTTGGTTTTGCACTTCCAATATCCATATCTTTATATATTTGCATTGAATCTGCTGATACTACTTCACCATTAATTTTCTTTGCTAGTTCAATTGATAAAGCTGTTTTTCCTGAGGCAGTAGGTCCACATATAACAATTACTTTTGGTTTCATAAGATTCGAAGATTTTTTTACTATTAATTCTTCACTTTTCACTTCTAGTTATTCACCTCAAACTTTTTATTAATCATTTATTGCACTACTTATTAATCCCATTTCAAAATCTTTAATATATGCCATTTCAAATATAAATATGAGAATTAGTATAATGGAAAATATTAAAATCTTCCTTTTTAACTGTGTTTCATTAATTCTTCTATCTTTATATTTATTAAGCACATTACATATATATGGTAATGATATTATTGCATTAATAGGCGCAAATATTAATATAGAAGTATTTCTAGCAATACTAACATAGTTAGCACTTGCACTTATTCCATTTGCACTAATAAAGCATATAATTACTGTTGCAATAAAAGTTATTATAAATCCAATTATCATTAGTTTTATTTTACTTGATTTATCATAATTATACAAATTATAATAAATCATAACCCCAGCAACAATATATATAATTATTGATATTATTGATATTAATAACATATTTTACCTCTTTTTATTTTCTTCTTGCAAATTTCTTTTCCATATCATTTTTGTCCATTTTTATTGCAGTTGGTCTTCCGTGTGGACAAGTAAATGGGTTTGGTAATTTTAATAATTTTTCCATTAAGCTATCTACTTCTTCATTAGTTAAGTCCATATTAGCCTTTACTGCTGCTTTACAAGCTACTGTTGCTATAAATCTTTCTTCTATTTCTTGTTTTGCTGTTCTTGCAACTTGGTTAATTTCATCTAGTGTCTCTAGGAATAATTCTTTAGTGTCTATTTCTAAACAAATATCTGGTACACCCGTTAATTTTATTGTATTATCTCCAAACTCTTCTAATACAAATCCAGCTTTTTCAAACATTTCAATATTATCTTTTAATATATCGATTTCTTTATGTGTTAATGTAATAATATCAGGTAATAATAACATTTGAGAATTTTTGTCTTCACTAGAATAATAGTTTTTCTTTACTTTTTCATACATTACTCTTTCATGCGCTGCATGTTGGTCTATAATGTATAGTTCATTCTTTATTTCAATTATAATATACGTATTAAAAGCTATCCCCACTAGTTTATATACTGGTTTTTGATATTCTGGTATATCTTCAAAAACAGAAATGTTGTTATCTTTAATTAGTTCATATGCACTGATTTTTTCTTCTTCTTTTTTCTTTTCTTCTTCTACTGATGCTGGTAATTTTCCAAATATTTTTTCATACATATTTGCGAATTCTGGACTTTCATCTACATTTTCTATTTTTTCTAGTTTGTCTATCATATCTTGTAATTCTTGACTTGTAAATTGTTGTGTATTCTGCTCTTCTGATGTGTTATTTACATTTGTTAAAGATTTTTCATTTTCGTTGTTTATATCTTCTTTTAATTCTACACCAATATTTTGATTTTCTTCTGGATATATATTTTGATTTGTTATTTCTTCCAAATTATTAAATGTAGCTGGTTCTTCCACATTTTGTATTGTTTCTTCTTCTATTATTTTATATGGTTCTATATTTTCTTTTAGTTTCTCTATTGGTTCTTGACTATAAATATTACCTATATTTTCTTCCTTTTCTAAAGTATTTTCGTTATCTTTCACATTTTCTTTTAATATTGTTAAATTTTCTACAGCATCTCTAATATTTGTTGAATCAACCATAAATGTATTTTTTATATCTTTTTTAACGCTTTCTCCAACTTGTAACCTTTGTGTATCTTTTATTAATGTATCAATATTGGTATGTAGTTTTGGGTCATTTTCTGCTTCTTCTTTTAAACGTTGTTGCATTGCCATTAGTTCTTTGAAAACATCCATTTTTTTATCTTCTTTTTGTACAGTTTTAGGTTCAAAATTTGATTCTAATTTTGGCTCTTCATTTAATATTTTTGTTTCTTCTCTATTATTATATATTTGTTCTATAACATTTTCATTTGGTTTTTCTATTTCTTGTGATTTTATTTTTCTAAATAAATCTGTTATACTGGATTTGGAAGGAGCAATATTCTCTATTTCCTCAATAGTTTTTTCAGTATTCGCAATTAATTCTGATTTAAGTAAAGTGTCTTTTATTGAATGATATATTGCTTTAAAAACTTTATTTTCTTCTTGAAACCTTACTTCTAATTTAGCTGGATGAACATTTACATCAACCTTACTTGGATTCATATCTATATTTAATACTAAAAATCCATATTTTCCTATTGGAAGTAATCCCTTAAAACTATTTTCTGCTGCACCCATTAATGTTTTATCTTTTACAAATCTTTTGTTTACAAAGAAAATTTGATTAGAACGATTTGATCTTGCTATTTCTGGTTTTCCAACTACTCCTGTTATATGCATATCTTCGTATGTATAATCCACCTCTAAAATACTATTTGCAATATCTTTACCATAAATTGCATAAATTACGTCTTGTATTTTACCATTTCCGTGAAGTTTGAATTATAGTTTTTCCACTATTTATTAATCTAAATGCAATACTAGGATGAATTAAAGCAAGTCTTGTAACTACGTCTTCAATATATCCAGATTCTGTATAATCTTTTTTTAAGAATTTATATCTTACAGGTGTATTAAAAAATAGATTTTGTACTGTTATAGTAGTTCCAACTTGACAACCTGTTTCTTCAAATGAAATAACCCTTCCTGCTTCTACCACAATTCTATTTCCTATTGGTTCATTGATAGTTCTAGAAATCATTTCAACATTTGCAATTGCAGCAATACTTGCTAATGCTTCTCCTCTAAACCCCATAGATTTAACTAATTTTAAATCATCTGCACTTCTAATTTTACTTGTTGCATGTCTTTCGAATGCAATTTCCATATCGTCTTTTTCGATACCTTTTCCATTATCTGTTATACGGATATAAGATATTCCACCATTTTTTACCTCTATATTTATAGTAGTTGCTCCTGCATCAATTGAATTCTCTATCATTTCTTTTATTACAGATGCTGGTCTTTCTACTACTTCTCCAGCAGCAATTTTATTTATTGTAAGTTCGTCTAATAAAACAATATTCCCCATATAAATACCCTCTTTTCCTATGTTTATAACTTCATATGGATTATATCATTTATTGTTATTTTTTGTATAGTTTTTTGGAATAATTTCTCGATTTTTTAGAATTAAATTATTTATCAAATACATCTTTTTGAATTTTAAAATTTATTTTGAATTCAGTTTACTGCGAGTATAAACTTAATGTAAACTAAAACGAGCCCCCAGCTTCGTTCTTAGTTTTATTCTTCCCTTTTAGATTATTGCACCATTTTCAGTTCTTCAGTCTTTTTATCTACTGTTTCTACATCCATTAATACTGCATCAATTCTATCATCAAGGTGTTTTACTGTTTGTTTTAACCAGACCACATCTTTTTTCATCTGTGTAACGCTGTGTAATATTATTGTTTGCCCTCTTTTTACACTCTTGATTTCATCTTGCATTATAGCTTGACTTGCCTTTAAATCAGCTATTTCATACTGCATTATTGTTTGATTTGATTTCAATTCTTCTTGTCCTGCCTTTAATACTTCTTGATTTGATTTCAACTCTTCTTGAGAAGCATCAATTCTGTCTAATCTGTTTAAGATTTCTTGTGCTAGTTTTTCATTCATATTTTCCACCTCCTCCATTTGTCATATTGATATACTAACATATAATAAATTTCATTGCAAGTAGTTTTCTAAAATTTGTAACACTTTTTTTGAAGTAAGAATAGTATATACCATACAAAAGAACAAAAAACTTAGTTCTTTATAGGGAGGTTGCTTAAATGAGAAATTGTTGTAATTGTGAGATTTTGTGGTTCATTATCTTATTTTTACTACTTTTCTGTAACTGTGGCAACAGCTGTTGTAGAGGAAACTGCAACTAGTATGTATTACCCTAACAGAAAAGTACATTTATTATTTTGAAAGGGGGGAATTCATATGCCAGAAAACAGAGGTTGCGGATGCGGATGTGGTTTCGGTGGTGATAACTGCATTTGGATAATTATCGTTATATTAATAGTTTTATGTTGCTGCGGTGGTAATAACAATTGTGGATGTTGCTAATTAGCTGTCAAAAGTTTGAAGTTGAATATTAGATTTTTAATTTCTAACTTATTACAAAAAGAGGGGACTGTTCTTATAGAACAGCCTCCTCTTCTTTTGTAATATACTTAAAGTGCAAGTTTATTACTAATCAAATTGTGCACTATAGCAAGAATTATTGGAGTAACTGAAAGTATTATTGCTGTTATTAACGAAATCCGTAATAGAGTTCGTCCCATTTTCTCATATTTATCAGTTTCATAACTTTCATTAGTCCAATCATCTTCTAATTTCATAAACTCTACAAAGCTATCAAAAAATCCCATTTTAGTACCATCTCTTGCATTTGTTTTCTTGGTACTTATTTTCCGTATTTTGCTATTATGCATTTTGATTTCCTCCTACTGTTTTGTTAAAATATTTTTCATTTTAGCATAAATTATATATTTTGTAAACTGTTTTTTCAAAATATACTAAAATTGAAGGTTAGAATATCTAACTTCTAACCTCCAACTTCTAGCTTTTATATTAATACATTCCCCCCATATCGCCTGGCATATCATTATGTCCACAGCTACATAATTTTTCTTCTTTTTTATCTGTTACTATAGATTCTGTTGTAAGTACCATAGATGCAATGCTTTCTGCATTTTGTAATGCACTTCTTGTAACTTTTGTAGGATCTACTATTCCTACTTTTTTCATATCAACGTATTGTTCTTGACTTGCATCAAATCCAAATCCTACTTCACTTGTTTTTACTCTTTCTAATATTACTGCTGGTTCAAGTCCTGCATTTACTGCTATTTGTTTTATTGGTTCTTCTAATGCTCTTAAAACAATTTTCGCTCCTAATTTTTCGTCATCTTTTAAGGTATTTATCATTTCTTCTACAATTTTGCTAATATTAACATATGCTGTTCCACCACCTGCAACTATTCCTTCTTCAACTGCTGCTTTTGTTGCAGATAAAGCATCTTCAATTCTTAATTTCTTTTCTTTCATTTCTACTTCTGTTGCTGCTCCTACTTGAATTACTGCAACTCCTCCTGCTATTTTTGCAAGTCTTTCTTGTAGCTTTTCTTTGTCATATTCACTCCCAGTTTCATCAAGTGCAACACGTATTTGTTTTACTCTTTCTGCAATTTTTTCTTTATCTCCTACACCATCAACAATTATTGTATTTTCTTTTTGTACTTTTACTTGTCTTGCTCTACCTAATTGTTCAATAGTAGTTTCTTTAAGTTCAAGTCCTAAATCAGATGTAATTACTTCGCCACCTGTTAAAACTGCTATATCTTCTAACATTTCTTTTCTTCTATCACCATATCCTGGTGCTTTAACTGCAACAACATTTAAAACTCCTCTTAATTTGTTTAGTATTAATGTTGATAATGCTTCCCCTTCAATATCATCACAAATGATAACTAGTTTTCCTGATGATTGCATTAAACTTTCTAATAGTGGAAGTATTTCTTGAATATTGCTTATTTTTTTATCTGTAATTAAAATATATGGATTATCCATAACAGCTTCCATTTTTTCTGTATCTGTTGCCATATAAGGTGATACATAACCTTTATCAAACTGCATTCCTTCTACTACATCAACATATGTATTTGAAGTTTTTGATTCTTCTATTGTAATAACACCATCTTTAGATACTTTTTCCATCGCGTCTGCAATTAGTGTTCCTATTTCTTTATTGTTTGCTGAAATTGTAGCAACTCTTGCAATATCTTCTTTTCCATTTACATTAGAACTAATTTTTTTAAGTTCTTCTACTGCTACTTCTACAGCTTTATCCATTCCTCTTTTAATTGCCATTGGATCTCCACCAGCAGCTACATTTTTTACTCCTTCTTTTATCATACTTTGAGCAAGTACTGTAGCTGTTGTTGTACCATCTCCTGCTACATCATTTGTTTTTGTAGATACTTCTTTAACAAGTCTTGCTCCCATATTTTCGTATGGATCCTCTAATTCTATTTCTTTTGCGATTGTTACACCATCATTTGTAATAAGTGGTGCTCCAAAGCTTTTATCTAACACTACATTTCTTCCTTTGGGTCCAAGTGTTACTTTTACAGTGTCTGCTAATTTATTAACACCATCTAATAATTTCTTTCTAGCTTCTTCGCCATATTTAATTTCTTTTGCCATTTTTAATCAAATCCTTTCTTTTTATAAATCTCTATTCTACTACTGCTAAGATGTCGCTTTGTCTTACTATTATTAAGTCTTCTCCTTCATATTTTATTTCTGTTCCTGAATATTTACTTACAACAACTTTATCTCCTTTTTTTACATCCATAGGAACTAATTTACCATCTGAATCCGTAAGTCCTGGTCCTACTTCTAAAACTTCTGCTATTTGTGGTTTTTCTTTAGCACTAGATGCTAAAATAATTCCACTTTTTGTGGTTTCTTCACCTTCTATCATTTTAATAACTACTCTGTCTTGTAATGGTTTTAACATTTTTGATTACCTCCTTCAAAATTCGAAGAATTTTGTACTCTTCACTTTTTGGGCGGACACGGGGCCCGCCCCTACATTTTTATTTCTATATTACCTGTTTGTAAAAATTATAAATTATTAGCACTCTATTTCTTCGACTGCTAATAATTTATACCCAAAACTTTCAAATGTCAATAGAATTTATAAAAATTCACACATTTTTCACAAAAGAACAGCAGTGGACTTTTTACAAATTACAAAAGTCTATGTTTATTGCAAAGTCCACGCCCGTTGTTCGCTCGCAAAATTTTATGAAATAAAATTTGTGTGGAATCTTTATCTAATTTTCTTATTAATTAAAGAACGCTCATATCATTTTATGAGCGTTCTTTTTATATTATTCTTGTCTTTGTATATTATTTTAGAATATACAAAGACAGAGACTCAAGAAGAGCCTCTGTCCTTGTATCAAAATCTCACGCCCAAGCCAAATGCTTGTATCAATTTGGCAAGTTCAAGAGAGTTTTTATGATTGCAACATGGACATTTGAAAAAAAGATACGCTTTCTTACTTCCTTCCATCATTCCTCCGCAATCGACATCACGCTTTTGTACGTCTTTAGCAGAAATCTCAAGTTCGGCACTGCACTCTTGACAAACTACCCGCATAACCTTTGCTTCTTTTTTAGTGCCCTCTTTAATGATTTTCATACAAAATCCTCCTTTGATATGTGTAATTGTACATATTTTAATACTACTAATAATACTAAAATAATTATATCATACAACTTTTCATTTGTCAAAGTTATGTAGTCCTTTTGTTTTCCTTTGCAGCTTTTACTAGTGCTTTAAATAATGGTGCTGGACGATTTGGTCTTGATTTAAATTCTGGATGGAATTGTCCTGCAATAAAGAATGGATGTGATGGTATTTCTACTATTTCAACTAATCTTCCATCTGGAGATGTTCCAGAACATATCATTCCTGCTTCTTCAATTCTTTCTTTATATTCATTATTAAATTCGAAACGATGTCTATGTCTTTCATCTATTTTATTAGTTCCATATATTTTTTCTGCTAAAGTTCCTGGTTTTATAGAGCATGGATATGTTCCAAGTCTCATTGTTCCACCTTTTTTGTCTATTCCAATTTGATCATCCATTATGTGTATTACTGGATTTTTACATATTTCATCAAACTCTGCTGAATTCGCACCTGCAATTCCAAGAACGTCTCTTGCAAATTCTACTACTGACATTTGCATTCCTAGGCATATTCCTAAGAATGGAATATTATTTTCTCTTGCATAGCGAATAGTTTGGATTTTTCCTTCTATACCACGGTTTCCAAAACCTCCTGGTACAATTATTCCATCTAATCCTTGTAAAATTTCTTTTGCGTTCTCTTTTGTTACAGTTTCTGAATCAATGAATTTTATTTTTGTTTTTACATTGTTTGAAAATCCTGCATGTGTAATACTTTCTGCAACTGAAAGATAAGAATCTTCAAGTTGAATATATTTTCCAACAATTGCAATAGTAACAACTTCATCTTCTTTAATTTTTCTAATATTTGAAATCATTTCTTCCCATTCATGATTATCTGGTATTCTTTCTTCTAAATGTAATTTCCTACAAACTTCTTTAGCAAGTCCTTCTTCTTCAAGCATTAATGGTACTGCATACAAGCAATCTGCTGTTTGGTTTGATATAACACTTGATTTTCTAACATTACAAAATAGCGCTAGTTTATCTTTTATACTTTCTGGTATATCACTTTCTGTTCTACAAACTAAAATATCTGGTTTGATTCCTAAACTTTGCAATTCTTTTACAGAATGTTGTGTTGGTTTTGATTTTATTTCATTTGAACCAAATATGTATGGTAATAGAGTTACATGTATATATACTACATCTTCTGGATCTTTTTCTAAACCAATTTGACGAATTGCCTCTAAGAAAGGTAAGCTTTCTATATCCCCTACTGTTCCACCAATTTCTGTAATAACTACATCAATATCATCATTTTCAAAACTATATACATTTTCTTTTATTTCGTTAGTAATATGAGGTATGACTTGTACAGTTCTTCCTAAATAGTCTCCTCTTCTTTCTTTTTCAATTACATTTGAATAAATTCTTCCTGTTGTGATACTTGAATTTCTTGTTAAGTTTTCATCAACAAATCTTTCATAATGTCCTAAGTCTAAGTCTGTTTCTGCTCCGTCATCTGTTACAAAAACTTCACCATGTTCAAATGGGCTCATTGTTCCTGGGTCTACATTTATATATGGGTCAAATTTTTGAATTGTTACTTTATAACCTCTATTTTTTAATAATCTTCCAAGAGATGCTGCAGTAATTCCTTTACCTAGACCTGATACAACTCCTCCTGTAACAAATACATACTTAGTGTTCATTTTTTCTTTCCTCCTAAAAACTTATAAAAACAAAAAACAGATTAAAAAAATTCCTGAAAAATCGGTTTTTTTTTAATCTATTCTCTAACTCTATGTATCTAGTTTAACATTTCTAAATACAAAATGCAACATTTTTTTCAAAAAGTTTTATAATTAATTGCTTATTAATAAAAATGTTATATATTTATTTCATATAAAATGATTTTACTTTTTTTACTCATATGTTATAATCAATGTGATACTTTAATAAATTTAGTTAGGAGATATACATATGATAAAAGAAACTTATGATTTTTATAGTCCGTTTAATTTTAAATTATACAATCTAAACCCTAAAATACAATATCAGTTAGATTTACTTGCATCACACGATTTACTTACAAGAAAGCATAGCGAAAATGTCGCAAATTTAGTTTATAGACTTTGCGAATATTTACATTGTAATTATAAATTTACATTTTATTGTACATGTTGTGCTTATTTACATGATATTGGAAAATTATTTATTTCTTTAGAAATTTTAACCAAACCTGATAAATTAACTGAAGAAGAATTTGAAATTATGAAAAATCATACAAAATTAGGTTATGATTTATGTTATAAAGATTTAGAATTGCGTCCATATGCTGATGGTGCTTTATACCATCACGAATCGTTAAATGGAAGTGGTTATCCAAATGGTGCTACAAAAAAAGATATACCATATATGGCACAAATTCTTCGTGTTGCAGATGAATATGATGCTCTTGTAAGTAAAAGGCATTATAAAACTCACGTAAATATCTCTGAAACTTTAAAAATATTAATAAAAGAAGCTCAAGGTGAAGAATATACAAAAACAATCGCATTAGATCAACTATCAAAAGACTCTAAGTTAGGAAAAATTAATCCTAAAGTTTTAAAAAAACTATTTAAAGTTGTTATCGATGATACTATGTATGAAATTGCTTGCATTAAAGAATATGTAGCTCATTTATTAAATGAAGTGGAAAGATTAAAATTAATAGATAAATTTAATACAAAAATGCTTGCAGCAAAAAAAGATAAAAAGAAGGAATATTACTTAAATGGAATTAAAGCACTTTTAAAAAGAGGAGAAACTCCTGAAAATTATAAACAGATTTTAGAAGAATATAAAGAAGCAATTGAAAGTAAAAAATTTATGATAAATAAACTTTATGATGAAATTAAGATTATAAATAAATTAAAAGTATAAAAATAAATAATATTATTTAAAGAATAAAAGCTAAAACAAGGTTCTATTTCCTGTTTTAGCTTTTTATAATCACAAATATCCTATTTGCAACCACTTTGTATATTTATTATATGTACCTATGTAATAAATATACAAAAATGATAAAAGGAAACTTGTCCTAAGTTTCCCAACTTTTAAAATTTATTACTGTTACTAATGTCAATTAGCAACCTATTTGTATTTTAATTATATCATTTGCTAAAACTATTGTTTATACTTTTTCAACAATTTCTTCAAATCTTCGAAGTTAGCGCTGTTTGATATTTCTAATAGTTCTTGCATTTGATCTTATTAATTTACACCTAATTCAAATATTGTTTAAATTTATAAGAGTGTTTCACAAAATTATTATTTTTATAAAATCTATGTGCATTTTCATTGTTTATGTAACTTGTTAATTCTATTACTTCACAATCATTACTTTTTGCATAATCTACTGCATTTTGTAATAGTGCTTTGCCAATCCCTTTATTTCTATATTCTTTATCAACAATTAAATCTTCAATAAAACTTTGTTTTCTTGCTCTATGAAGTTTAACTTGAATTTCTGAAGTTACTACCCCTACAATTTTATTATCTAAAATTGCCACTATATAATAACTATTTATATCATTTAATTTTAATTGGTAAATTTGAGAAAATTTATCATATTTCAACTTGTTTTCATATAATTCATTTAGTAATTCAAATACTCTATTTAAATCATTCAATGTTATTCTTCTTATTTCCATTTTTACCTCCTACTTTTAAATGAACTACTATTATTCGTTAACATTATAACACAAAAAGACATAATATTCAAATGATTAACTATAGTTTTATGATAATTTGTACATACTCTATAATTTAATAAAATCTTAAGCTATTTTCATAAAATCTTAAAACCTAATCCCTAAAAATTTTATATAATTGCTTAAGAGGTGAAAAGGATACTATGAAAAGAAAGAAAAAGAAATCATATATAAAATTAATCATTTTTATTATATTTTTTATAATATGTGGTTTCTATTTAGGAAATAAGTTTTTCTCCAAATATACACTAGTTGCGACATCTAGCAATATTAATTATTCAGGCGTTGGACAAAGGTCTATTTCTGGAAAAGATGGTTATGTAACTACATTTACTACTGCTGACGGAAAAACATACAAAGAATATAAACAAAATGGAAATAGCTCTTGGGCAGAACGCTATTATTGGGGTGGAACAATGTCTGAAAACGGCTGTGGTATTACTTGTATCGCCACTCTTGCAAGCGGATATGGTAAGAATTATACTCCTGAAGATTTAAGAAAGAAATATGCTCCTAATAAAAATGATCATTTAGCAGGTGACCTTATTTCTTTTGAGTTAGAAAATTATTTTGGAATTGATAATTCTGATTTTAAATATTCTAGTGATTATTTTGAAAAGGATTACATTTTTAATTGGTTAAAAGATGACAAACCTATTTTAATTTGTGTTTGGAATAAGCCTAGTAGCAAATGGACAACCTCTTCTCATTATATGTTACTTCTTGCGACAGATAATATTTCTAAAGTTTATGTATCAAATCCAAATGGAGATACAAATAGTCCTAGAGAATCTGGATGGTATGATTATACTGATGTATTACCATATATTGCAAAAGCTCTTTTTATTATGTAAGAAATATCTTGTCTATTAACAAAGGTTATATGATTTATTTTATACATTTCAGGTTATAACCTTCCCACTGATGCTGTAACAATGCAAATGCATTTAACAGCATTCAGCGGTCCCCACGTAGTTAAACCCTCCATTTCTAAAATAAATATATAACCTTTGTTTTGAAATTATTATATGGATATTTATTTCTAATTTGCAATACTAGTCTTTTTTGTAATTGTTTCTTCAATCATATTTACTGTTTTTTCAATTCCTAAAGCATCTACGTTTAAGCTAATATCATAATTGCTTAAATCTTTCCAAATTTGTCCTGTGTAATGATTATAATGTTTTTCTCTTGCTTTGTTGATTTTATTTATTTCTTTTAATGCATTTTTTTCTTCTAAACCATAATATTTTACTGCTCTTGCTATTTTATTTTCTTCATCACTATATAAGAATACTGAAATGACATTTTCATTATCTTTTAATATGTAATCTGCACATCTACCAATAATTACACAAGAACCCTTTTCTGCTATTTCTTTTATTGCATTTGTTTCTGCAATAAATAAATTATCATCATTCGTTAAGTTATTATAATATTGTGAATTGAAATTTGATAATAATTTATCTGTTATATTTTGTTCTTTTTCTTCAATATATGATGCTGATAATCCACTTTCGCTTGATACCATCATTATTAAATCTTTGTCATATAATTTTATTCCTAGTTTTTCGGCAAGTAACTTTCCAACATATCTACCACCTGAACCATATTCACGATTAATTGTAATTATTAGATTGTTTTTTTCTTCTATGTTCTCTTCTTTTACATTTTCTATTTTTTCTTCACTTTCATTTTTATTTTCTTCTTTGTTAAATTTCTTTACTTGAAGAACTAATAAAATAACTGCTATTATAAATGCAAATCCATCCGCTATTGGTCCTGCATATAAAACTCCCATAACACCATAGAATTTAGATAATATAATGGCTGATGGTATGTAAAACAAAATTTGTCTAGATAATGTAAGAAATGCAGATTTTGTTGGTTTTCCTACTGCTTGGAAGAATATACCTGATGAAATTTGAATTCCGTTACAAAACGTTAACATTAAAAATGTTCTAAATGTTAAACATGCAAATTCATTATACAATTCATCTCCAGAACCAAATATACTAATTAATTTTTCTGGTATTGTTTGGAATAATATGAATGATACTACTGATACCATTGTACTTAATAATAGTACCCATTTTAATGTTTGTTTTACCCTATCGTATTTCTTTGCTCCATAATTATATCCAACAATTGGTTGACTTCCTGCTGCAATTCCTATGATAATACTTGCTAAAATCATATTTACTTTCATAACAATTCCATGAACAGTAATTGGTATCTCTGTACCAAATTTGCTACTAGCTCCATATATGTTATATAGAGTATTTTGCGCTGTAATAACTATTACAATTGCCATTTGTGTAATAAATGAAGAAATTCCAAGCATTGCCACATTTTTTATTAATTTTAAAGATAGCTTAAAACTACTTTTTGTAAGCCCAATACTTTTAAATTTCTTTAAATAAAGTATATTAATTAAGAAGTTAACAATTTGGCTAATAACAGTTGCAAGTGCCGCTCCTTTAATTCCCATATCAAATACAAATATAGAAATTGGGTCTAATATAATATTTAAAACAGCACCAATAATCATTGATGTCATTGCATATTTAGGTGAACCATCTGCTCTTATTATTGAGTTTAGAGTAGTTCCTATCATCATAAATGGAATTCCAATTGCAATTATATAACCATAGTCCATAGCATATGCTCTTAAAGTATCTGTTCCACCAAATAGAGTAATCAAGTTTGGTAAAAATATTAGAATAGCTATTCCTAGAATAATAGATAAAATAGCAGATGCTATAATTCCATTTCCAACACCACGTTCTGCTTCTTTTTTCTTTTTTTCACCTAGTTTTAAACTTAAATATGCTGATGTTCCATCTCCAAACATTAGAGAAACTGCTAAACATATTACAGTTATTGGGAAAATAATATTTGTTGCTCCGTTTCCTAGATAGTCTACACCCCATCCTATAAATATTTGGTCAATTATATTGTATAGTGCATTTACTACTAATGATATAATACATGGTACAGAAAATGCCATTAATAATTTTCCTATTTTTTCTTTTCCTAAATCTAATTGTTTCATTTCTTTCTCCCTTCTTCACTCTGTTTTCGCACAAAAAACAACACATTTAAATGTGCTGTTCGTTAATCACTATTTTTATAGTGTGCGTTTCCATTATTTATTTTAGATTTATATTCTATAATATTTTGTGGAATCTTGTCAATGTTTTTTTTACAAATATTCAAAATATTATAAATTGTGTTGCTATTATATTAAATGTGAATTGTAACTTAGTTATTCAATTTTCCCAAGTAAATCATAGTCTCTAACTTCTGTTATCTTACAATCTACAAACTGACCTATCTTGTCTTTAGTTTTGTTTTCATTTTCTATAAAAATAACACCATCCATATCTGGAACATCCATATATGTTCTTCCTATGTAATATTTTCCGTCAAATGAAACATCTTCTATCATAGTTTTATATGTCTTACCAATCTTATTTTCTAGATTAGTTTTTGATATTTCCTGTTGTAATTTCATTATTTTATTATATCTACTTTTTTTAGTTTGAGGATGAATTTGTTCTTTTAATCTTGAGGCTGGTGTACCATCTTCTTTAGAATACATAAATGCACCTAATTTATCAAATTTAGTTTCTTTAATGAATTCATAAAGTTTATCGAAATCTTCCGTAGTTTCTCCTGGGAACCCAACAATTACAGTAGTTCTTAATATAACTTTTGGTATTTCTTTTCTTATCTTTTTCATTAATTCTTTTATTGATTCTTCATTACTTTTTCTATTCATTCTTTTTAATACTGTATTAGATACATGTTGAATTGGTATATCAAAGTATTTACATATTTTATCATTGTTTTTTACAATATTAATTAATTCATCTGTTATTGTTTCTGGATATGAATATAAAAATCTAACCCACTCAATTCCTTCTATTTTACAAAGTTTATCTAAAAGCTCTGCCAGCTTTGATTCTCCATATATATCAATACCATATTTAGTAGTATCTTGTGCAATTACTATTAGTTCTTTTATTCCTTTTTTAGCAAGTAGAGTGGCTTCTTTTAGTATATCTTCTATTTTTCTACTAACAAATGACCCTCTAATATTTGGTATAGCACAATATGTACATCTATTACTACACCCCTCTGCTATTTTTAAATATGCCATTTTATCGCCAGTAGTTATAAGTCTTTTATCATATTCTAAGCTATAGTTTGATACTTTCTCTTCCCTTTTTATAATTTTTTCTACTTCTTTCCAAAACTCATCATAACTATCACAAGATATAAATAAATCTACTTCTGGTAGTGCCTTTTCTAATTCTTCTTTATATCTTTTAACTAAGCAACCTGTGGCTATAATATATTTACATCTACTTTTTTTATATTCTGCCATTTCTAAAATTGTATTGATTGCTTCTTCTTTAGCACTTTCTATAAATCCACAAGTGTTTATTAATATTATATCTGCAACACTTGGATTATTTACAATATTATATTCTTGTTCTTTAAATAACCCTATCATCATTTCTGTGTCTACTAAATTTTTACTACATCCTAGTGATACAAATCCTATATTCATTTTCTTCCTCTTTCTTTAAAATATCTATAATTTTATCACATTTTGTCGTGTTTTTCTAGACTATTTTATAATATTTAGTATATAATAATTATAATTTAAGGAGGTTTTATTATGACACCACATATTGAAGCAAAAAAAGAAGAAATTGCAAAAACTGTATTAATGCCTGGTGATCCACTTCGTGCAAAACTTATTGCTGATAATTTTTTAGAAAATGCTAAGCTTGTAAATTCTGTTCGTAATATTTTTGCATACACAGGATTATATAAAGGAAAAGAAATAACTGTTATGGCTTCACGGAATGGGAATGCCTAGTATGGGGATTTATTCTTACGAACTATTTAAGTTTTATGATGTAGAAAATATAATAAGATTAGGCTCTTGTGGAGGATATAATAAAGATTTAAATTTATTTGATTTGGTACTTGTAGATAATTCTTATACCGAAGGCAATTATGCCCTAAGTATTGATAATACCGATTGTCATTTTATAAATTCAAGTAATAAACTTAACTCTATAATTGAAGATACTGCAAAATCAATAGATATATCTATAAAAAAATCTAATATTGCTTGTGGTGAAGTTTTTGATGCTTATATGAGTGATATGTCTAAATACTTAGAAAGATTACCAAAAGAATATAATATATCAGGTGCTGAAATGGAGGCTTTTGCGTTATTTTATAATTCAAAATTGTTAAATAAAAATGCTGCTTGTATACTTACTGTTGTTGATTCGTATTTTTATAATGAAAATGTATCAGCTGATGCTAGACAAAACTCATTAAATCAAATGATTAATCTTGGACTAGAAAGTGCTATTAAAATATAATTATTTAGTTCTATTCAGCCTATCTTGTTTGCACTCCGCTCCCATGTAGTAATATATTCACGCTAATTTAGTACCATAGGCTGAACTGTAACCCAAAATTTATAAAAAAGTAATTAAAAACTTGATTTTTAGTCATTTTTTTTGTATAGTATAATTTAGAATTTTATTATAAAGGAGATTTTATTATGAGTACACTTATTTTTGGACATAAAAACCCAGATACAGATTCAATCTGTTCTAGTTTAGTTATGGAAAAATTTGATAAAAATTTAGGATTTGATGTAGAGGCTGTAAGACTTGGTGATGTTAATAAAGAAACAGCTTATGTACTAAATTATTTAGGAATTGAAGCACCAAGAATGATATCTTGTGTAGAAGAAGGACAAGCTGTAGTTTTAGTAGATCACAACGAATTTTCACAAAGTGCTGATGGAATTGAAAAAGCAAAAATCGAAACAGTTGTAGATCATCACAGAATTGCAAACTTCCAAACAGCTGAACCATTATATTATAGAGCAGAACCAGTAGGTTGTACATCTACTATTCTTTACAAAAAATTTAAAGAAGAAAATATGACAATTGAGAAAAAAGAAGCTGTTTTAATGCTTTCTGCAATTGTATCAGATACATTGTTATTTAAATCACCAACTTGTACTGAAGAAGATAAAAAGGCATGTGCAGAACTTGCTCGTATTGCTGAAATTGATGTTAATACATATGGCTTAGATATGTTAAAAGCAGGAACTGATTTAAGTGATTTTACACCTGACGGATTAATTAATATTGATTCAAAAGAATTTGCAAATGGAGATTTCAGATTCCAAGTCGCACAAGTAAATACTGCTTGTATTGAAGATGTATTAAAGGGTAAAGCAGAAATTGAAAATGCTATGCAAAACTTTATAAATTCTAATGGATTAAACTTATTTGTATTTTTAATTACAGATATTATAAATAGCAATTCTCAATGTGTTGTTTTAGGTAATAATACAGATATATTTGAAAAAGCATTTAATACAAAATTAGAAGATAATATGGCATTTTTAGAGGGTGTTGTTTCTAGAAAGAAACAAGTTGCTCCTATTATTTTGAATACTATATAGTTTTTTTAATAATTTATATAAAAATCAAAACGTATTACAAAAAAGGTAATACGTTTTATTTTATATATTAAAGTATTGGTATAAACTTTGGAGTTTTATTTTCTATTTTACATATACGTCTTTCGTGGTTATTTAATACCCTTTCTATCATCCTACGTTGTTTTTCTACACTTTGTATTATTGTCCCACAGTTTTCTACTACTGCTCCTTCAACTTCATCAATTTTGGTTTTAACTTGTGATATTTCTGTTTTTAATTCCTCTCTTAATTCTTCTTTTGCATCTTTTATTTCTTCTTTTAGTTCTTCCTTAATATTATGCATTTCTTCCCAAGTTTTGATTTGGTTTCTATACAACTCCTTTATTTGTTGTTGCATACCTCCCATTTGATTTTGCATTCCATCAAATTGTCCTTGTAAACCGTCAATTTGACCTTGCATGCCTCCTATTTGATTTTGCATTCCATCAATTTGACCTTGCATACTTCCTATTTGATTTTGTATGCCTCCTATTTGATTTTGCATTCCATCTACTTTGCTAGCAATAATACTAACTTGTGATAAAATTTGTTTTGCTATGTTTTCTTCCATAAAAACAACCTTCCTTTCTATATTATATTTGGGGATAAATGTTTTAATACTGTATATTTGACAAAACATTTTGTATCCTTATTGTAATACAGTAATTGTCAAATTGCAAGTAAAAATCTAAATATTTTACAAAAACTTTTCGACAAATTGCGACACTTTACAAAATTTTTCCTCCACCTACTACTATATCTCCTTTATAAAACACGACTGATTGTCCTTTAGTTATAGCTCTTTGTGGATTTTCAAATTCTACCTTTATTTTATCTTTTTCTATAGGTATAATTTTTGCTTCCGCTTCTTTTGCTCTATATCTTATTTTAGCTGTTACTTTCATTTCTTGTTCTAATTCTTCAAATAGTAAGAAATTTAGTTCATTTGCATATAATTCTTTCTTATATAATTCTTCTTCAGTTCCTACTATTACTTGGTTCTCTTTTTCTTTTAAATCAACAACATATAATGGTTCTTTATATGAAATCCCTAATCCCTTTCTTTGACCTATTGTATAATATATCAAACCATTATGTTTTCCTACTATTTCTCCATTTTTAGTTACTATGTTTCCTTTCTTTGGAGCATTTTTCATATTTTGTATTAAAAAATCTGTATATTTATTATTAGGTATAAAACATACTTCTTGACTATCTGGCTTTTTAGCTACTAGCAAGCCATGTTTTTCTGCAATGCTTCTAACTTCTTGTTTATCAGTATAATTTTCTAAAGGAAATAGCATTTTAGGTATTACCTCTTTTGGTATTCCATATAAAAAGTAAGTTTGGTCTTTTGCTACTTCATTTGATTTTTTTAAAACATATTGATTACATTCTTCATCAAACTCTGTTTTCGCATAATGACCTGTTGATATATAATCACATCCTAATTCCATTGCTTTTTTATAGAATAGATCAAATTTTATGTGTTTATTACATTCAATACATGGGTTTGGAGTTTTGGTACATCCATAACATTTTATGAAATCATCTATTACATATTTCTTGAATTCTTCTTTATAGTTTAATGTATAGTGTGGAATTCCTAATTTATCACATACTCTTTTTGCATCATAAACAGCACTTAAAGAACAGCATCCACTTTCTACATTAGCTGTTTCATCTTGCCACAATTCCATTGTAGCTCCTATTACTTCATAGCCTGATTCTTTTAATAAGATTGCAGATACAGAACTATCTACTCCTCCACTCATTCCTAATAATACTTTTTTCATTTTATTTTCATTCCTTTAAAAAACATTGCTTTATTTTATCCTAATTTATTTTACTTAATAGTTCTTCTAATTCTTCCTTACTGAAATTATATTCTTTATTGCAGAAATGACATACTGTATTAATGTTCCTTTCAGTATTTATAATATCTTGTAGCTCTTTTTTTCCTATTGCAATTAATCCTCTTTCTATCTTTTCTTTACTACAGTCACATTCATAAACAGGTACTATATTATCCTCTATTATTTTAACATTTACATCTCCTGTAATATCTTTTGCAATTTCTTCTAGAGTCATATTTTCATCTAACATTTTGCTTATAGGTTTTGCCTCTTTTATTCTGTTTTCTAAAATGAATAAATCATCTTCTGTAGCATCTGGCATTGGTGTTACAACATATCCTCCACTTGATTTTACCCCTTTACTATCTACCAAAACTCCTAATGCAACTGCTGTATTTGTTTGTTCAGATGTAGCAAAATAATTTGTAAAATCTTCCGCAATTTCACCTGTCACTAGTGGAACCATTCCTATATATGGGTCTTTTAGCCCTATATCTTTTATTATATTTAAATATCCCTCTTTACCTACTGCTCCCCCAACATCTAATTTTCCATTTAAATTTAGTGGAATATCTACTAATGGATTTTGTACATATCCTTTTAGTTTTGGTGAATTACTTGCTACAACTACAATTCCTCCAAGTGGTCCATTTCCTTTTATTTGTATAGTTAGCTTATCTTCTTCATTTTTCATATTACTTGCCATTATACTAGCAATAGTTAAAGTCCTTCCAAGTGCTGCTGTTGCTACTGGGCTTAAATCATGTGTCATTCTTGCTTTTTCTACCAAATATGTAGTATTAGCACATATTATACTTACTCTTCCATCATATGCTAAAAATTTTATAATTTTATCTTTATTTTCCATTTGTATCTCCTATAAATAATTTGATAGTGCTAATTATACCATATATAGCAAAAAAAGAAAAGGTATATACCTTTTCTTTTATTCTTCTTCAAACATATCTTTTCCTACTCCACATAATGGACATACCCATGTATCTGGTAATTCTTCAAATGGTGTTCCTGGTGCTATTCCATTATCTGGATCTCCAATTTCTGGATTATATTCATATCCACAAGCTAAACATTTATACATTTCATTTCCTCCTCTCAACTTAAATATATTTTTATATCCTAGCGCAATTACTGCAACTACAATTAACGCAAATGATAGTGCTTTCCATATTCCGCTTTCTAATAATACTATTGCAAACATTCCAAATGTAGCACTAATTCCATATAATATTAAAACTGCCTCTTTTTGTGTAAATCCTTTTTTTAGCATTTTATGGTGTAAATGTCCTTTATCTGGCATTACTACTGCTTTTAAAGATTTTCCTTTTATTAGTCTTCTAATAATTGCAAACAGTGTATCAAACACTGGAAGTGCAAGTACTATTAGCGGTGCTACTATTACTATTAAAGTATATGTTTTTGCAATTCCTAATATTGATATTACAGCTAATGAATAACCTAAAAAATTAGACCCTGTATCTCCTATAAAGGTTTTTGCAGGATTAAAGTTAAATGGTAAAAATCCTGTTAATGCTCCTGCAAGTGCTGTTATCATAATAATTGCAATTAGTGGTGAACCATTTAGTGAAAATATAATTATTAATGATAAACATGATATTAATGATATTCCTGAAGATAGCCCATCTAATCCATCTATTAAGTTAATTGCATTCGTAATCCCTACTATCCAACCAAGTGTTAACATCGTAGAAAATACTTTGTTTAATTCCATTAGCTCATCTGTCTCTAAAAATGGTATACTTATATGTTCTATTATTATGCCACTTTTTATTACTAAAATTGCCGCAATTATTTGACCTGCAAGTTTTACAAGTGGTGAAATTCCTTTTAAATCATCTATAAAACATACTATTATTATAACCAATGCTCCAAGAAAAAATCCAACTAATTTCAAATAGTACTGTTCTTCTCCTAAATTAATTGACCCTTCTATCCCCATAATTGTAAGTAAATATATTATAGATACTAGAAATCCTGCAATAACAGCAAGACCTCCTAAACGTGGCATTACTTTTTTATTTATTCTTCTTTCATCTTTTGGTGAATCAACTGCACCTACTTTTTTTGCTAGTTTAATAGTATATGGTGTGATAACAAATGCTGTAATAAATGCAAGTAAAAATGCAATTGCTATGTCTCCCCACATAAGTAGACCTCCTACTATATCTTTAATTTTATATTTACAAATATATCACAATAAGATGTATATTACAACATTTTTTTAATATATATGTAATATATTATGGAGGTTGTTTAAAATGAAGTCGCACTTTTTCGTTTTATCTATAAAGAAACATATATTGCCAAGCTTATTTATACTTTTTACAATATGTTTAGTAATCTTTTCTAAAGAAAATTTGTCTGCAACAAAAAATGGATTACTATTATGGGCAAATTCTGTTGTCCCTGCTCTTTTACCATTTTTTATAGCTACTGAATTATTAAGTCATACTGAAGTAGTAAATTTTATTGGTAAGTTATTAAATAAATATATGAAACCTATTTTTAATGTACCTCGGTATTGGTGCTTATGCTTTTATTATGGGAATTATAAGTGGCTATCCAGTTGGTGCAAAAATTGTTACAGAGTTTAGAAAAAATGGCAATTGCTCAAGAGCTGAAGCTGAAAGATTACTTGCTTTTACTAATAATTCTGGACCACTTTTTATTATTGGTACTGTTGGTGTTAGTATGTTTGGTAATACTTTGATACGGATTATTATTATTTATAACTCATATATTATCTTGTATTATAGTTGGCTTTTTATTTAGATTTTGGAAATATAATGATAGAGAATTGGTATCATCAAAAAAATCTTCAGTATCTTCAAAAACTGCTGTAACATTTTCAAATTTAGGAGAAGTGTTATCTACTAGTATTATGAATTCAGTTAATACTATTGTTATGATTGGTGGATTTGTAATTCTATTTTCTGTAATAATATCAATTTTAAATAATTCTGGATTATTAGATATAGTTTGCAAAATGTTTTATCCAATTTTTAATTTGTTAAATATTGATATAAATTTTATTAAACCTATTATTTCAGGATTCGTAGAACTTACAAATGGATTAAATAATCTTTCTTGTATTAATACTAAATCTTTTTCTACTTTAATTACTTTTGCAAGTTTTATTTTAGGATTTGGTGGTATAAGTGTGTGCCTTCAAGTTTTAAGTATCACTTCAAAATCAGATATTTCAATAAGTGCTTATATTATAGGAAAATTATTACAAGGTACAATTGCAGCCATTTTAACATATGTTATTATTCACATTTTCCCAATATTTAATCTGGATTTAGTACCAATTTTTTCTCAGAATGTGAATAAATTGCCTGCATTTACTGCATATATTAATCCTTATAATATAGTGATTTTACTTTTAATTATTAGTACTGCTACTTTTATTTTATTTAATAGAAAAAAATATAAACTTTATAAATGATAAAATTATCATATGTACTTTGATTTTGAATATAAGTATAAAGAACTATTATTAATTTTTATATAAGATTGGAGTGTTTATAATGGATAGAAATATGGATTTTGGTGGTTACGATAATATGAATTTTGACCCTAATATGGTAAACGATAATATGTATAGGGATCCTATGTTTAACCCTATGTTACAATATGAACAAGCGTATATGTACTATAGATATTTGTCTCAACAAATGGAATATAAGATAAGGTGTAAAGAATATGATAAGCTTTGTGGCAAAGAAAAAGAAAGAAGAATTGAGTAATTCTTCTTTCTTTATTTAACAATTACATTATTTCCAAAAAAT
This sequence comes from uncultured Clostridium sp., assembly GCA_948434985.1. Classification (GTDB taxonomy): domain Bacteria; phylum Bacillota; class Clostridia; order TANB77; family CAG-508; genus RGIG8482. The sequence continues at coordinate 68,561 of CAOJFV010000002.1, forward strand.
TGTCTTGATTTTTTATATATTTTGTTAAAATATCTATAATTTATAATCTTTCAACTTTGGTTTTACATTATGATTTTTTATTCTAATTTCAAACAATTATATATTTTCATTTTATATTTATTATCATATAAATTACATCTAGATATTCATAGAAAAATTGTATTTACTTATTATTTTATAAATGATATAATTAGAAAGGTGACTATTTTGCCAACTATAAGTATGTTTTATGGCATTATAATTCGTATGTTCTATGATGACCATAATCCACCACATTTTCATGTTGACTATGGAGATTATTCTGCTATGTTCGATTTTGATGGTATTTTAATTCAAGGAACTATTTCAAAACGTCAGCAAAAATTAATTGAAGCTTGGGCTGTATTACATAAGGATGAATTAGTAGCTAATTGGAAATTATCAAAAAATAATGAAACACTATTTTATATAAATCCATTAACTTAAGGGGGGGCTTAATTTGAAAAAAATTATTAATGTAGAACCATTGGAAGATTATAAATTATTATTAACTTTTGATGATAATATAAAAAAAATAAAAGATATGAAACCATATCTTGATAAAGGTGTATTTAAAGCTTTACGTGATAGAAATGTGTTTAATAATGTCAAAATAGTTCTAGGAACTATTGCTTGGGGAGATATCGATATGTGTCCTGATTCTTTGTATGAATCTAGTAAAACAATAGAATAGAAATGAACAAGATATCATATCTTGTTCATTTTTTATCTTATTTCCTCTTCATCTCCCATATGTTCCTCTTTTATATCTCTTTGTAATTCAGCTGTAAGTCTTGTTCTAAAATCTTCTAACATTTCTGTAAGAGTATCTAATATTGATAAATCTAAATCATAATTACTTGCAATTTCTTCATTTTTACTTGCTAAAATTCTTGCCATTCTTGCTTTTATTGATATATTAAATTTTATAACTTTAAACATAGAAATTCTATTTTTTATACGTTCTTCAAGCTGTATACTGTCTATCTGTGAAAAAGTACTTTCTAATCCGCCTTCCATATGATTTTTGTATTCTGTTTAGTACTTCTTCTAATGCTATAATCTGATATCGTATATTGGCATATTGTTCATCTGAATTTTGAGCAATAATTTCAAATTTACAAGCATTTATTTTTAATTCAGTTCTAATTGTTTCTATTTTTTCTTGTATTAAATTCACATTATTTATTTCTGTGATTCTTGTATATTTCTTGTTGTTTTCACCTGTTGTCGTTTTCTTCAAGCTTCGTTTTGAAAAGACTCTTTTGACTTTATCTCCAAATTTTTCTTTTTCTTGCTCTGTGTTCTCGTCTATTGTTAATATTAACTCTTCTTGCATATCTTTTATTCTTGTAGAATGAATATTTAATAATCCTATCATCAAGTCTATTTCTCTATTAATTTCACCTATTTCACTGTCACAAAACCCATTAATTGTTTGCGGTAATTTTAAATTTATCTGTCCAATATAATTATCAACTATTATTATATCTTCTTCTGATAATTCTGAATATCTTGGTATTCCTATAGACAGCTCATTATCTTCTTGTATATCTTGTTTTCTTTCTTTATCCATCTCTTTCATTTTCCTCTTCACGTTTTATAATTCTATCCATTTCTTGTTTTGACATCATTTGTACCTTTTCATAATCTATTGGTAAATCTGAAATATTTGCTAAATTTATACATATATTAAATGTTGCGCCTGAAGAATATCTATAAGAGCTATAGTTTCTAAATACTTCTATTCCCAATCCCTTAAAATCCATTTTATATTTTTCCCATAAAGGTCCTGTATAACTTCTACAATAATATCTACTTTCATATTTTGAACCATATGCAAAGCTATGACTCACTTCAACGTCCTCATATCCTTCTTCTATTGGAATTGGTGCTGACTCTAATGCCATTATTCTTCCCCAATACCTATTTGGCTCTCTCATATCTTCTAACGGTAATTCCCACTCATTATATTCAATATCTAATAATAAATATATTCTTTTTATTTCCATTAATATTTCCTTATTTTCTTCTAATGAAAGTCTTTTACCTTTTAATCCTTCAAAATGCTTTATCCTTTTCTCTAGTTGTTCTATTTTTTCCTCATTTCTTCTTTCTGTATTGCTTTCTTTATTTATCATATCTTGTATTAATAATATAATCATATCAATATTAGTAGTAATTATACCCGTTTTTTTGATTTGTTCTACTTTGGTATCTAAATAATTTGGGTTATTTGAATACTGCTTATTTTTTCTTTTTCCATGTTGGGCATTAAACAATTCTAAATCAATAATTTCTCCTTTTAAATCTTCTATAGAATATTCTTTTTCTTCGTAATCAAAATCATATGCTAATCCCGTAAGAGATAATTTACAGAATCCTTCTTCTTTTTTTGTTTCATTTTTTTCATTTATCATTTGCTTAAATCTTTCTGAATTATGTACTTTATCAAAAATCATTTTTACACATTTTTGTCCTATACCTATCATTATTGGCCTGCATTCAAATCCAAATTTTTGATATATTCTTTCACATTCTATAATACTAATATCCTCATCAGTTATTAAGTTCCTTAATACTGCATATAAAATCGAAAAATTTACTTTATTCGTTTTTAGTGTAGCACCTTCTCTTATTTTAAAATCATCCCAAACAATTTTTTTCCATTGTTCAGATGTTAGATATACTTCTTTTTCAAATGGGTTATTTCCTATATTACATAAATGCGCATTAAAAATTGGAGCTCTTACCAAATTTATATAATTGAATGGATTTTTATCCATATCCATTACAATTAATCTTTCTAATAATTTGCCATTGCTTAATATTTCTTTTGGTTCTATTTTTAATATCTGGTCATTTTTTCCTTTTGGATCATATAGCGACTTAATTTTCTCCTTTAGCATTTCAATGAAAATATTTTTTTCTCTTTCATTTTCATATTGTATTAAATTACTATCTTTTCCACCGTTTTGATAAACTAGTTCTTCTACTTGTTTTCTATATAAAACATCAAATTTAAACTTAGTAATTTTATCTTGTAATTCACAATCTGACCCATATAGTTTTGTTAATTCTTCTAATGTTTCTATACTTTGTAAGATATACTCTAATCCTTGAAAATTCTGATAACTTTCTGAGTTTTCTAATTTTTCTATATATGCTAATATAATGTCCTTATATTGTAATCTTGTTTTATATATATACTCATCTAACTGTAACTCTATTTTTGATATTTCTTTTATAATAATATTTTCTAATTCAGAATATTTATCATATACCTCTTCTTGTATTATTACATTATATCCTTCTATATATTTTTCTTTTATGTATGTTATATTTTTAGCTTCTTTACAATTCAAACCATATAACATTTTAAATAACTTAGTTAGTTTATTTATTCTTTGCAACATTACTTTAAATTTTAATTCTATATTTTTTTCTGATAACACAATATAACTCCTTCTAATCATTCTTTCAGCAATAGTATATCACACTTTTACATAATTGTAAATGTTTTATGTATATTTAGTATGTAATATTAAAACAGTATTTCTTAATTTTTTATATACTCGGCACAAAACAGTTTAAAGAACAAAAGCGGATATCAAGAACATTGTAACTGTTTAAAACATTTAAAGTCCGCGTCTTTGTTCGCCCGCGAAAAATTGCTATGCAATTTTTCTGTGGAATGTATTTATATAATAGGAAGTTCGGAGAACTTTCCTATTATATAAAAAAAAGTGGTATTACTACCGCTTCTTTTTTATCTTATATTTATTTAACAATACCAATTATAGCTTTTGGTTCTTCTATCTTTTCTTTTGAAATTTTATATGTCTCTTTTAATTTATCTACAGCCTCATTTCCTAATTTTTCATTGTTTGCGTGTACATAACAAAGTACATCTCCTACTTTTACCTCATTTGATACCTTTTTACAAAGTACAATTCCAACACTTTCATCTATATTATCTTCTTTTCTTACTCTTCCTGCTCCAAGAAACCCTGATATAACTCCTACTTCTCTTGCATTTATTTTTTCTACATATCCATCTTTATCAGATATTACAGGAATTATAAATTTTGCTTTTTCAAATTTGTTTACATCTTCTAAATATGAAACATCTCCACCTTGATTTTTTACAAGTTCTTTAAATTTGTCATATGCTTTTCCATTTTGTATGTTTTCTAATATTTTTTGTTTATTTTCGTTAATATCATCACCAAGTCCTACAAGTTTTATCATATAGCTACCTAGCTCTAATACTACAGCTTTTATGTCTTCTTCCATATCACCTTTAAGAGCTTTAATTGCTTCAATTACTTCTAGATTATTTCCAACGCTTTTTCCTAATGGCTCATCCATATTAGTTAGAACACATACTGTTTCTTTTCCTGCAAGTTTTCCAATTCTGTTCATAGTTTCAGATAGTTTTATAGCATCCTCTTTGTTTCCGCATAAACGCTCCAGACCCGCAAGTAACATCTAATACTATTTTATTTGCTCCTGCTGCTATCTTTTTGCTCATAATACTAGATGCAATAAGAGGAATATTATCTGTACAAGAAATTGTATCACGTAAAGCATATATTTTTTTATCTGCTGGCGCTAGATTTAAAGTTTGTCCAATTAAACTTATTCCAACACTTTTAACATTTTTTATAAACTGTTCAATTTCAACATTTGTATTATATCCTGGAATTGATTCTAATTTATCTATTGTTCCTCCCGTGAAGCCAAGTCCACGCCCAGACATTTTTGCAACTGGTATACCAAATGAAGCAACAATAGGAAGAAGAATTAAACTAACTTTATCTCCTACTCCTCCTGTTGAATGTTTATCTACAACATTTTTTCCAAATACTGATAAATCTAACATTTCACCAGAATTTGCCATGCTTAATGTTAAGTTAGTAATTTCTTCGTCATTCATTCCATTTATATATATTGCCATAACTAATGCTGCTGCTTGATAATCTGTTACTTCGCCCTTTGTATATCCTTTAACAAAATATTCAATTTCTTCTTTACTTAGTTCTTTTTTATCTCTTTTTTTAGCTATAATTTCTAATATATTCATCTTTACCCCTTCCTTATTAACTAAATTAGTTAATATTTAATATTGGTAATCAGCACGAATGTAGTAATATATTTATTTTGAAAAGCTTTGACAAGTGTCGAAGCTTTTCAAAATAAATATATTACTACATAGGAGCGTACTGCAAAAGCAATATTTAAACATTTTATACAAAATTCTTAGTAAAACTTCTTCTATGTATTGGACATAATCCGTATTCTTTTATCGCTTGTATATGAAATGCTGTTCCATAACCTTTATGTTTTTCAAATCCATACATTGGATATATTTCATCCCACTGTCTCATAATTCTATCCCTTGTTACTTTAGCAATTATAGACGCACATGATATTGAATAACAAAGTGCATCTCCTTTAATAATTGACTTATAAGGAATTCCTAAAGTATCTATTTTATTTAGTGCATCTACTAAAATAAGGTTTGGTTTTGTATTAAGTTCTTGTAAAGATGTTGTTAATCCAAGTTTTGTTGCATTTAATATATTAAGCTCATCAATTTGTTCGTGGTCTATAATTCCTACACCATAACTAATTGCTTCTTCTATTATTTTATCATATAGTTCTTCTCTTTTCTTTTCAGAAACTTTTTTAGAATCATTAACTCCTTCTATCATAGAATCTCTTGGCATTATAACACTTGCAATAACAACAGGACCCGCAAGTGGTCCTCTTCCTGCTTCATCAATTCCACATATATTGTTTATATCAGAATTGTTATTATATATTTCTTCTTCTATTTGTTTTAACTTTTGTAATCTTAATTCTTCTTTTTCTTTCATCATTTATTCCTTCATCAAAAAATTATTTTACAGTTACATTTTTCATATCAGTTAGCTTATGATAAGTTATTCCATCATTGTCATATCCCTTAACATATATAACTTCTTCTGTTTCATAATTAACTATATATCCATCTTCTATTTCAATTTTTTCTAATCCCATACTTACTAGATCATCTTTTGAAAGCAAGTAGTATTTACTTGTGTCTTCTATAATTCCTATTTCTAGCAATTTATCTATTTTCTTATTACCTAAAACCTCACTTAAAACTGTTCCTTTATAGTTATCTTGGTTATTATTAAATTTAGCTTGTTCTGCTATAGTTTTGGTTTTTGCTTGAATTAGCATCATATTTGTATTTATTGTTTGAAGTGTTGCTTGTTTTATAACTGAAGTACCTATATATACTGTAGTTCCACCAATAATTAGTAATATTATAATTGTTATTATTAAAGATACTATTGTTATTCCTTTTTGATTTTTGTTCATTGCTAATTCCTCCTATTTCTACTTTTATTAATGTGATTTAATTTTCATCTTTATTATATATATTAATAAAGATATTTTCAAGTGTGATTTTTTTATTTTTTAATATTAACATATTTTTCACAAATAATTCACAATTCTATTGTATTATGATATAAAAATAGGTTATAGTAATTATAATCTTTATAATTGGAGGTTTTTATGGAAGATAATTCACAAAATAATAAAACTACTTCATATAAAGTAGTTGGTTTTTCTAATAATGATTCAAATAAAGGAAAAAATAGTTTTTCAAAAAGTGTATTAATACCATTTTTTTCAGGAATACTTGGAACTTCTCTTGTAATTGGTACCTGTTTTGGTATTCCTCGGGGTTCGTGAAAAAATAATAGGTAATACATCAATACAAACCACTGCAAACGCATCACGGAAATGAAAATAGTAATTCATTTAATGGTAGTCTTACACAAATATCACTTTCAAGTTATTCTGATACAGGTGTGAATGTTGCTGAAAAAGTACGTCCATCTATTGTTGGTATTACAGTTGAATATTCTGTAAATTCAATCTTTTCAAGAAATGGTACATCTACCGCTAGTGGTTCTGGTATTATTATGAGTGAGGATGGTTATATTTTAACTAATAATCATATTGTTAATTCTACATCTAACAATTCATATTATGAAGTATCAAAAGCTAGTAAAGTAACTGTTTATTTATATAATGATGAAACACCATATGAAGCAAAAATTATAGGTACAGATGAGCAAACAGACCTTGCTGTTATAAAAATAGAAAAATCAGGTTTAGTTCCTGCTGAACTTGGAGATTCTAATTCTGTAAAAGTTGGAGAATTTTCAATGGCTATTGGTAATCCACTTGGAATGCAAAGTAGTGTAACTGGTGGAATGATTAGTGCTGTTAATAGAGAAGTTACAGATTCTGATGGAAAAACATATATTTTAATTCAAACTGATGCTGCTATTAATGCTGGAAATAGTGGTGGTGCTTTAGTAAATGCTGAAGGAAAAGTTATTGGTGTTAATACTTTAAAACTTTCTGGAACAGGTATTGAAGGTATGGGATTTGCTATCCCTATAAACTCTACTCTTGATATTTATGAACAACTAATTCAATATAATAAAGTTAAACGACCATACATTGGAATTACTGGACTTGACCTTGATGAAAAAACTGCTGAATATAATAATCTTGTTGTTGGAATTTATATAAAAGCTATTGATGATTTTTCTAGTGCTGAAAAATCTGGACTTAAAGTCGGAGATGTAATTGTTGAAGCTGATGGTAAGAAAGTTACCACTATGAATGAGTTAAATGAAATTAAAAATACTCATAAGATTGGTGATGAAATGACTTTAAAAGTTACTAGAAATGGAAAAGAGGTTTCTATTAATTTAACTCTTGCAGAACAACCTTAAGTTAGAATGGTAAAATAAACATTGTATAAATGATACAATGTTTATTTTTTCTTAAGACTTTATTTTCTAATTCTACACTATTCATTCACAAAATGGACAAATATGTTTTATATTATATATACATACAAAGAGAGTATATATGTTACTTAAGTTATACTTTCTTTTCAATATAAGTAAGATTATATTGAACATCCCCTTTTATTTTTAAGAAACGGCTACTACAGTAGTCGTTTTTTATATAGCAAAAAACCCGAAAGCATAAAACTTTCGAGTTTTGAATTTTTATCTTTTACTAAATTGTGGTGCTTTTCTAGCTTTTTTAAGTCCGTATTTCTTTCTTTCCTTCATACGAGGATCTCTTGTTAAGAAACCGTTTGCTTTTAATTCTGGTCTATATTCAGCATTAGCTTCATTTAAAGCTCTTGCTATTCCATGACGGATTGCTCCTGCTTGACCAGTATATCCTCCACCTACTACTTTACAAATAACATCATATTTTGAAATTGTATTTGTAACTGTTAATGGTTGTCTTACTATAACTTTTAATGTTTCAAGTCCAAAATATTCATCTATACTTTTTCCATTAATTGTTATAACTCCTGTTCCTTCTACTAAACGAACTCTTGCAATTGAACTTTTTCTTCTACCTGTACCATAGAACATTATTTTTTCTTTACTTGCTTTAGGCATTTATATTTCCTCCTTAAATTCTTAGAATTCCCATTTTTCTGGTTTTTGTGCTTGGTTTTCGTGTTCAGAACCAGCATATAGTCTTAATTTTTTGATAGATTGTCTTCCTAAACTATTGTGTGGAAGCATTCCTTTTATTGCAAGCATTAATGCCTTTTCTGGACTTTTTGTTAACATATCTCTTGCTACTATTTCTTTCATTCCACCAATGTATCCTGAATGACTTCTATAAATTTTTTGTTCTAATTTGTGACCTGTTAAAACTACTTTTTCACAGTTTATAATAATTACATGATCACCAACATCTAAGTTAGGTGTAAATGTTGGTTTATGTTTTCCTCTTAATAACTTTGCTGCTTCTGTTGCAACTCTACCTAATGGTTTTCCTTCTGCATCAATGATATACCATTTTCTTTCAATATCATCTTTTTTTATGCTGTATGTTGTATTATTCATGGTAATAAATACCCTCCATTCATTAATTTCTCTTTACAATATATTATAAATAAAAATCAAACTACCGGGGAGATGTTTTTTCTTTCTTTATAATAATGCTTAATTATTCTATTACAAAATATATAAAAAGTCAATATTTATCGAAGAATTTATTTACATTTATATAAAAACCATGTTATAATTTTTATGAATATGTAACTTAGATTATACTTTTTATAAGGATGGATGCTAAAATGAAAATAAATATGAGAAATATTGTATTTAGTATTATTATAATCATATGTATTATTGCACTTAATTTCGGTGTATATTGGCAATTTTTTAGAAAAACAAACACTTTGCCTAATTCAAATACACATAGTTCATCTATAAATCAAGAACAACTTGCAAAAGATTTCAAAAATATTTTTAATAATAATTTAGATTATCAAGGTCATAATGTAAATATATCTGGTATTACTAAACTTAAAGCAGATGAAGATTTAATATATACCTGGGTTAGTAAAGAGTCAAGTGTTGAAAATAGATATGATTTAAATTTAAATATTCCACGTGTAAATATATCAAGTACTTCTACTGAAAAATTTAATGATAATATAAAAAATATATATGTAAATAAAGCAAATGATATTATTCTACATTCAACTAGTCATACTGTTTATACTGTTGAATATGTGAGTTATATAAATACTAATATCTTGTCACTAGTTATAAAATCTACTCTAAAAGAAGGGAATAATCCTCAAAGAGTTATAATACAAACTTATAATTACAACTTAAGTACAAATGAAGAAGTAACATTTAATCAAATGTTAGAGATAAAAGAATTAGAAGAAACTTACGTTAAAGACTCTGTTTTAAAAACTATAGAAAATGCAAATGTAGAAGCTCGGAAACCTAAAAAATTTAGGATATAATGTGTATATACGAGATTTATCAAGTAATATTTACGAACCATCTAATACAACAAATTTTATTTTAGGTGCAAATAATTGCTTATATATAATTTATCCATATGGTAACTCTAATTTCACAGATGCAATGGATGTAGTTGTATTCTAATATTTTTTATGTTATAATTCTTTAATCTCACATTTTGGAGGTAAAAATTATGGAAAATAAATCTTTTATTTTTCCAAAGAATTGTGCTTGCATACCTGAACGTTGCATTGTTTGCCCTTCTCGGTTACATTGCCAAAAATGTAAGGGTAAATGCAAATCTTGTTTTTTTAATGAGTATTGTAAGCACAAAAAGGAGCGGTAATCCCGCTCTTTTATTTTCTGAACATCACACATAAATTATAGCATAATATTATACCACATTATGTTAATTTTGTCAATTTTACATTGCTTCTAATATTTGCTATAATATAGATATATAAAGAAAACAGTTGGAGGACAAAAATATGGCAGAACTATTGACAGCATTTGAGGAAGCATGGAAAAAGAGCTTAAGTGGAGTTTATTCTCGTGAAAACGATGCTCTTATAATGGATTTAGCTTTAAAGATAAGCGATACACAAATTCCAAAATTTCTTAAGTCCCGATTCCCTGCTACAGTCAAACATGCAAACGCAATTGCATTATATGCCAAATGCTTATGAATTACAAGCATTGTAATAGTCTAAAGGTGGAAATCATTCTGATTCCCACCTTTTTCTTTTATATAATTTGTAATTATATTTCAATATTCATCATCTAATCATACAATCTATAATTCTATATTTTACATCTTTCTAAATACACCAGCAACTTTTCCAAGTATCTTACAGTCTGGTACTATTATTGGATCCATTGTAGAGTTTTCAGGTTGTAAACGAATATGGTCTTTTTCTTTATAGAATGTTTTTACTGTTGCTTCATCTTCTATTAATGCAACTACAATTTCTCCATTATTTGCTGTATTTTGTTTTTTTACTAATATATAATCTCCATCTAAAATTCCTGCTTCTATCATACTTTCTCCTCTAACAGTAAGCATAAAAGATTCGCTATTTCCAACGAAGTCTATTGGAATTGGAAATGTATCTGTTATATTTTCTACTGCTAAAATTGGTGCTCCTGCTGTTATTTTTCCGATTACAGGTACTTCTACCATTTCTTTTCCAGAATAAAATTCTTTCATCGCTGTTTGATTTTTATTTTCTACTGCTCCACCTTTTAGTAGTTTTAGTGTTCTTCCTTTTTGAGATTCTTTTTTAATATATCCTTTTTCCTCTAATTTTGCTAAATATCCATGTACTGTTGCTGTCGATTTTAACCCTACTGCTTTTCCTATTTCTCTTACTGAAGGTGGATAACTATTTATTTGTATTTGTTTTTCAATGAATTTTAAAATTGCTTTTTCTCTTTTTCCTAGTTCGTTTGGATCTTTTTTATTCATATAAAAATCACTCCTTTTTTCTATTTGACTATATGGTATCACAAAAGCGAAAAAAAGTCAAACAAATTTTTCAAAAAAATTTGTTTGACTTTTTTTATATTATTCTTAAATTATATTTATTCTATAGTTATTTCATAAACAGGACAATTGTACTGGCTTCAAATTCCTCTTCTACACAGTTCTCTCAATATCATTCATATTTCTACACTATATGGTACTTGCATTTCCATATTATGTGTGCTAAACTATAAGTTTTCCGAGGCCCCAGCATAGCTGGGGGATTATTCTAAAATAATAACAAAAGAAGTAAAATGATTTTTCCATTTTACTTCTTTTGCTATTAACTTTTTACTAATCAGATATTAATCATACCACTCTAATTCCCATCCATCTAATGTAACTGTATCTCCTTCTTGCACTCCTAATTCTTTTAGTTTTGCTTCTATTCCTAATTCTCGTAACGATTTTTGGAAGTAGTGCATAGATTCATTGTCTTCTAAATTTACTCTTCCCATAAGTCTTGTTACTGCTGGACCTTCTACTACGAAAATTTTACCATCTTTTGTTACAGTAAATTGATTTTTTTCGTTATCTAATGTGTATACCATTTTTTCTTCTACTTCTATTAGTTCTTCTTTTGGTAATATCTTTAGAATTTTTGTTACTCTATTCATTAACTTATCTATACCCTCACCAGTAGCAGCAGATATTTTAAATATCTCTATATTTTTTTCTTTTGCAAGTTTTTCTAAGTCTTTATACTTATCTTCATTTTGTATTACATCTACTTTATTTGCAACAATAATTTGAGTTCTTTTACTTAACTTTTCGCTGTAATTTTCCAATTCTTTATTTATTGTATAAAAATCTTCTACTGGATTTCTTCCTTCTATTCCAGAAACATCAATTACATGTAATAATAGTCTTGTCCTTTCAATATGTCTTAAAAATTGAATACCAAGTCCAACACCAACGCTTGCTCCTTCTATAATTCCTGGAATATCTGCAATTACAAAAGAATCTCCATAAATTGATTTTACCACTCCTAAGTTTGGTATAATTGTTGTAAAGTGATAATCTGCAATTTTAGGTTTTGCAGATGTTACTTTTGAAAGAAATGTTGATTTACCAACATTTGGAAAACCGATTAATCCAACATCAGCAAGCAGTTTTAATTCAAGTATTACTTCTTTTTCTTTTCCTCTTTCTCCATCTTGTGAAAATCGCGGTGCTTGACGAGTAGAAGTTGCAAAATGTACATTTCCTTTGCCACCTCTTCCACCTTGTAAAACTAATTCTTTTTGATTCTCATTTGATAAATCTGCCACAACTCTACCTGTTTCAGCATCTTTAATAATAGTTCCTAGTGGTACCCCTATATATAAATCTTCACCTTTTTTTCCATAGCAGTTATTTCCGCTTCCATCTTCTCCATTTTCGGCTTTAAATATTTTCTTATATCTAAAATCTAATAATGTATTTAAATCACGGTCAACAAAGAAATAGATGCTTCCTCCTATTCCGCCATCTCCTCCATCAGGTCCACCAGCTGCTACATACTTTTCTCTTCTAAAGGTTGCTGCTCCATTTCCTCCATTACCAGATTTTATTGTAATTTTTGCGTAATCTGTGAACATATTTTTCTCCCTCTAATATAAATCATTGTCTTCTTCATCTATTCCATCTTGTGGTCTAAATGCTGGAGACATAATTAATAATAATTTCATCTTACCTGCAAAAACAAATTTCGTATTAGCAGGTATTTCTATACAATCATCTTTTTTCACATCATAAATTTGATTATTAATCTTAAATTTTCCTGTTCCTTCTAGAACATAATATATTTTTGAACTATGGCAATTCGTATGATATTTATCATGTCCTTTAAAACAGTCTTCAATACTCATACTAATCTCTTTTGTAAACAAGTTGTAATTATAACCTTTTAATCCTTGTTGTTCAAATGATGCTTCTTCAGGTAATTTTTTAATATATTCCATTTTATACCTCTTTAAAATAATCTAGTTTCATAGCTTCTTTTACTTTAGCCATTGTGCGTTTTGCTTCTTCTCTTGCTTTTAAAGTACCTTCCATTAATATTTCTTTTACAACTTCAGGTCTTTCTTCATAATAATGTCTTTTTTCTCTAATTGGTGCTAAATGTTCTGTTATATTTTTTATTAATTGCTTTTTGCAAGCAACACATCCACGTTTTCCTGCCTTACATTCTTCACATATTGTCTTTATTTCATTTTTACTAAATAAATTATGATAATATGCTACCATACATATATCAGGATTTCCTGGGTCATCTTTTTTTATCCTTCCTGGATCTGTTACAGCACTCATTACTTTTTCTTTTATTGTTTCCTCAGTATCTGCAAGATAAATTGCATTTCCTAAAGATTTACCCATTTTCTCATTTCCATCTAATCCTTTAATACGCTTATTTTCTCCTAAATACGCTTGAGGCTCAAGTAATATCTCTCCATATATACTATTAAATTTTCTTACAATCTCTCTACATTGCTCAATTAGTGGTAATTGGTCTTCCCCTACTGGAATAATAGTCGCTCCAAAAGCTGTAATATCTGCTGCTTGACTAACTGGATAGCCTAAAAATCCGTATGTAACACTTTCTCCAAATAATTCTCTTTTTTGTGCTATTTCAGTTTTTACAGTTGGGTTTCTTTGTAATCTTGCAATAGTAACAAGGTTAGAATAAAACACTGTAAGCTCTGCAATTTCAGGTATCATTGATTGTAAAAATATTGTTGATTTATTTGGATCTATTCCTACTGCTAACTGATCCATAACAATTTCTTTTACATTGTTTTTAACTTTCTCAGGATTATTAAAATTATCTGTTAATGCTTGCACATCTGCAACCTCTATGTATGTTTCATATTCGTTTTGAAGTTTTACTCTATTTTGAAGTGATCCAAAATAATGACCAATATGTAATTTCCCTGTTGGTCTATCACCTGTTAATATTCTCTTATTATTTTTTCCGTGTCTCCATATGTTTTCCTCTTTTCTTTTATATACCTAGTATTATACTCTAATTTTGCATAAAAAACAACTTATATTTTGATTATTATCTACTTGACGAAATTTATCAAAAAATGTATTATATATTATATTACATTTTTGGAGGAAATATTTATGTTTAAGCATATACCAAATATATTAACAATAATAAGATTTTTCTTAATTCCAGTAATTATTGCATATTTAATTGAGGGTGATTATATTTTTGCTTTTATCTTTTTAACAATATCTGGAATAACTGATGTTTTAGATGGATTTATAGCAAGAAAGTTTAATTTTATAACAAACTTTGGAAAATTAATTGATCCTTTGGCTGATAAAGCAACACAAATTTCTGTACTGGCTGTACTTGCTCTTCAACACATAATACCTTTATGGATTTTAGTTATAGTTGTTTTAAAAGAATTTGCTATGATTTCTGGTGCATCTTTTCTTTATGGAAAAGAATTTGTAGTATCAAGCAAATGGTATGGAAAATTATCAACAGTATTATTTTATGTTGCAATTGTAAGTTCTTTTTTTATAAGACAATTTAATACTACTTTATTAAATCATCCAGAATATAGTATGCCCACTCTTCCTGCATTTGACCAATACTTATATTATTTGGCTTTAATTGCTACAATATTCTCATTAGTAATGTATTTTAGAGCTTTTTATTCACAAGGATATCTAAAAAAAGAAAATTTAAAAATTGATCAAAATAAATAAAATAATTAATTAAAAATAAAAATTGGGAACGTCAAACTATGGCGTTCCCTTTAATGTTAACCTCCATAACTTAATCTGATTCTAGATAAGAACCAAATATGGCGCAAATTTCGCCACTACTGGAGGTAACCCAAAAGTTATTTTTACATTTGTATTATACATTAATTTCCATTTTTTGTCAAATTTATTCATAGTTTTCTAAAATACTGTTTAATTCTTCTCTTCCATAAACCTTAATTCCCTGTTCTATTTCCATTTTATCATTTTCGGTTAAATATTCTGTTGAAATTCCTGTTAGTTCTTCTAGCACTTCCTTATTTTCTTCTTCCATTTTATATACTGCAATAACACCATCTTCCTCTTTTAATACGTAATGTTCATCACATACGCCTTCTACCTCTTTTATCAATATTACTTCCATATTAGAGAATTTTTCAATTTCCCAATCTTTATTTTTTTCTACTAATTCTTTTTGGGTTAAATTTACTAATTCATCTGTAATCCTTTTATATTCTTTAAGTATATGTCCACATTCTTTATATTCTCTTTTTAGAATAAGCGTTGCATTTGGTGATATTTTTTCTTCATTTGTATTTGTATTAACAGTTATATCATTTTTTACACTATAATTTACCTGATTGGCAATTATTTCATTGTCTATATTAGTATTATTAATTTGATTTTTCGGTTTATTATTAGTATTAAACATAAAAATGCCAACACCTACTGCAATAACAATTATTATAACAGCACCTAATAAAATTCCCCATTTTTTCATATACTACCTTCTTTCTTAAATGGATTTTAAGTTTTATATAGTATTTTCAAAAATAGGGATTTTTATACAAATTTGGTACTCGTTTTATTATTTTAGTTTGTTTTTAAATACGCTGTTATCGCTTCTTTTATTAATTCATTAATTGAAATGTTTTTTTCTATTGACTTCATTTTTGTTTTATTATGAAGTTCAACTCCTAATCTTACATTTAATGAACCCTTGCATTGTTTTTCTGGTTCTGTATTAGTATCTTTACATGCTTGTAAATAATGGTCAATAGCATCTTTAAAGTCTTTTTTTAATTCCTTGACGTTTTCTCCTTCAAAAGATATCGAAGAATCTTTTAATCCTTCAATTTCTCCACAAAAGCACTCATCTTCATCACTATATTTTATTTCTGCCCAATAACCTTTATATTTCATAATATTTTTCATCACAAAATCCTCCATTTCTCTAACATTTTTATAATATAACTAATTTGATATGGTTTTAAAACACTACTTGGATGTGGCTTATGTATTTCAATTTTTTTATTTAAATCATTACCTATAAAAACTACTCTTGATCCTGATGTTTTTCCTTTATTATTCTCAATAAATCCTAAATTATTTAATATTCTTTTAGCCTCATTATATGTAAAATCTTTTGGTTTTGATTTTAATCTAGCAATTTCTTTTTCTAATGTACTCATTTATTATACTCCTTTATTTAAATTTATGCAACTATTTTTAGTTGCATTTTTATAATTGTTGTTACAACTCAAAATGTACCGTTGCCATTTGATCAAAAAGTAATATATTTTACAAAATCAGCTGTTGTATAATTGTATTTATCTTTATTCTCTTTCCATTTGTTTTTATTGTAATTTCACCATATTCATCAGTTCTATATATTTTTATATTAAATCTTTTTAATCGTTCTATAACATCATTACTTGGGTGCCCAAATTTATTATTTTTTCCAACACCGTATTATTGCAATTTTAGGTTTTAGTTCTTTTATAAATTCTTCTATAGAAGAACTTTTTGAACCGTGGTGTGGAATCTTTAAAACTGTTGCTTTAAGTTGATTTGTATCTTTATATTTATTTAACAAAGCCTTTTCTGCCTCTTCTTCAATATCTCCTGTAAACATCATAGAAAAATCTTTATATACTAATTTGCAAACTAATGAATTGTTATTTAACACGTTTTCGCTTATCTTATTTTTAGTATCAGGCCATAATATATTAAAATATAAATCTTTCTCAATATTGATTGTTTGTCCTACTTCTACTATAGATACTTTAATGTTCTTTTCTTTAACAATCCTTACAAATTTTTCATAATTATCACAAGTTTCAAATTGTTTTCCTATAATCACATTTTTTACACTTATTTTTTCCATTACATATAAAAGTCCTTGGACATGGTCTAAATCAAAATGTGATGCCATAATATAATCTATTTTTGTTATTCCTCTATCTAATAAATATGGCAGTAATGTACTTTTTCCGAACATCATAGCTAGAGGCAATAGTTCCTCCACCATCTATTAAAATTGTTTTATTTTTTGGAGTTATAATTAGACATGAATCTCCTTGTCCTACATCTATAAAATGTATTTTTAAATCTTTTGGTATTAATTTTATAATTTGACCTAAAATGATTATTAATATTATTGATATCAAAATATTTCTTCTATGACTTAAAAGACCTAATTTACATTTATCCACAAATGTTAAAAACTTTATTTCTAATACTCTTTTTAAATGTTTTTTTCGTAAAAAAATTATATAATATGCTAATGCAACAACTATGTAATAACCTATTATAAATATTAAATTTGGCGTTGCTACAATTATATTGGAAATAGATAATTTAGAAAATGTATCTGCTATATTTGTAAGTAAATTTAAACATATTTCTAGAATAAAAAAACATATTTTGAACCTAAATATAATTGATAAAAAACCTAATATAACAATTATACCTATTATAAAACTTACAAGTATATTTGAAAATAAAAACGTTAATGATATTTTATTAAAGAGAAACATACTTAATGGAAATATAAGTATTTGTGCTGAAATAGAAACACTTACAATCTCTTTTATTTTATTATAAAAATATTTTAATATATCTTTAATTTTTCTATTATTTGCTTTGTTCTTTGCCCTTTTCTCATATCCCTTATTTTCTCTTTTATTTATGAAATTTAATATACTTTTATACAAAAGTACAATTCCAATTGTTGCTGAAAATGATAGAATTAATCCTATATCTATTATAGTAAATGGATTTTGAATTAAGATAATAAGTAGTGATGTGCTTATATTTGTTATAATATCACTTTTTCTATAAAGAAGAGTTGCACCAATAGATAGTATAGACATTATACAAGCTCTTTTTACTGATGGGGTTTCCCCTGTTAAAAAAATAAAGAATATTAGTAATATTATTATACATATTTTTGTTATCTTTTTAGGAAATTTTAGTTTTGATAATACTATACTTATTCCTAATACAAAATATGATACGTGCATTCCAGATACTGCTAACAAGTGTGATAAACTGCTATCCCTAAAACTTTCTTTTATTTCCTTTTCAAGATTATCATCACTTCCAAGTAATATACCTAATAATAGATTTCTATTATTTTCATTTTCTATATTTTGAGTTATTACTGCTTTTATATATTTTGATACCTTGACTACAATAAGTTTTATTTTACTAGTTTTCCCAGTTCCTATAATTTGAACTTGGTTAGCATTAACACTTCCATATATTCCAATTGATTTTAAATATTCTTTATAATTAAAACCTCCATAGTTCCTTTGTATTTCTGGTTCTACAAATTTTCCTGTGAATTTTACTTTATCTCCTACTTTTAAGTTTTCATTTTTTGTATATAAATATAAATATGTATTTTTAAATTTCCTTGTATTTTCATTTATACTTTCTATTTTTATTTTATATCTAACTGAGTATTGTTTTATTGTAGGTTCTCCTACTACAATAGCAATATAATCAGTTTCTTCTATATTTTTAAATAATATCTCATATCTGTTATTTAGTACCAAAACAATTGTATTTGATATTAGTATACTAATTAAAAATATATAAATTACTTTTTTTACATTAAATATGTAGAAATAATGTTTTAGTTTTTGATTTTGTATAATAGACTTTTTATATATAAAATTAATTACTAAATAAAATATTATTATAGGTATTATAAAAATGGCTATACTGATTTTACAGTATAGCCCTATTATTATTCCTAATATATATCCAAGTAGTATAATTAAAATTGGTCGATTTATCATAAATGCACCACTTTCTATATTAAGTTCCCCCAATTTTATTTATACATAGTATCTTCTCTATGTTTTGCTACTCTATTTGCAGTCCGCTTCAATTGGTATATATTTATTTTACATTAAAACATTCTTGTTGCTGTTACGAATCTTGTGCTGTATGAACCAGTTATGCTAGATGTTATAACACCAGTCTTTTCTGTAGATGCGTGTACAAATTTGTTATCACCAATATATATTCCTACGTGACCTATTCCTTTACCTGTTTTATAATTTGTGAAAAATACTAAATCACCTGGTTGTAAATTTTTTCTATCTACTTTGGTTCCAACTTTACTTTGAGCTGTTGCTGAGTGTGATAAGCTTATTCCAAATTGTTTGTATACATACATTGTTAGTCCAGAACAGTCAAATCCCCCACTTGGAGTTGAACCACCATAAACATATCTATATCCTACAAATTGTTTTACATAATTTGCTACTTCTTGCCCTTTGTTAGATGTAGATGTCTTTGTTTCTTCTGATGTTGTTACTGTATTATTTTCAGTTCTACTAATACTACTTCTTGAAGTTGTTTCTACTTTTGTATTAGATACATATGTTTTTATTACATAACCTATTTGATCATTATGCTTAATTTTATACCAATCTCCATCTTCTGCAAGTATTGTTATTTTTGCATTTTGTATAAATACTTTTAATACTTTTGAATCAGTATTTGGTTCTTCTCTAAAATTAATTCCACTTGTTGAAATATATGCTGTTTTGTTCAGTTCCTCTTCTTGATTATTTTCGTTATTATTGTTTTCAGTTTCATTATTATTTGCATCTTGGTTGTTATTTGGTTCTTGAATAGTTACATCATTATTTTCAGTTTGATTATTGTTTTCCTCATTTGATACAATTGCACTAATGCTATTTAAACTAACCCAACCTGAAACAGAATCGATATTTATATATGCCCAATTATTTCTAATTTCAACAATATTTACAGTTTTATCTTTTTCAAGATTTGCTATAATTTTTGAATTAATTAATGGTCTAACATAAATTTTAGTTTCGTTTTCTATTTTAAAAGTTTCACCTTTTTTTATTTCTTTTACCTGATTTTCTTTATTTTGTGTATCATCTTTTTTATCTTGTTCTGTAGTATCATTTTCTTTTAAAACTTCAAGAAAGTCTTTTTGGACATATCCCTTAATTTTATTGTATCTTACTTGATACCAATCTCCATCTTCTGCAAGTACTTCTACTTCTTCTTTCTTTGGTATAATTTCTAGTACAATTGAGTCATTAGAAGCTGTTTTTCTTAATTTTGCTTCTTTTAGTATAGTTCCTTTATTTGTTGCAAAGCTAGCAATACATACTCCTATAACTAATACTAAAATGACTATTGAAGCTAGACTTGCTTTTTTTATATTTGTCATTTTTTAAACTCCTTTTTTGGGATTACTCTTTTCATTATACATCAAATATCAAAAAATGTCAATTTTTCACTTTTTAAGTTGTATTTAACTACTTACATTTATAATTTGTTTTCAAAAAACTCCCTAGCCTATGGTAATATTATCTTAAATAGAATGTATACCCAAGTAAACTTAAGATTTACTGAATTCTTTTAATAATTTCATTACACTTTTTGTATATATCTTTTTCATTAATTCCATATACAACTCTATTTTCCATTACAATTTTCCCATTAATAATACTAGTTTCGACATTTGTTCCCTTTATATTATATACAATTTCTGAAAATATGTTATTTACAGGTACCGTTATTACTGTATCTAAGTTTAGAATTATTAAATCTGCACATTTATTTTCTTCAATAGTTCCTACCTTTCCCTCTAATCCTAAAGCTTTTGCTCCATTTACTGTTGCCATTTTTATTGTCTCATATGCTGGTAATTCTTTTGGATTTTCCATAATTCCTTTTTGTAAAAGTGCAGTATATTTCATAGCCTCAAACATATCTAAATTGCTTCCACTCCCTTGTCCATCAGTCCCTATACTTACATTTATTCCATTTTTCATCATATAAGAAACATTTGCAATACCACAACCCAATTTTAAGTTGCTTACTGGACAATGTGCTATATGTACATTGTCACTTGCTAATTCATCTATTTCTTCTTTAGTTAATTTTACTGAGTGAGCAGTCACAACATGCAAACCTTTAAAATATTTTTTAATTACTTCAACAGGACTTTGTACTGAATATCCTTTTATTATATCTTCTCTCTCTTTTGAATTCTCACAAAAGTGAATATGTACTATTTTGTTATATTTTCTTGCAAGATTTGCACATTTTTCTATATATGGTGCATTGGTTGTATAAAATCCATGTATTCCAATATTTAAAGTTATAGTTTCTTCTTTGCTATCATAATTTTTTATTAATTCTTCTAACTCTTTAAGTCTCGATTCTCCATCATTTTTTATATCCATAAGAGTTCTTGTAGTTTGGAGTCTTACTCCTGAATGTAGCGCTGCTTTTATTATTTCCTCTGTAATAAAGTACATATCATTTATTGTAGTACAGCCTGTTTTTATCATTTCTATGAATGATAATAGTGATGCATAGTAGATATCTTCTATGTTAAGTTTATCCTCCATTGGCCAAATTTTCTTTTCTAACCAATCTTGTAAATTGTATCCATCTAATGTTTCTCTAAATATGCTCATTGGTACATGGGCATGTGTATTTATTAATCCTGGCATAACAATTTTACCATTTGCATAAATTATTTTGTCTACTTTTTCAGTAATGTTTTTATTTATGTTTTCTATCTTTCCGTCTTTAATTAAAATATCTATATCTTCTTCTAATTTTTCTCTTTTATTACTCATAGAAATTAGATTGCAATTTTTTATTAATATATTCAAAACAATCCCTCCAAATTTATACAGTTTTTTATTCTAATTGATTTTACTATACTGTATAATAAAAAGCAAGAGAAACACCTTTTTAAGGGTTCCTCTTGTATCTTTTTATAAAACTTCTTCTTCCTCTTCAACAACTGGTTGATTATTCATTTCTTGATTAATTGCTTGAAGTTTTTCGATTGCTTCACTCATATCTATTCCTTCGTTCTTACCTTTTTTAGCTTTTTCTTGCATTTTTTTCATAAATGCTCTTGGATCTCTTTTCTTTACTGGTTCTTCAATTCCTTCATTTTGGTCTTTAGATTTTCTAAATCTATTTGTTCTATATTCCTTTGCTTCTTTACTTTCAAGTCTTCTTTGTTTTCGATCACTAAAGAAATCTCTTAATTTACTCCATATTCCTTCTTTACCTGTTTTTTCTATTGTAGCCTTTCCATATTTTTCCCCAAGTTTAGAATATTTTTTATAAGCTTTTAATATTTCTTTATAATTTTCTGGTCTACCTTGACTTTCATTATTGAAATCATAAACGATATCATCAATTTCATCTGTTCCATAATTAAAGCTATTAATATACTCATCTAATAGATTTTTGTGTCCAGGAAATTTTTCACCTATTTGTGTTAAAGCTGCTAATATTGTAGGATCACATCTATTAATTCCAAATCTTGATATTAGTTCTCCTTCTTGCAATTCTTTTCCTTGTTTCATTAGTTCTAATAAATTGTCAAATTTAATTCCTTTTTCTCTTCCTTTAATAGCTATTTTTATTAAACCAGTTTTAGGTTCAACTACTATTGTTGTAGATTTCATTCTATGTTTGTTTCTTATTTCAAGTTTTGCTATTATATCTTTTATATTTTGTATATCATCTACACACTCTAAAGTTTCATATGTCCCCTCTTCTAACTCCTTCTTGTATTCATAAAGATCATCTAATATATCTTTATAAAAACCTGATAGAGTATTTTTTTCAAGAAATGTTAATACTTCCTCGGCATAATTTTTATCTTGAATAGCCTCATCTATACATGCTTGCTTGTATCTATGATAAAGTATATGTAATAAATCTTCATTTCCTCTCTCCAAGTTTATAAATGCTTGTTTTATTTCTAATACTATATTTGATTCTTCTATTAATTGTTTTTCCCTTGCATTAAGTTCATTTATAATACTTTCTAATTCTCCTTTTTCTTCAGGAGTTTTGGCTTGTTCAAGCATTCCTTCATAGATGTCTTTTATAGTTTTTCCTTCTAATGATTTTAGTATATTTTCAATATCTTCTCTATTTCTTAAATCTTGCTCTAGTAATAAATAAGAATCATTTACTAAGTCTTCATTTCCTTCTTTAAGTTCTTCTAACCTTTGTTCTAATTCCTCTTTTAAAATTTGTCTTTCTTGCATAGCTCTAATTGTTTCTATATCATCTATTGGCGTTCCACTTTCATTAAATACTCTACCACCTTTTACTGTAGTTTCTGGTTTTGTTCCTTCTGGTTTTGTTCCTTCTGGCTTTGTTCCTGCTGGTTTTGTTCCTGCTGGTTTTGCTTCTTTTGGCTTTGTTCCTTGTTCTTTTGTTCCTTGTGCTTTCCTTATTTTAAGTTCTTCTACTACTTTTTCTATTTCTTTTCTTGATAAAGAATTTTCATCCATATAAGCAAGCTGTTTTTCATATATATCTAGTAATGTAAGTCCTTCTAAATTTTCTAAATATTTCTCAATCTGTTTTTTTATACGACACTCCATTATGTTTTCTTTTAGTCTAATATAACTTGGTAATATAAAATCTTCATTTCCTTCTTCAATTTGTGCAAATTTCTCATTTAATTTTTCCCTTAATTCTTGAATCTTTGGTATAGAATTTTTTTTATCATATTCTTTCCATAGTTCTTCTTGTTGCTTTTTACTCTCTTCTTGTTGTTTTTTACTTTCATCATTATATAATTCCCATAATCTTTGTTCTTCTTCTTCTCTTCTTAAGTCTTGTATATCGTCCATAGTCAAAATTGGGGATGGTTCTATAACTTCTACATCATCTTCTGTTAATCTGAAAAATTCTTCTTTATTTACTTCATTATTTTCTATAATTTCCCATATATGGTTTATTGCATCTTCATTTTCAAAATCAATATTACCATATATTTCTTCGAAATCACTTAATCTTTTTACTGCTTCTTGCAATCCTTCATTATTTTCTATAATAAATTCTTCATATTCACATTTTAAAGTTTCACATTCTTTTTGTAAAGCATTAATATCTCTACTAAGATTTTCTTTTTCTCTTACGACTTGTATTTTTTCTTCTCCAACAGCCATATATACTTTATCTTCTTTTCCTAAATCTTGCTCCATTAATTGTAAATATTTAGTTAATGCATTACTTCTTTTATTCATATCTTTCTTTACTTGCTCTTTTTCTTTTAGTTCTCGTTGTTTTTCTTCTAATTTTTTTCTCTTTTCTTCTTTTTCTTCTTCTAAGCTTTGTCTCTTCTCTTCAATTTCTTTATTTATTTTTTCTTTTTCATCATTAACAAAAGCACTAACTTTTTCAAAAATTATGCTACGCATTTCTTCTTTTCTTACTTCTCTTATTTCTATTAATTCTTCAACTAATTTTCTTCTTGCGTCCATTACCTCAAGTCTTTTCATAATTTCTAATTCTCTATCTGCTGTATAAACTTTTCCTACTTCTCTTGATTTTTCAGATATTTTTATATCCTCTACCATATCATCCCACATATCTGGTATTTCTTGATTTGCATATTCCCTATATTGTTCTATTAATGGTCTTATTTCCTTAAACAATTCTTTTTCTTCCATGAATTTTCTCCTTTCATGTTCACCTAATATTAGGTAAAATCACACTTACGTTTATTTTAACACAGAAAAAGAAAATTAGCAATAGTATTTATGTAAATTTACTAATTTTCTTAAAATTTTAACATTTTTGTAATGTTTTGGTAAAATTTGTATTATTATTTACGCTTCATTTCCCCATTTTTCATATATTCATTTAGTTCCTTCATTGCTCTATCTGCTAGTTTTCCATATTTTAGTTTTTTGTCTCTTATTTTTTCTTCAAGTTCTGGTATAATTCCAAAGTTTGCATTCATTGGTTGGAACTTTTCGTTTGGAGTAGATATGTATTTTGAAAGTGCTCCTATCATTGTATTTTCTGGAAATACAATTTTATCTTTGTCCATTTTTCGTTCATTTATTCGTTTATAGTCTCTTACTGCATTTAAACCTGCTACCATTCCTGATGCAATTGATTCTACATATCCTTCTACTCCTGTAATCTGTCCTGCAAAGTATATATTAGGATTTTTCTTTAGGTTATATGTTTCATCCAATAATTTACTAGAATTTATATATGTATTTCTGTGCATTACACCATATTTTATAAACTCTGCATTTGCTAGTCCTGGTATTTTAGAAAATACTCTTTTTTGTTCTCCAAATTTTAAATTTGTTTGAAACCCAACTATGTTAAATATTGTCCCTTGTGTATCATCTTGTCTTAGTTGTACTAGTGCATATGGACGTTTACCAGTTCTAGGATCTGTAAAACCTACTGGTTTTAACGGGCCAAATCTTAATGTGTCTATTCCTCTTTTAGCCATTACCTCTACTGGCATACACCCTTCAAATATTTCTCTTTTTTCAAATTTATGAAGTTCTACTACTTCTGCATTTACTAATTCATTCCAAAAATATTCATATTCTTCTTTATTCATTGGAAGATTTATATAGCTTCCTTCTTTAATATTTTTTCTTCTTATATTCCATTCTTCTATACTTTCTTCTTTTTCTCTTTCCTGTTCATACCTATCTCCAAAAAAAGCAATGTTCATATTAATACTTTCTTTTGAAATAATTGGTGCAGCAGCATCATAAAAATGTAGTTTGTCATGTTCTGTTATTTTTGCTATATTTTTAGCAAAATCATCTGATGTTAATGGTCCTGTTGCAATAATTGTAATACCGTTTGTAGAATTTAATTCTTCTCCTATATATTCTTCATTAATGATTTCGATATTTGGATTTTCTTTTATTTTACGTGTTACTAATTTAGAAAATTCTTCTCTATCTACAGCTAATGCTTGTCCCGCTGGTACACTAGTTTCATCTGCACACTTTATTAGTAATGAATCAAGTAGTCGTAATTCTTCTTTTAATAAACCACAGGCATTTGTATGTAGATTTGATTTGAATGAATTGCTACATACAACTTCTGCTAAGTTTTCATTTGAATGTGCTGGTGAAAACTTAGTTGGTTTCATCTCATATAATTTTACTTTTATTCCTCTTTTTGCAATTTGGTATGCTGCTTCACATCCTGCAAGTCCACCACCAATTACTGTTATATAATCATTCATAATATACCTCATTTTTATTTTAATATTTGAAAATGGAGAAGACGAAAATTCTGTCTTCCCCATTCCAATAGCCTGCAGCCCGCTTACTTCTTGATCTGCTCGCAGGTCTGGTTGCCAACTGTGCAAGATGTCTTGCATGCAGACTGGCAGGAGGTCTGGCATTCGCCGCAGCCACCCTTTTTCATGGACTCTTTCAGATTTCTTGTTGCTAATGTCTTAATATGCTTCATATTAAGCTCCTTTCTTTGGGTCTTGCCCATATGCTATTTATTGTTACAATTTCCATAGGAAATCTTTATTATTATACATTATTTTATGTAATATGTCAAAAGCCTACTCGAACAACTTCATAATCTCTTTGTAGGTTTGTCAAACATATGTCACACTTTCTTAGAAATAACTATAGTTGAAA
>CAOJFV010000003.1 GCA_948434985.1 uncultured Clostridium sp.
ATATTTTATATTTTATCACGGAAGGATTTATTTACACAACTTTTTCTATACTCTCATCTCCATTACATTATTACTTCTATTTCATTTATCTTTCCATTATCTATTAATTTAACTTGTTTTTCTTCTATCTCCATACCATTTACAATAAATTTTTCTACTCCAGTATTTTTTCCATTTGGATTTCTTACTTTTATATTATAAACACTACTTTTATATTCATATCTTATACTATATTCTTTCCAGTCAGCCTGTATACTTGGGTTTATTGACATAGTCTCATTTTGTATTTTTAGTCCTAATATATACTCTATTCCTGCCTTATACATCCAGCCTGATGAACCTGTATACCAAGTCCAACCACCTCTACCTATTAAATTTCCTACTCCATATACATCTGCTGCAATAACATATGGTTCTACTTTATACCTATTAACCGCTTCTAATGTTTTTGTATGCTCTATTGGATTGATTATTTTAAAGTATTCTGTAGCTTTATCTCCAAAACCTAATATTGCCCAAGCAATAATCGCCCAAATTGCACCATGTGTATATTGTCCACCGGTTTTCCCTTACTCCTGGTAAATATGCTTTTATATAACCTGGTTCTAATTTACTTTTATCAAATGCTGGATCTAATAATTTTATTACTCCATTTTGTTTATCTACTAAATGATTTTCTAAACTTTCCATTGATATATATTTTTTATCATTATCTCCTGCCCCTGATATTATGCTCCAGCTTTGTGAAATGCTATCTATTTTACATTCTTCATTTTCAATACTTCCTAAAATATCTCCATCATCTGTATAGGCTCTTCTAAACCATCTGCCATCCCAACCAGCACTATTTAATGCTTTTTTTAGTTCAGCTTGTATTTTTTTATACTCTTCTGCTTTTTCTAACTCTTCCTTCATCTCACATATTGGTATAAATCTATTTAATACTTCATATAGAAAGAAACCAAGCCATATACTTTCTCCGTATCCCCTTATTTCCTACTGTACTAAATCCATCATTCCAGTCTCCTGAACCAATTTTAGGTAATCCGTGACATCCTAAGTTTATACCTCTATCTATAGCTCTAATACAATGCATATATATAGATTCTTCATAATCAGTTTTAGGGTGAATATCATAAATTTCATCTTGACCATCTTTTAAAATTTCTCCTTGTACATATGGAGCCTTTTCCTGAAGTATTGATGCGTCACCTGTGAATTTTACATATTCTGCTGTAACATATGCAAGCCATAATAAATCATCAGAAAATCTTGTACGTATTCCTCTTCCTGTCTCAGTATGCCACCAATGTTCTACATCTCCTTCTACAAATTGATGCTCTGCATGTTTTAATATTTGTTCTTTCATAAACTTTGGCTCTATAAATTTTATTCCCATTGTATCTTGTAATTGGTCTCTAAATCCATATGCTCCGTCCTGATTGATAAAATCCGCTTCTTGCCCATAGTCTACTTACTATTGTTTGATATACAAGCCATCCATTTAGCATTATATTCATAGATTCTACTGGAGTTTTTACACCAATTTTTCTAAGTAGTTCATTCCAGTATCTTTTTGTATTTTCTAACTCTTCTTTTGATTTCCCTGGTACTGTATATTTATATGCCGTTACTTGTGCTTGGTCTACGTCAGCTCCTAATACAAATACTATTTCTTTATCTTCGAAGGCTTTTAATTCCACTAAAACTTCTATTGCAATACATGGAGTAGTTCCAAGTGAATTTTCATTTTCTAAGCTATCCTTTAGTACTCCATAAGGTTCTTTTAATGTACCATTTCCTATAAAAGTTTTTCTGTTCCCTGTATATGATTTTATATTTTCACTACTAGATATATAAATGTTTTGTTCTTTGATATCTTGTGTAAGCAGATTTTTAGCATATATTATATTGGAATTTTTATCATAGTTTAAATTAATATATCCATTTGTTTTTATTTCATCTTCTCCAAGTACTGGATTTATATAATATACTAAATTTAACTCTCTTTTTTCTCCAGTTACATTTTTTAGTTTTAATATATTTACTTTAATATTATCCTCTTTTGGTACAAAGGTTGTGTGTTCTTGTAATAACCCCATTTGCAAAGTCGTTAATTTAGAATATCCAAATCCATATGTCATATAATACTCTTCATCATCTTGATTTAATCCAGGTGATAATGTCCATACTTTGTTATAGTCATTATCCTTAATATATATGATTTCTGATGGTGTATCTACTACCACATCATTAGACCATTTTGTAATTCTTGATAATCTACTATTTTTATACCAAGTATATCCTGAATTGTTATTTGTTATTACTGTACCAAAATTTGGATTTGCAAGTACGTGTGTCCACGCAACTTGTGGTTTTAAGTCTTTGGTCATTTTTATTATATATTCTTTTCCATCTTCACTAAACCCACCATATTCATTAAAATATTTAAGGTTTTCAGTATCAATTATATTAGTCCTTTTTTCAAAGTTTGGTACTTGTTTATACATTGTTTTTGGTTTATCTAAATTTGGCACTGTTTCTAAATATTCTTCTTCTAAGTCTTTTATAAGTGTTTTTATATTTCCGCATATGAGCATCTAGTATAAGATTTGCTCTAAATTCTAGTAAATCTTTATCTTCTATTTCATTTTCATTTAATAAGAATATTCCACCTTTTAAATTCATTTGATACATTAAGTGTCTATTTAAAATTTCAGTTTCAATTGCTTCTTTAACATATCTTTCATATACATTTTCTTCCCCATTTAATATTACTAAATCTATTTTTATATTCTTTACTTTAAAAAATTCATATGCTTTTAAAATTTCTTTTATAACATAAGCATCACTTGCATCTTTTATTTTTACAAGTAGGATAGGTAAATCTCCTGATATTCCATACTTCCATAAATCTTCTACTTTATATTGTTTATTAGAATCTTTTAAATATAGTTTTTTAAGTGGATTTTGTACTATTAAATATGATAGTATTTTTTGATAATTTTCTATATCTTTTCCTCTTATTCCTAAATATCTTGCTTCTTCTTCTACTCGAACTTTAGATAATTCAAATGCTCGTTTTATATTTTCTGTATTTATATATTTTTTTATATTTTCTTGTACTTGTTCTTTTTCTTCTGCTACTGTAATTATTAAGTTTAAAGCTATTTTTTCATTGGGCTTTATTTTTATTGTTCTTTTTAGTGCAACTATTGGTGATACAGTAAGTCCTAAGCTTTTTGAAAATGGTATAGAGTTTTCTATCATTCTAGGAATTCCACTTCCTACTCCTCCATTTAATTTTTCTCCATCTATTTCATATTCTAATTCTCCTATTGTTTCAGATGGTGTATATAAGTTTACTCCTAAGAAAACCTGTTTTGTGTCTCCTCTTTTATTTCTTTTTATTAAAATTGAATTTGTATCTTCTATATATTCATACTTCAAGAATAAGTTGTTAAATGCCATATGAGAATAATCTTGTTCTTTTACAGATAAAACTGGTTCAAAATAGCTTGATACTTCTAAGGTTTCTTCTGTGTTTCCTGTATTTTCTAACTCTATTCTTCTTATTTCTACTGGATCTTCTGGTGTAGTTATTATTTTTAAGGTTGTTTTAATATTTTCATCATATCTTGTAAATTTATCCATATCTTGTAAGAAGCTTACTTCGTATTTATCTGGTTTTACTAAATCATTTTTATAAATAGTATTCCAAATTCTTTTTGTCCTTATATTTTTAATATAAAATCCTATTCCTTGTGGATATTCATTAGCCCATTTATACCTATTTACTAAAATGTCATTATATTTACTAAATCCCTCTCCTTTTTCATTTATTGCTATAGTATAATTGTCGTTTGCTATAACATTAAAGTTGTTTAAGTATGGATTTAATTTAGTAAATACTCGCTCAGTATAGTTTTCATAGTCTATATTTTTTAGTTTTTGTATTTTTTCCTTCTTTTCTTTTGTTATAATAACATCTTCTGGCATTTTTTCTTGTAATAGTATATCTACTGCTTTTATTTCTGGATTTCCTATAAATCTTTCTTGTAAGATGTTGTTATTTATCAAATTATTTATTGATAATAGTATTAGTGCTTGGTGATGTGCCATATATGTTTTTACTGTTTCAAACTTATGCTTATTTCTTACCCTCTCAGGTGTATAATCTATTGCTTCATAGAATCCATATTTACCATACATACCACATTTTTCTAGCTCTTTTAGGTTTTTTACTACATCTTTTGGAACATCAGGAATTGCAAGTAATGACCCATACGATGATACTACCATTTCGTCAGCTAGTCCTCTTTTTAAACCAAGCCACGGAATTCCAAATGCTTTATATTGATAGTTTGAATTTAAATCTTTTAAGTTAAACGCTGATTCTGAAATTCCCCAAGTAATTCCTAATTTTTTTGCATATTCTTTTTGACTCATTATCATAAATTTACATGATTCATCTAATAGGGATCCTTCATATTTTGGTATGTTTATGTTAGGCATTAGATATTCAAATGCGGTTCCAGACCAAGATACTAGTCCCTTATATCCAAACATCTCTGTTAATGTTCTACTCAAGTTTTGCCAGTGCTTTGCAGGAATATCATGACTCGCTATTGCTACTAAACTTGCTTGTCTTGCTTCAGATGCAAGTAAATCATAATAAGAATCTGTTAGTTTGTTTTCTTCTATATTAAAGCCTATTGAAAATAGTCTTTTTTCATAATCATATAATGGTTTAAAGTCAGTTTTTTCTATTAAACTTGTTATTATTTCTATTAGATTTTGTATTGTTTGAGTGTTTATTTGTTCTGCTTGATTTATTAATATATGTGTTAAAAATTCTTTTAGTGTATATAAATAGCCTATAAAATTTCCACTGTCTACTGTTGAAATATATCTTGGCATTAATGGTTGTAGGTTTTCTATGTTATACCAATTGTATAAATGTCCATTCCATTTTGATAGCTTTTCTATTGTTTCTATCATATTTTTTAACATTATAATTGCCTTTTCTAAATCTATATATCCCAAATCATATGCTGATACTATACTTAATAGACCTAATCCTATATTCGTAGATGAGGTTCTATTTACTATTTTATTTGCTCTATCTTCTTGGTAATTATCTGGTGGAAGATAGTTATTTTCTTTGTTTATATAATTCTCAAAATAGTCCCAAGTTTTTTTGCCTATTTCTAACACATATTTTATTTCATCATTTGATAATTCTTTTACTTTTGCTTTTTTTATTTCCTCTTTACTTATATAACAAGCTAAGCTTGGTGCTATAATCCATAATATGCATATACCATATAAAATTAAATTTATAAAGTATGGTTCCATTAAAATTAATACAAATATACCTACTATTCCTAAAATTACATTTACACACATTGATTTATAGTATGAAATATAGTCTGTTTTTGACTTACTCTCCGCATCTTCTGCAGTTGTCCATTGTAGAAGATGTTTTTTTGAAACTGTCATTCTATAAATTGTTCTTACTATTGCATCTAAAAATACATATGCTTTATGTGGTAAGAATGCAATTGCAAGTATTCCTCTAAGTAAACTTGCTTTTAGAAGAGATATTGTTTTTGAAAAATATTTTGACGCTACCTTTCTATCTTCTTTCTGCACCATATAGGATACCAAGTCAAGTATTGTTGGCATTAATACTGTTATTAACATCATTGTAAATACTTGCCATACCTTTATCCCCAAACTTATCTTAAGTGTGGATACTACTATTATTGTTAATATTACAAATATTTCTACTAAACTTCTTCTTAGGTTATCTATTATTTTAAATTTTGATAACAAATTTAATGGATTTTTCTTTTTTATACCTTTTTTATCCTTTATGTTTGGCATTATCCATCTTATAATTTGCCAGTCCCCTCTAATCCATCTTGCTTGCCTTTTAATATATGCATCATATTTATATGGGTAACCATCTAATAATAAAATGTCATTTGCAAGGGCACATCTTAAATAACTTCCTTCTAATAAATCATGACTTAATACTGTGTTATCTGGTATCTCTTCTTTTAATACAGTAGAAAATACTTCTAAATCATATATTCCTTTTCCTGTAAAAATCCCTTCTTTAAAGTTATCTTGATATATGTCTGATATTGCATTAGCATAAGTATCTACTCCGCCTGTTCCTGCAAATATTTTTGTAAATATACTCTTTCTAGCTGATACTAAGTCAATTCCTATTCTAGGTTGTATTAGAGCATATCCATTAACTACTACATCGCAAGTCTTATTTAACTCTGGTTTATTTAATATGTGTGATATAGCACCTATTAGTTCTAATCCTGAATTTAAGACTAAGTTTGTGTCTGAATCTAATGTTATTATATATTTTATTTTAGGAAGTTCATTTTCCTCTTTCCAATTTTCTATTGTGTTTTCCCTAAATGGATCTTCTATTTTTCCAAGAAGATAGTCGTTTAAGCCGGTTAATCATTCCTCTTTTTCTTTCCCAACCTAAGTAACAGCCTTCTTTATCATTCCATTCTCTTTTTCTATATATAAATTGGAATTTTCCCATCCCATTATTTGGATACTTTTTATTTAACCTTTCTATTTCTTCTATTCCTGTTTTTATTATTTCTTCATCTATTTCTTCTGTTTCATTTGAAGATTCACTTGCATCCCCAAGAAGTGTAAAATATAAATTTTCTGTTTTGTTTGCAAGATAAAAAACTTCTAGTTTTGAAACTAGATCTTTTACTTTATTAGGTGATTTTAATATGCTAGGAATTATAACCATAGTAGAACATTCTTCTGGTATTCCATCTGAAAAATCCATTTTTGGTATTATGCTAGGTTTTACTATTTTATTTAATAGGCATTGTATAACCTCTGTTGCTATTTGTGATGCGGGGATAAATGTTAATAGAAATGTAATTATTCCTAATACTATATTAGTTTGTTTAAACATATAGTATGATATGAGTCCTGATATTATTATTGAAAGTATTGTAATTGATAATATATATAATGATAAATTATTTTTTTCTTGTTTTGGCTTTTTATTTGTTTGTAGAGTTTTATATAGTTCGTTTATTCCTTTTGATATTAAGTAATAACCTATGTGGGATTCTTTATTTTTCTGTTGTTCTTTAATACTTAGTTCACTATCTAACTTTACATTATTTGCATTTGTCTGTGCTAATTCTAATGCTTTTTGTGTAATGTATAATTCTGATATTTTTGTTCTTTTTGATATTTCTTTTATTTTATTTCTATAATATGCTTTTGTTTTATAGTCCATTTTTTCGTAGACCCCACTTGGATCTTTTTTTAGTAATTCTTCTACTCCATTTATGTTCTCAAAAATCTCTTGTAAGTTTATTCTACCGTATTTCTTTTATACTTTTTATACAGTTTCCTATTGTTACTTTTTTTACAGCTATATCAAAGTGTTCTTTTCTTATTACTTCTGATACTGTTGTTCCCATTTTCATTACTTGTTCTTCTAATATTTTTAAGTAACTTGCTGATTTTTTCCCATATCTTTTTAATCTATATGACATATATTCTATGAAAGGATATTTCATCTGCCCAGATTCTAATATTTTCGTTTTATAGTTTGGTTTTCCGTCCATAATTTTGGTTATGTGGTGTTTTATATTCTACTAATCTTTCTATTATATCTTCTACTCTATATTTTTGTATTTGGGAAGACGTTATTTTTTCACACACATTTCGAATATTTTCTATAATTGCAATTTGCAAAAATATTCCTATGCTCCATATTTCCTCCATATTTAATGTTTTTTTATTTTGATATGCTTTTAAATAGTCTTCTAAAGTGTGTGCATCTATTCTTGCTTCTGTATAAGAAACAATTTCTGTTGCAAGTACATATATTCTTGCATAACCTTGATATGGACCTGTAGCAATTCCTAATAAGTTTTTATATTTTTTTAATGTTAATTCTTTTACTATTGTTTTTACTGTTTCTTCAATTATATAATAGTTATCTAAAAGCCATTCTCCTGCTGGGTGTATATTTATTCCCTTTTTTAGGTGTTCATTTAATATTTCATAAGTTTCTTCTATAAATTTAAAATTTTCTTGTAATCTTGGTATTGGATAGGTCTCAGAATTTGATTCTTCTTGTAATATATGGTCTGAAGCTATTTTTTCTAGATAACTTTCTAATTGGTGTTTATCTAATAATGCTCCTTTTATATTTAATGCTTTTGCTAATTTCAAAAAACTCACGCTCCTACTGATATGTAATTTTTTAAAATTAGCTTTTCCTTTTTTAAAATTTTTATGCAAATTTTGAAAGTTCTTTTACTCATAAAAATAATTAATAATCCCAGTATAAATTCCCCAAGCAAGTTTATTTTGGTAATCATCTTGAAGTAACAATTTTTCTTCTTCTGGATTTGATAGAAAACCACATTCTACTATACTTGTTGGTATTTCTACATTTTTCATTATATATACATTATCTAATTTTAAAGGAACTCTCTTATTTTCTCTTTTAATTGCTTCATTTAATGAGTTTTGTAAATTCGTTGCAAGTTTTTGACTTTGTTCATTCCCCTGTTTATAAAAAGTTTGCCATCCATAATATTGTTCCTCAGGAATTTTATTTAAATGTATACTTACAAATATATCTGCACTAGATGAGTTCCCAATTTTAACTCTATTTTTTATATCTGACACTTTTTTCTGTCTTAGTGTTTTTGCATCTTGTTCGTATATGGCGTGTTCATTTGACCTAGTTAAAATAACTGTACAACCTGCTTGCTCCAATAAATTTTGAACTTTTAGCACTATCTTCAAATTTGTATCCGCTTCTGTTGTACCATTTTTAGATGATGCACCTTCATCTTCTCCGTCCATGCCCAGCATCTAGTACTACCACTTTATTTGTAACTGGTAAACTTACTGTTTGAACAGTTTTATTCAAATTTTCTGCACTTAAAAAGTATGTAAAAACTGAGACAAATACTACTAATACAATAAATAGTATTCTCCTTTTGGGTAATAATATCATAACTAAAAACCCCCATAAAATATTTGTTACTATTTTATGAGAGTTTTTAAAATTTTATTACTTATTTATGCCTTCTATCTATTGCATATGAACTTCCTACTGTTGTTTTCGCTATATGTTTTACTTGCGCTCCTGTTTCTCCTATTTCTAGTGAATTTTTAAATCTTCCTACCTCAGCATCTACTACTCCTATTGAAATAGAAGTTAATGGGAATTGTTCTATAATTCCTCGTCTATTTGCTACCTCTACATATCCTCTTTCAGCATCTTCTTTTGTGAAATATTCTAGTACTTTTTCATCAAATTCTTTTATTACATTTTTACATATTTGTTCATAATCTACACCAGATACAAGTGCTATAAAATCATCTCCACCAATATGCCCTACGAAGCTTGATTCAGGATCACTTGCATGAATGTTCTTTGCAATGGTTCTTGCTGTAAATTTTATTATTTCATCACCTTTTGAAAAACCATATAAATCATTATAAGATTTGAAGTTATCAAGGTCAAAATAAAGTATTGCAAATGGTTCTTTTTTCAAAAGCCTTTTTTTAATTTCTGTTTGTATTTGTACATTGCCTGGTAAGCCTGTTAGAGGACTTACCCTTCTATTTGTGTACATTAATCTAACTATATTTTTTATTGTATAATATAAATAATCTATATCTATTGGTTTTACTATATAATACTCAACACATAGTTTTAGTATTGAAATTCTATGTTCTTTATTATTATTTTCTCCTATTACCACAATTGGTGTAATGCTATTATCGTCGTCTTCTCTTATTCTGTTACATAGTTCTATTATGTCTTTATCTATATTATCTTCATTTATTATAATTAATGATGGTATATTTTTTAGGGCTATTTCTATATCTTTAGTTTTTACTCCTTTAAAGTTATATTCTTTTTCATTTTTAAAGACTTCTTTTAGCATTTCTAATGTCTCAGTATTATCATCTATTATATAGATTTCTTGTACCATATGCTACTCCTTTTCAAAATTCTTTAGAATTTTGTACTATTCACTTTTACTCTTAACTCTTCATTTGTTTTAATATTTATTATTTGTTTTTTCCTCTTATATTTTCTTTTTTCTCTTTTAGAAATTCGTTTATCCTTTCTATTGCATCAGATTTCATAGTTGGAAAGGCTTTCTTTAATCTGTTTGTTTGTTTCAATAGTTTTCTTTTTATTGTTGCTTGTTTATATTTTAACTCCTCTATTGCTAGTTGTAATGTCTCTTTGTTTATTTGTTTTGTTTCTAGTTCATCTATCTTTTCTTTTATTGCATTTGTTATTTCTTTTAATTTTTCTAAGTTTATACTTATATTTTTTACTTTTATTATGCTTATAACTAGATCTACTAACATTATAACTGATAATGTTAAGCTTAAAAATAATAAGTCATTTACTCTTATTATATCTATTTTATCTGCTATGAATGGATGCATATATCTTATAAATACTACTCCTAAAAATCCCCAAAATAATGAGTTTAATAAACATACTCTTCCTTTAATATTGAACTTGTTTTCTGTATAATCCCAATATTTTGTATGAAATATTTTTTCTAACATCCATCCAACTAAGTATTCCCATGTTGATAATACAAAGAATGCTATTATAAATAGTAGTATTGGTCTTTCTTTAAATCCTTGTAAAAATATGAACATTATTATTGCTCCAAAACCATATATTGGACAAAATGGTCCATATAAAAACCCACTATTTACTGGCTTTTTTTGTATTACTGTTTTTAGAACTGATTCCATAATCCATCCAAAGAAAGAATATACTATAAAATACATTATGATTTTAATAATATCTATGTAATTTTCCATTATGATTTCCTTTCGCAAAAACAAACCTTTTATAATATAGGCGAGCGATGATCGCCCCCAACATATTTACTTTACATTTTTCACTGTTTCTAATTTCTAGTTAATTATTTTTACTTGTTTAGTAGTTTTTCCACCATCTTGGTTTTCCGCCGTTATTTCCATATAGTTTTCACCTTTTTGTATTGTTTGTTCATATTCTATTACTGTTTTGTTTCCATAGTTTATTTGATATCTTTGTCCGTTTAAAGTATAATCTATTAATTTTAATCCTGTTTCATCTTCTGCTTTGATTATTAAAACATCTCCCTTTTTCTTAAAGCTCAATGTTGGACTCTTGATTCCTTTTACTTCTAATTCTTTTGATGCACTTATGTTTCTTTCATTTATCGCTTCAACTTTTAAAGTATTCTGACCTAAAGGAATTTCTATTGTTTGTTCTATTAAGTTTTTATTATCTGCACTTGCTTCAATTTTTTCAGGTTCATCATTGTTCCATGAATAATTTATATACTGTAAATCAGTTTTGTCTTGTACTGTTATTTTTATTTTATTATCTGTTGTTAATTTTAACTCAATAACTGGTTTTCCATCGCCTTCTACAACATATTCTTTTTGGAATTCTGTTTCTTTTCCATTTATATCTATAACTGTTAAGTTTAATATGTTTGTTCCATATGGTAAATCTATTGTTTCTGATAGACTTGTCCTATTTTCTCCTTCAATTACATTTTCTATATCTTCATTCCATCTATATACTATTTTTGAAATTACTATATTTGAATTTACTTCTATTAGAACTCTATCCTCTTGTTTTGTGATGTTTACATCTGGTACTGTATCTATAACTTGGTCTTGTCCCCCTATAGTATTATTGTTTGTAACAAGATAATATACTCCTATTCCTATTAATACAATAGCAAATATAATAATTGCTATTACAAAAAATTTAATAATTTTTCCAATTTCAACTGGATTTTTTTCTTTTCTTTTTTCTGTTTGTAAAATTTGATTCATTGTTACACCTACTCCTCTTTTGAATTCAGAAAAATTATATCATAAGCAATTTTAGTTGTAAACATTATATGGAAAAATGTGTATAATTTATGTGTCAATAGGGACAGAGATTTTTGACAACTACTATATTATCAAAAATCTCCATCCCCACTGACAACTTACATTTTTTCATAAATCACCATAAAAACAACTATTATATAGTGTATATCTTAAATTCAATTACTACCTTAAATAAATCTCCATCTAAGAATATATCGAATTTTCCTTTTTGTAACTGTGTTAATGAATTTGCAATTGATATTCCAAGTCCTGATCCTTCTGTTGTTCTTGCTGAATCTCCTCTTACAAACCTTTGCATTAATTCATCTACACTTATATTTAATTTATCTTTTGAAATATTCTTTAGTTCAATTTTTGCAACATTGCCCTCTTTTTTTACATCAACATATACTCGTGAGTTTTCTAATGCATATTTTGATATGTTTACATACATATTTTCCATTACTCTAAACATATATCTTGAATCTGCTTCAATATAGACTTCATCTTCAGGTAAAGTTTCTATTATTTCTAAGCCTTTTTGCTCAAATTTGTCTTCAAATTCTCCTCGTACTTGTTTTATTAGTTCTTTAACATTTAGTTTTTCTATGTTTAGTTTAATATTTCCAGATGATGCTTTAGATGCTTCTACTAAGTCCTCTGTTAGTTTTTTTAGTCTTTGTGATTTGTTATCCAATATTTCTAGATATTCTTTTACTTTTTCGTTTTCTATATTTTCTTGTTTCATTAGGTCTACATAGTTTATTATTGATGTTAGTGGTGTTTTTATATCATGTGATACATTCGTTATTAATTCTGTTTTTAACCTTTCACTTTTCATTGCTTCTTCTATTGCATTAGTAAGTCCTCCTGATATATCATTTAACTGATGTGCAATTTCTTTCAATTCTCCTCTAAATTCCTCTTCGTTTAATGGTTGTGAATCTTTATTTCCATCATACATATTTTTAATTTTTTCTCTTATTTTCTTTGCTTTATTTTGTCTATCTATTAACATCTTTAATGTTACACCCCATAATGCTATCAACCAAAATAAATAGATTGAACCATCTGTTATGAATTTTATTGTTAAAACAAGTTGTATTATATAAAATGCACCAAATACCACAATTAGTTTTCCTGTTGTATTTATATCTGCTAATATATCACTTGTTCCTCTTTTTACCCATTTTACAAATTTATATATAATGGTACTTTTCCAAAATACTTTTGCTTTAATTCTTCTAACTATTGTTACTCCTGTTACCGCAATAGTTATATACATCAAAATTCCTAATACAAAACATAAACTTATTATTGTATCAATCATTCTACTACTTATACTTGTATAGTCTATGCCTATATTTATACCGCCAAATAGAAATAATCCCTCTATTAACAATAATATTATAGCTACTATTCCTACTATCTCAAGTGGAATATTGTCTAATGAATTTAGATAAACTCCTTCTTCTCCTTTTTTATGTCCTATACTAGTTATTATATAAATAAACATAGAAAGAAGTAAAAATGAACTTATTGCAATGTTTACTGAAGCATATTCATATGTGTTTGATACTATTTTATAAACTAAATTATATTTATAGAACTCGGTGCTATTTTCATTGTTTATACAAGAATATACAGTATATCCTACTTTTCTAATTCTTTCGAAGTAACTATTATATACTATATCTTCGTATTTCATTTTTTCTATATTGGTATCAACTTTGTCATTATCATAGTTCCAAAAATATTTTTTTGATTTTATATAATCTTTTAATTTTTCTATAGTATCTGTATGTCCTGTTTTTTCTATGTTTGTATGTGCAACTCCAGCAGCATCTATTATTAAATATTCATATGTTCTTCTACTAGTACTTTCATATTCTATTCCATTTTCTTGCTCATTTGTCATTACTTTTTGGGTTCTTGTGTCATTTTCTAAAGAATCATTTGCATCTGTAATCATTATACTAGTTTGTTCATTTTTGTATTCTCTTATTATTGATATATTACTAATTTCTGAATATATATTTCTAAAATAGTTATCCGCAAATCTTTCTGTTTGAAAATATGTAATTCCACTTTCTATGTCTTCTTTGTATTCGTCATAATATACTATTGAAAATGTATTTATTAGTATGTTTAAAAATAATAATGGCATTAGTATATAGCATATTGCTTTTAATACTGCTGAATCTTGCAATTTTTTCATATTATATCACGTCCTTTTTTATTCGTTAATGTTTTCAATTTTGTATCCTATACCCCATATTACTTTTAAGTATTTTGGTTCTTTTGGATTTATTTCTATTTTCTCTCTTATGTGTCTTATATGTACTGCTATAATATTTTCAGCTCCATAGCTTTCTTCTTCCCATACATTTTCATATATTTGGTTTATTGAAAATACTTTTCCTTTGTTTTTGGTTAAAAATTTTAGTATGTTATATTCTGTTGGAGTTAATTTTATTTTTCTACCTTCTACAAACACTTCTTTTGTAGCATCATTTATTGTTAATTCTCCTGTCTTATATGAATTTTCTTGTTCTTCTTTTTTTATACTTCCAAGTGAAGTATATCTCCTAATTTGAGAATTTACTCTTGCTATTAGTTCTAGAGGGTTAAATGGCTTTGTAATATAGTCATCTGCACCAGTATTTAAACCATTTATTTTATCATAATCCTCTGATTTTGCAGACAGCATAATAATTGGTATTCCTTTATCTTCTCGAATTTTACTTGCCACTTGGATTCCATTTATTTTAGGCATCATTATATCTAAAATAATTAAATGTATTTCATTTTTATTTACTATCTCTAGTGCTTGTTCTCCATTATATGCCTTTAATATATTATACCCTTCTTTTGTTAAATAGATTTCGATTGCTTCTACTATTTCTTTATCATCATCACATACTAAAATATTATACATATAAATTCCCCTTTATTTTTTTTATGATTATATCATTTTTATATGTTTTTTTAAACCCTATATTATATATACCATAAGAATATTAAGAAAAAAGTACATTGTTTATTAATGTTTTCTTAAGGTATAATTATAAAGTACTAAAAGAGCGTAATATTCTGTATTACAGAATATTACGCTCTCGTTAAAACTATGTCATCATTTCTTTATTATATTTTTCCAAAAATTTGTTTTGTTCGCTTGTATTTTAGTTTTAAATATTATATAGTACTATTCATAGGAAATGAGAATAAACAGATGTGGTTTGCCTCCAACAAGGAGGTGAGGCTTATGATAGAAACAAGATATTTAATAGCAATTATATACATATTATACTATGGACTTCTTGGAATAACTATCATAGTAATTACCTTAATTATAGCATTAGCACTAATTTTGAGTAAAAGCAAAAACCAATAAAAAACAGACACATCTGTAACTTGACGGTTAGATGTGCCATACACTAACTGGCAAACCACGTTTGTGGTTTCTCCATTTCCTATTTTATTATACAG
Organism: uncultured Clostridium sp.; assembly: GCA_948434985.1. Taxonomy (GTDB): domain Bacteria; phylum Bacillota; class Clostridia; order TANB77; family CAG-508; genus RGIG8482. The sequence goes on from CAOJFV010000003.1 coordinate 15,436, forward strand.
TTATTTTTTTACTTTGTCAAATGCCTTTTTTATATATTTAAATCGTTTGAAGCGAATCATAAACTGAATATTATAAATTTTCCATAGTAATAGTACTTTATAACACTTCATATATTTAATGAGGTGATTTTGGTTTATGAGAAGACTTAAGGTTTTTATTTTTAATGGAATTATCTTGACTTCTACTTCACTTCTTATGAGAACAATTGGAATGTTTTTTGGTGTTTATATTTCTAATAAAGTAGGAACTGAAGCTCTTGGTATTTTTAATTTAATTACTTCTGTTTATATGTTTTTAATAACACTTGCTACTTCACGGGATAAATCTTGCTACTACTAGGCTTGTCACTATAGAAATAACTAAAGATTCGAAAATAAGTACAAATAAGTTAATGAAAAAATGCTTTTTATATAGTATATTTTTTGGTTTAATTGCTTGTATTATTCTTTTTTTTAGTGCAAATTTCATTACATATAAGCTGTTACACAACAAAGTTTCTAGTTCTATTTTTTATATTATTGCTATAAGCCTTCCTTTTATTTCTATGAGTTCTTGCTTAAATGGATATTTTACTGCTCTTAGAAAAAACGGTAAAAATGCTATGGCAAGAATTTTTGAACAGTTTGTTAAAATGATGGCTACCTTCTACCTTATTTCACTTGCTATGCCGAGCAATATAGAATATATGTGCTTGGCTTTGGTGTTAGGAGAAGCTATTTCTGAAATTGCATCTTTTTTATTTTCTTTTGGTTTATATGTCATAGAAAAGAGAAAATATACAAATAAAAGTATAATAAGAACAAATTATATGAAATCTATTTTTGAAATTACACTGCCAGTTTCTATAACTTCATATGTTCGCTCTGGGTTGTCTTCATTAAAACAGCTGTTAATTCCATTAAGGCTGGAGAAATTTGGTATGAGCTGTAAAGAAGCTGTTTCTACTTATGGCTTAATTAATGGAATGACTATGCCTGTTTTAATGTTTCCAGAAGTTATTATCAATTCTTTTAGTGGGTTGCTTGTTCCTGAATTTACTTATTATTATACCAAAAATGATCATAATAAAATTAGTTTTATAATTTCTAAAATTTTTAGAATTACATTAATTTTTTCAATTGGAATAATTGGATTATTTTTATTTTATTCTTCAACAATAAGTTTTTTTATTTATAATAATGAAGAATGTGCTATATATTTAAAAGTTCTATGTCCGCTTCTTTTATTTATGTATTTAGATAGTATTGTTGATAATATTTTAAAAGGATTAAATGAACAACTTGGAGTAATGAAATGTAATATATTAGATTTGTTTGTTAGCATTTTTTGTATATATTTTCTTCTTCCTATATTTGGAATAAAAGGATATATTTTTGTAATATTTCTTAGCGAACTTCTAAATTCTAGTATTAGTATTCTTCAGTTACATAGAATTACTCATTTTAAAATTGATTTTATAAATTGGATTTTTAAGCCATTTTCTTTTATTGTGCTTTCATATGTACTAACTGAATTTATAATTCACTCTTCTTGTAATTTACCTATGGAGTTTATATTAAAACTGCTTGTTTTTTTCGGATTTTATTTTTTATTTTTACTATTTTTTTGGAAAAACAATAACTAAGCAAAATATTATATAATGAGAAGTTTTATGGTTAACTTGTCAAGTTTTTTTCTATGTGTTATCATTAGTTAAAATAATAACACATAGGAGATAATGATTTATGATCAAATTTTTACAAAAAGATTTACAAGATATAAAAATACCATTTAATACAGAAAAACTAAGTATTTTTCTAACAACTCTAGTAACATCAATACTAGTACATTTTAATCTTTATGCAATGGAAATAACCAGTGCGGATACTTTAATAAATAGTATGTATCATCAAGCAGATATTTGGGAAGTAATGTTGTTACGATTTGGGTTATATTTTGTACAAATGATTAAAGGAAATATAGTCTCTCCTGTTTTAGTAACTTTAATAAGTAGTATCCTTTTAGGCATAACAGTATTACTAGTATTAGATCTACTTGAAATTCAAACTAAATATTTTAAATATATTACCGCTATTGTTCTTGCAGTAGCACCAAATATATCAGCAACTTTAACATTTTTCTATTGTTCTGATGCATATATTTTAGGAATGCTTCTTGCAACTCTTGCTGTTTTTATGATGAGAAAATATAAAGATAAAAAATGGATAATTATTGTGAGTGGACTACTTATTGCAATAGCTATGGGAATGTATCAAACATATCTATCTGTAACAATGGTTTTATGCATATCGACTTTAATTGTTGATGCTATAAATAAAACAGATAAAAAACAAATACTAATTACTTTATTTAAATATATACTTATGGGTATATTAGGAATATTATTTTTCTACTTGTTATCACATTTTATTCTGCTTATTACACATTTACCTATAAGTGGTTATAGTGGTGCAAATACAATCGGATTAAATACATTATTACAACTTCCTGAATTATTGCCAGAAGCATATCAAAGTTTCTTTAACTATTATTTTAATGATAATATGATACCAAATACTATATGGAACACTAATATATTATATATTGTTATATTTGCAATAATTTTACTTTCAATAATATATATTACTATAAAAAATAAAGTATATGAAAAAAAATCAAATTTAATACTGGCTATTATTTTCATTATTATAGCACCTATATGTTTTGGAATTATAGAAATAATGGTTCCTGATGTTGATATACATATACTTATGGCATGTTCTATGATACTTATATTTCCATTATTCTTTAAAATATTAGAATTATTACCTAAAAATGTTTTTTCTAATAGTCTTAAGTATATTATAGTATTTTGTAGCTTAGGTATTATTTGGAATTATACTTGGCAAGACAATGCTTCTTATATTGCAATGAAATCAATGCAAAACCAAACAGAAGCTACACTTTCAAGAATAGTTACTAGAATAGAAGAATTAGATGGATATACTAAAGAAATGCCTATACTTTTTTTAGGTGGATTAGAAAACAATTCATATTTAAATAGAGATAATACTTTGGTTGAAGCAAAAAAAATATATGATAGAACATGGGGATTTATATCAAATAGTTCTACAATTTGGTGGGGTAATTTAGATAGCTATAGGAAGATGTTGTATGAGTATGAAGGTGTAAATATGAATTTAGTAAGTGAATGGGATAGCCTTAAAATATTTGAAACAGAAGAATATAAAAATATGACATATTATCCTCACAAGGACAGTATAAAAATAATAAATAATACAGTTGTAGTTAAGTTAAGTGATTGATTTACATATATAATTTTATATTAATAAAGGGATGCCTATTTTTAGACATTCCCTTTATTGTTAATTGTTTACTTCTCTTGCTTTTACTACCTGTCTTTGTGTACCATATGTTCTACATGTAATTAATGTAATTTCTTTCTTTCCTCCTGTTTTTTGTGATGTACAACTTGTATCTGATGGATCTACTATGTATGTATCATATACTTTATATTTTATAGTTCTTCCTGTTAAGTCTGTTAATTCTACAATTGCTCCCATTTCTATATCTGGTAATTTTCCAAACATCTTCTTGTTTTTGTAGTTATGCCCTACAACCACATAGTTTCCTTCTTCATTTGCGTTATTTCCCCAATATTTTACAAGAGATATTTTTAGTACTTCATCTATATGTTCTTCTGCTGTTTTTAATACTGGATAATTAATATCTAATGATGGTATTTTTAAAACTGCATCTGTTACATATTCCGCTCCACTTGCAGTTTTATATACTTCTTGATGTATTGCTTCTCCTTTGTTTTTGTTTTTTTCTACACTTTGTATATATGTTTCTATATCTTTTGCAAGTTTTGTTATATCTATTTCTTCATTATTTGATTGGTTTTCATCTAATGTAACAATTAAAACATTATTTTCTACTCTTGCTGTAGTATTATCTTCTATTTCAAAATTCCCTCCAAGGTCAAGGCTTGCTAATATTTCTTGTGAAACTTCTTCGCTTTTGTTTTTATCAAATTCTGCATATATGTAGTATGAAAATAAACAACATATTAAAAAGACTGACAAGAAAAAGTTAATTTTGTATAACTTCTTTTTTCTTTTCAGTTCAGGAGTTACATATATTTTTTCAGTTACTAATATCTGATTCATATAATCCTCCTTATTTTATACTACAATATCATTATAGCATATGTTATTTTTTTTGAAAATAGTTTATGAAAATAAATATATTAAAAGTTTGTTACAGTTTAGTTTAATACTACCATACCTAGCGTGAATGTAGTAATATATTTATTTTGAAAAGTGGAGTACGCGGAGTCTACGAAGGCTTGGACGAGTGTCGAAACTTTTCAAAATAAATATATTACTACATAGAAGCGGACTGCAAATAAAATATGCAAACATTAACCAAAAACAATGCTATACATTTATAGCATTGTTTTTGGTTGTTCTTTATTAATATTCTCTTTATCAAATATGTCATCATTTTCATAATTAGTAAAATTTCCTGTGTTCATTTGATATGTTAAATTCATTAGTTCGATATCATCATCAAATCCAAATTCACGATATGACCTTGCCATATTTATTTCCTCCAACTCAAGAAACTTCATAAATATTATACACTATTATTTTATAAATTGCAATTATTCGTAAATTCCTATTCCTCTCATATAATTAATGTATGCATTATCAATATTTGCCCAAATACTAATTTCTTCGTCTAGTACAGGATAATTTAGTTTTGTTTTAGATATATTTTCATAACTTTCTATAATTTCATTTCTAAAATTTTCTGGACATCTTCCAATAATACGCGCAACGTCAAAGTATTTATTTCCAAATCCGCCAAATCCAAAATCTATGATAGCAGAAATATGATTATTTTCATCTAACAAAATATTGCTTGAATTTAAGTCTCCATGTACTAGATATGTATGATCTTTATTTATAAATTCATCATGGTTCCAAAAATTCATATCTTCTTTTGCAACATGAACCGTTAATAATTCATCTAAAAAATCTACTAATTTTAATCCAATATTATCTATTTCAAAGATTTCTTCTTTACTAAATTTTATGCTATGTAATTGGAACATAAATTTTGCAATATCATTTGCAACAATTTTAACTTCTTCTTCAGTCATATTGTTCATTTTTTCAGCTAAAACTGTTCCTTCAATCTTTGAGTGTACACTAAATGGTCTTCCATCATCATATAAAAGCTCAAGCTTAACTGTGTTAAAATCAGTTTTTCTATGAACAAATTTTGCAAATTCATAATCTTTTACAATTGTTCTAATCCAAAAATCATCTCTAGGAAATCTAAAGAAAAAATCCCCTTCATTTGTGCATACTTCAAAAACAATATTTGTCCATCCTGTTGTTACAGAACGTATTTTGTTTATTGTTTTATCTGATAATGCTTTTTTTATTATCGTTTCAAAATCTTCATCAAGTGTAAAGTAATTTTTTGCCATATCCATATAAATACCTCTATTTTTCTTCTAATATTATCTTTCTCACTAGACTAATTATTTCATCTTCTGATGTTTTGTCATAGTTATTATATAAAATATAATCGAACATATTTCTTAAATTTTCATCTGTAGTAATTCTTTTATAGTGTTCATCAATTTCTAAAAGTCTATCTTTTTCTACTGTAGGCTTTAAATGTCTGTCTCTTGTTTTATTTTTTGCTACTTCAATATCTGTAGGTAATAAATAAATTGTACATAAATGTGGGCATACTTTTTTAAAATCAAATATTGTATCATAATGTAATTCAAATACAGTATTTTTATTAGAGTTTAATGCCTCATATGTATATGCATAAATATTACCTAACATCTCAAATTCATATGCAATTTTACCATCATCTCTTAACTTTTGTAATTCGCTAGGTGTTACAAAAATTTTATCATCATTATTTTTTTCTCCTTCACGAGGTTCACGAGTTGTTATTATTTTTATTTTTTCAAAACCTAATTCTTCTACAATTCTATCTTTATAATATGATTTTCCTACTCCAGTTACTCCTGCAAGTGCAAGTAGCATAAAATACACCTCTTTTTCATTGTTTTCATATTATACCGTTAATATAAAAAAAATGCAACCTTATAAGGTTACATTTTCATTTTATTGTAGGCTTGTATAGTATGAATTATATAACTTACTATAATATCCGTCCTTGTTTTAATAGTTCTAAATGACTTCCCATTTCCCCGAATTTCTCCTGCATCTAATACTATTATTTTATCTACATTTACTATTGTTGCAAGACGGTGTGCTATAAATATTGAAGTTTTCTTTTTTGATATTATATCTATCGATTTTTGTATTAAACTTTCTGTGTGTGTATCTATGTTTGCTGTTGCTTCATCTAATACAAAAATTGATGGATTGTGTGCAAATATTCTTGCAAATGCAAGTAGCTGTTTTTGCCCACTTGAGAATGATGATCCTCTTTCTTTTGCTACTTCATCTATTCCATTTGGTAACGAGTTTACAAATTCTTCTGCTGATGATAGTTTTATTGCTTCTAGTATATCTTCTTCTGGTATATTTGAATTTAGTTTTATATTATTTTTAATATCTCTTGCAAATATGAATGGATCTTGCAAAATTATTCCAATATTCTTTCTTAAGCTTCTTTTATTAATATTTTTTATATTTATTCCATCTAGTAAAATTTCACCTTGCTGTATCTCGTAAAATCTATTTATTAGGTTTGTTATGGTTGTTTTTCCACACCCTGTTTTTCCAACTAGTGCTACACTTTCTCCTGGTTCTATTGTAAAACTTATATTCTTTAGTACCCAATTTTTATTATCGTATGAAAACCATACATTTTTAAATTCAATTTTTCCTTTTACATCTTTTAGTTCTATTCCTGTTTCTAAGTCCTCTAAGTATTCTTTATGATCTAATATATCATATATTTTATTTATTGATACAAAAGCTTCTTGCACTACTTCTATGTTGTCTATTATTCTAGTTATTGGCTCAAATAGTTGCTTAATGTATGTAATAAATACATATATTAAACCTACTTCAATATCTATTCCTAACCAATGATTAACACATGTCCATACTATTATTGAAATTGCTAAATTTTCTAGTATTGTCATTAATGCTGGAAGTAGTCCTTCTATTATTCCTCCAGGTAGTCTTGAATTTCTATAATCGTTTGTTAATTTTTCACATTCAATTTGTTTTTCTCTTTGTATGTTAAAGATTTTTATTAGTTTTGCTCCATAAATTGATTCTGCTAAAAATGTGTTTAAATTTGTTTTTATTTTTTTTGATTTATCATATATTTTATTTAATAATTTTGTTAAAGTTATTGAAAATATGATTATAAATGGTATTACAATGAAAGCTAACATACTTAATTTTGCACTTAAATAAATCATTACTCCTGCTAGTATTATTATTAATATTATATCTTTAAAAAATGTGGTTAGTACATCTTTAAATAATGTTGATACATCTTCTACATCATTTGTTATTCTTACAAATAATTTACCTGCTGGAGTTTTATCGTGAAATGGAATTCCTGCATTTTGAGTATATTTATATAGTCTATTTCTTAATGTGTAGATTACATTTTCACCCATCATATTAGTAGTAGTACTTGTCGTAAAGTCTATTATATTTCCTATTGTTACTAATGCTATGTATATTGCGCCTATTGTTCCTATTGTTAATATCCCTTTTTGGTAGACTCCAAATTTTAAATATTCATCAATTACTACTTTGATTAAGTATGGCTTTACCATTTCTATTACTCCTATTATTAGGGATAATATGGTTACTATTATAATTGTTTTTCTATACGGTTTTGCCATCTCATAAACTCTATGTAATGTTTTGTTTTTCATTGGTTTTTTCTCCTTAACTTTTTCAGATCCGCTTCCAGTAGATAATATATTTATTTTTTTAAAGTTCCGACACTAGCCACGGGCTCTGGAGATTCCGCGTACTCCACTTCTAAAAAAATAAATATATTACCTACTTCACGCTGATTTGTGTCACTTAATTTAATGCCATTTCACTTTTGGCTGATTGTTGTTTATAGAATTCGTAATATTTTCCTTTTTCTTGTAATAGTGTTTCGTGCGTTCCTGTTTCTATTATATTTCCTGCATCTAGTACTATTATTTTATTTGCATCTTTTATATCTGATATTCTATTTGAGATAATTATACATGTTTTGTCTTTTACAAGTTTTTTTACATTGTTTAATACCATTTGTTCTGTTCTATTATCTAATGCTGAGAAAGTATCATCAAATATAACAATATTACTTTTGTTTAAGAAAGCTCTTGATATTACCACTCTTTGTTTTTGCCCTCCTGAAAGGTCTCCACCTCTTTCTCCAATTATTGTATCTATTCCATTTTGCATTTTTTCTATATCGTCATATATCATTGCATTTCTTGTACTTTCTTTTATTTCTTCTTCTCCAAACCCATCTTTAAATAGTTTTACATTTTCTCTAAAAGTTGTTGAAAATAGGAAGTTGTCCTGTGTTATATAGCATATGTTATCTCTTAATATTTTTAATGGTATGTTGTTTATATCTTCTCCATCTATAAATATTTTACCATTTTGTACTGGATATAGTCTTAATAGTAAATTCATAAGTGTTGTTTTTCCGCTTCCTATTGTTCCTATTATTCCTAAAGTTTCTCCTTTATTTACTGTTACATTTATATTATTTAACACTGTTTCTATATGATCTGGATAATTGAATGTTAAATCTTTTATTTCAATATTTCCGTGATATACCTTCTTCATTTTGTAAATTGCCTTTCACTGAAATTTTTTCACGTTCTAAATTAAATACTTTATCTAATCTCTTATATGAAAGCTCCGCTCTTTTATATCTTGAAATAACTGAAGGTAACTATGATACTGGACCCACAAATAATCCAATATAACCGTTAAATGCAACAAAATCTCCTATTGAAATGCTACCCTCTAATACTAATTTTGAACCATATAATAAAGATATTCCATAACATAGACCAAATCCAATATTTAAACAAGTTGATAACAATGTAGAATGAACATCTACTGCATTATTTGCTTCTCTTAAACGTCTATTTTTTCTTATAAATTCTTTTAATTGATTTGTTTCACCTGTATATGCTTTTGTTGTTCTTATCGCATCAGTACTTTCTTGTACAAATTCTGAAAGTTCTGTAAAATACTTTTGTGATTTTTTAAAACTTTGCTCTAAGTACATTTTTATTTTTATAATAATAAATAAAGTTATAATTATAGGACATAGTGTTATTACAGTTAAAACTATATTTACTCCTGACATCATTGTATATGTAGCAATAATCATTGTAAATATAAATCTAGTTCCATAAGAAATAAGTCTATATATAAATGCTCTTATTTCACTAACATCTTTTACAAAATATGACATTAATTCTCCGTTTTTAATATTTTGAATACTTGTCATTTTTATTTTCATAAATTGTTCAAATAGTCTATCTTTTATATCTCTTTCAATACTTCTTGGGACATACCCTACAAGCCATCTCCAAGGCATTCGAACTGCGAGTAAAACTACGCATATTCCCAATAAATAAAATGTGTACGTAAATATTTGCTCTTTATTTGCTTCTATGTTATATAAAAGGTCTACTATTTTTCCTATTATCTTTGGCGGATATGTTAAAAAATAAATGTTTAACATTATAAAAAATACTGTTAAAAATGTTGTTAATCTATATTTCTTTAGTGTTTTTAAAAGTACTTTTTTCACTACTCTCTTTTCCTTTCTTTTGTATGATTTTAAGACTAATTTTGCCAATACTATAATACACTATTTTACTTAAGTTTTAAACGGCAAAACTCATATGTTTGTAAGTGCTATAGCCATTTTTTGTTGCAAAATATGCTTTTTTTACTATTATGTAGATTTTATTATTTTTTTGTTACTTTTTAGTTACATTTGTTATTTTTTAGTCAATTGTTTAGTATAATATGTATGAGCAAGTAATTCTTAAGTTACTGTTCAAAATTAAACTATTGAGAGCGGCTATAGACTGAACAGTAAGATTATTGACTATAAATTATAAAAAAGGATTTATTTAATATGGAAAAATTATTTGAGAATACTACTACATATAATATAGATTTGTATAGAGAGTTTGTTGATTTTCACAATAAGAAATATAATATGAAGTATAATTTATATACTTTGTTTATCTTACTTTTGATAGTTTTTTGTATGGTTTTACAATTTAGATATTCTAATATTCTTCTTGGTATTTGCTTTGTTTTTTTTATGGGAATATTTTTATTTTGGAGAGTATTTCATCCTACTTTTTTTGTTAAAAAAGAGGCTAGTAGTAGCAAAGTAAAAAATCAAATGAAAAATACTTATTCTTTTTATGATAAGTATATGACTATAAAAAATTCTAAGAATGATATTAAGCTTAATTATTATAAACTATATAAAGTTTTTGAAACTGAAAATTATTTTTATCTTTATATAAATAAGAACTATTCTTTTGTACTCGCAAAAGATGCCTTTTCTGTTGGTAATCCTAATGAGTTTTATAAGTTTATGAAGAGAAAATTATGGTATAAAACATAAGAAAGTGAATTAGTCTCACTTTCTTATATTTTTTTACTATTATTATATAATTCATCAGGACAAATATCTTCACCGTTTTCCCATTCAATTGATAGCCCTCCAATTTTTACTGTATTAAATACTTTTATATCATTTAACTTTTCAAACGGTTTATATTTTAAGTATGGTTTTACATCAAATATCCCTTTTTCTCCGTTATTAAATACTATCTCTAACATATAATTATCTAAAGGTTTTACATCTATAGCTTTTGGTTTCATAAGACATCACTCCAATCCTTTTATTTTTATTATATCTCCTTCATTGCAATATCTATCCCATACATATTTTAAATCATCTTTATGTATAATAATCCAAGCTTCTACTAATTTTCTTTGTTTTCTAGGAATTTTTCCATCTAAAACTTCTCCATTTAAACTAACAGACATTTCATACTCATTATATTTTACATGTATATGTGGTTTATTATGATGTCCTCCAATTTCTTTATACATGTATATAAAAATTCCATAAAATTGTGAAATAAGTGGCATTCTCTCACCTCCTATTATAACAGTTTATATTTTGTTTTTCAAGTGATTTTGGCTTTTAGATTATAAAAAAACCTGATTAAAATTTAATGAAAAAAACTATAGATATATAAGTAATATATTATATTATTATATATCTATAGTCAAGCATTTTCTTTCGACATATTATGACATTTTATTCTTCTGATTCTTCAAATTGTGAGTTATATAAGTCGCTGTAGAAGCCTCCTTTTTCTAGCAATTCTTCATGCGTTCCTTGTTCTACTATATCTCCATGATTCATTACTAAAATTAAATCTGCATTTTTTATTGTTGAAAGCCTATGTGCTATTATAAAACTTGTTCTACCTTTCATTAAGTTATCCATTGCAGATTGTATCTCAATCTCTGTACGTGTATCTATTGAGCTAGTTGCTTCATCTAATATTAAAATTTTGGGGTCTGCTAATATTACACGCGCTATTGTTAATAATTGTTTTTGTCCTGCTGATATGTTTGATGATTCTTCATTTATAACCATATCATATGATTTTGGTAATGTTTTTATAAAGTGGTGTACATGTGCGGACTTTGCCGCTTCTATCACATCAGCATCACTTGCTTCTGGATTGGAATATTTAATATTATCTTTTATTGTTCCACCAAATAACCATGTATCTTGTAATACCATTCCAAACATTTTACGTAGTTCTCCACGTTTAAAGTCTTTTATGTTATAACCATCTATTAAGATTTTACCGCTATTTACATCATAAAATCTCATTAGTAGTTTTACCATTGTGGTTTTTCCAGCTCCTGTTGGACCTACTATTGCTATTTTTTGACCATCTTTAATATTAGCATTAAAGTCGTTTATTATTATTCTGTCATCATCATATCCAAATTTAACATGATCAAAAGTTACATTTCCTTTTAAATTTTCAGTTGATACTGGATTTTCTACATCAGTTTTTTCTTCCTCTTCTTCTAAAAATTTAAAAACTCTTTCTGCTGCTGCAACCATTGATTGTAACATACTTGATATTTGTGCAATTTGCATTATTGGCTGAGTAAATTGTTTATTATATTGTATAAAGCTTTGTATGTTTCCTACTGTTATTCTTCCATTTATTGCAAAATATCCTCCCAGTATTGCTACTGCAACATAACCAATATTACCTATAAAATTCATTATTGGGTGCATAAGTCCTGATAGGAATTGTGATTTCCATCCAGATTTATATAGTTCTTTGTTTGCTCTTTCAAATTCTTTTATTGCTTGTTCTTCTCCATTAAATGCTTTTACTATCGTATGTCCACCATAAACCTCTTCTACTTGACCATTTACATGTCCCAAGTAATCTTGCTGTCTTGCAAAGTATTTTTGAGATTTCCCTACTATTTTTCCGACTATACCTACTGTTATTGGAAGTATTATTAAAGACACAAGTGTCATTTCCCAGCTTATTGAAAACATCATTATTAGTATTCCTATTAACGTACATATTGCTGTTATTATTTGTGTAATACTTTGATTTAGATTTTGGCTCAAAGTGTCTATATCGTTTGTTATTACTGATAATACTTCTCCATTTGTTCTTTTATCGAAATATCTCATTGGTAACTTATTTATTTTAACTACTATATCATTTCTTAGTTTATATGTTAATTTTTGAGAAATTCCAGTCATTGTAAAGCCTTGAATTAGTGAGAATAGTGCACTTATCAAGTATAGTGATAATAGAGTTAGAAGTATTTTTAAAATGTTTTCAAAGTTTATTCCTGGCCCTCCAGATAGTTTACTTATTATTCCATTAAATATTTCTGTAGTTGCATTTCCTAATATTTTTGGTCCTACTACCTGAAATATTGTACTTCCTACTGCAAATATTATTACTATAATTAATGCTATTTTATATTTTGATAAATAATCTTTTACTAATTTTTTGGTTGTTCCTTTAAAGTCATTTGCTTTTTCGAAAGCCACAGGACCTCTCCCTGGTCCTCCCATTGGTCCTCTTCTATTTTGTGCCATTTGTTGCTCCTTTCTTGATTTTTCTATATACACTTATTCCAATTCTTCTTTTGATAATTGAGATAATGCAATTTGTGAATATGTTTCACAATTCTCCATCAATTCCTTATGTGTTCCTATTCCTACTATTTTTCCTTCGTCTAGTACTATTATTTGGTCTGCATTTAATATAGTACTTATTCTTTGTGCTACTATTATTACTGTTTTATCTTTTGTTATCTCTGCAAGTTCTGTTCTTAATTTTAAATCTGTTTTTAAATCTAATGCCGAGAAGCTGTCGTCAAACACAAATATTTCTGGATCTTTTGCAATTGCTCTTGCTATTGATAAACGTTGTTTTTGTCCTCCTGATACGTTAGATCCCCCTTGAGCTATTTCACTTTTGTATTTATTCTCTTTTGCTTCTATAAATTCTGTTGCTTGTGCTATACTTGCTGCTTTTTGCATTAATTCGTCGCTCATTTCAGGATTTGAATATTTTATGTTTGATTCTATTGTTCCAGAAAATAGAACTCCTTTTTGTGGTACAAATCCTATCTTTTCTCTTAATTCTTTTCCGAGAGGCTTCTTTTATATTTATCCCATCTATTAATAGTTCTCCACCTGTTACATCATAAAAACGTGGGATAAGATTTACTATTGTAGATTTTCCGTGACCCTGTACTTCCTATTATTGCAGTAGTTTTTCCAGGATCTGCTTTAAATGTTATATCTGTTAATAGTTCTTGGTCTGCATCTGGATATCTAAATGATACGTTTTTAAATTCTACTAATCCTTTCTTTTTGTTATCAAATTCTTTTGGATTTGATGAATCTTTTATTCTTGGTTTCGTTTCTAGTACTTCATTAATACGTCTTGCTGATACACTAGCTCTTGGTAGCATAATTGATATCATTGAAATCATTAAAAAGCTCATTATTATTTGCATTGTGTATTGGATAAATGCCATTATATCTCCTACTTGCATTATTCCTGCATCTACATTATGACCTCCAACCCATATTATTAATAACATAACTGAGTTCATAACGAACATTAATCCTGGCATCATTATACTCATTGATCTATTTACAAATATATTTGTTTTCATCAAGTTTGCATTTGCTTGGTCAAATCTTTCTTCTTCTCTTGATTCTGTGTGAAATGCTCTAATTACAGGTAATCCTGTTAATATTTCACGTGATACTAAGTTTAATTTATCTATTAAATCTTGTAGTTTCTTAAATTTTGGCATTGCAACTATAAATAGTACAAGTATTATTCCTATAACACATATTACTGCAAGACCTATTATCCAAGCCATACTTGTGTTCGAATTTGCAAATACTCTTATAAATCCTCCTATACCCATTATTGGTGCATATACTACTACTCTAAATAACATACTTATTAACATTTGTATTTGTTGAATATCGTTTGTGCTACGTGTTATTAGTGACGCTGTTGAAAAGTTTGTGAATTCTTCTGTACTAAAGCTTAATACTTTTTTGAATACCTTCTCTCTAAGAGTTCTTCCTAAGTTTGCCGCTACTCTTGATGATAATAACATTATACATACTGCTGATAACATGCTTATTGCTGCTATTCCAAGCATTTGTAATCCTGTGTTTAATATGTACTCTGTATTTCCGTGTGACAATTCCTGTATCTACTATTTTAGATGTATAACTTGGTAATTCTAAATCTGCCCATGCTTGAACACATAGTAATATTACTATTGCTACTACAGATATCCAAGATTTCTTTAAATTTTTTAATACTTTAAACATTTATTTATTCCTCTTTCTTTATTACTTTATTTATAATACGCTCCAAGCGAGTAATATAATAAAACACTGTATCTTATTATCATATGTGATACAGTGCCATTTGTCAATATTTCTAATGTGAAGTTTTTGTGAAAATTGTTTTTGTTTTTTTGAAAAATTATATTGACTTTTTGCATTAATTGTGTTAAATTAACTTTGTTGTTAGAGTCCTCACCATAACTCTATTATGGTATTTATTAGCATTACTAAATTGTAATGTTAAATATGCTATTATAGGAGGTGAGGTAAATGGAATTGTGCATTGGTATAACATTAGTGATTCTTTCTATTGGTATTACAGTATCTTTAATCGCGTCTGTTCGGTTATAGTATTCGTATACATAGAAAAAGAATTGAAGTCGCACCAAACAAGGACTTCAACTCTAACACAGATAAGGAAAAGGTGTAAACCTTTTTCTCTTTTTTATATTTATATTATATCACACATTTCAAAAAAGTAAATACTTTTTGCCAACTTTTATATGTTTTTTATTCTTTCTATTGCTTCGATTGTGTTTTCTCTTGAACCAAATGCAGTTAGTCTAAAGTATCCTTCTCCACTTGGTCCAAAGCCTACTCCTGGTGTTCCTACTACATTTGCTTTTTCTAATAAATAATCAAAGAATTCCCATGAAGTATATCCATTTGGTACTTTTAACCAAATGTATGGTGCATTTTTTCCACCAAATACTTCATATCCTGCTTCTTTTAAACCTTCTAAAATAATTTTTGCATTTTCTAGATAGTAGTTTATATTTTCTTTTATTTGTTCTTGCCCAAGTTCTGTATATACTGCTTCTGCTGCTCTTTGTGTTATATATGGAACTCCATTAAATTTTGTACATTGACGTCTATTCCATAATTTATTTAATGCTACTTCTTCACCTTTTCCTGTATATGCTTTTAGTTCTTTTGGAACTACTGTGTATGCGCATCTCACACCTGTAAATCCTGCTGTTTTTGAGAAGCTTCTAAATTCTATTGCTACTTTCTTTGCTCCTTCTATTTCATATATACTATGTGGTACATCTGGCTCTGTAATAAAGGCTTCATATGCTGAGTCAAATAATATTATTGATTTATTCTCTATTGCATATTCTACCCATTTTGAAAGTTGCTCTTTTGTTAATACTGTTCCTGTTGGATTATTTGGGAAACATAGATATATCATATCTACTTTTTTGGTTGGTAGTTCTGGTACAAATCCATTTTCGCAAGCCTGCGGTATGTATACTACTCCTTCATATTGATCTTTTTCTTTATCATATGTTCCTGTTCTTCCAGCCATTATATTTGTATCTAAATATACTGGATATACTGGGTCTGTTATTGCTATTACATTGTCTATCCCAAATATTTCACCAATGTTTCCTGTATCGCATTTTGCTCCATCTGATACGAATATTTCGTCTACTTCAATATCTATTCCTCTTCTTTTATAATCAAATTCTACTATTTTTTCTCTTAAGAAGTCATATCCTTGTTCTGGTCCATATCCTCTAAATGTTTTTATATCACTCATTTCATCTGTTGCTTTATGCATTGCATCACAAACAGCTGGAATTATAGGTCTTGTTACATCCCCTATTCCTAATTTTATTACTTTTTTGTCTGGATTGTTTTTGCTAAATTCAGCTACTTTTTTTGCTATTGTAGAAAATAGGTAACTGTCTTGTAATTTTAAATAATTTTCATTTATTGTTATCATAATTTTTCCTCTTTTCTTTTTAATTTATTCTTTGCAGTCCTCTCACGTGAAGTAACGTAATTATATTTAATTTGCCAAGATTATATAATTTATTTTATACATTAAAATCCTCTATTTCTCCATCGAAAACTGTTCTTGCAGGACCTGTCATATATACGTGGTTATTTTCTTTGTTCCATACAATTTTCAAATCTCCACCTAATAGTTTTACAGTAACTTCATTTTCTGTATACCCATTTAATATACAGCTTACAGCCACTGCACAGGCTCCTGTTCCACAAGCTAAAGTTTCACCTGTTCCTCTTTCCCATACTCTCATTTTTACATATTTTTTATCTTCAATTTCTATAAATTCTATGTTTGCTTTTTCAGGAAAATGTTTATCTACTTCTAGTATGCTACCGTATTTTTCTACATCAAATTCTTTTACATTTTCTACTAAAGTAACTGCATGTGGATTACCCATAGATACACAAGTAAATTCGAAATTTTTATCTAGTACTTTTATTTCTAGATTTTTTACTGGGTTTTCATTTGATATAACAGGAATTTTTTCTGCATCTAAAATTGGTTCTCCCATATCTACTTCTATTGTTTGGGCTTTGTTATTTAGTACATTTAATTTGAGTCCCTTTATTCCTGCTAGTGTTTCAATTTTTAGATTAGTTTTATTTGTCAATCCTTTATCATATACAAATTTTCCAACACATCTAATACCGTTCCCACACATCTGGGCCTCACTTCCGTCAGCATTAAACATTCTCATTTTAAAGTCTGCTATATCACTTTTACAAATTAGAATTAACCCATCTCCTCCGACTCCAAAGTGCCTATTGCTAACAATTTGAGCTAGTGAAGCTATATTCTCTGGTTCTCCACTTACAGTGCAGTCCATATAAATATAGTCATTCCCTAGCCCTTCCATTTTTGTAAATTTTTTCATACTATCACCACTTTATATTGGTATACATTAAAAGTAGAATATATTTATATTCTACTTTTGTTATTTTATCATATGAAATTTTCTTTGTAAATGTTAATTTAGTAAGTTTTATAGAAATTTATTGTGCTTTAATATAGATTGTAAAAGGATAGCATTTAAGCTATCCTTTTATTGTATTATCCATCAATTATAATACATATTTTTTGATTAAGTATACTCCACCTGCTAATGTTACTAACACTATTGTTGTTAATCCTATATAAACTGTTGTCTCTCCTGTTTTTACTGATAGAATTACTGGTGCTTCATCTATATCGTCTTCTCCAGGTTTAAAGTTGTCTGGTGTTGAATCTATATCTGGTGTATTACTATTATTATGGTCTTTACTAATTTCTGCTATATTTACTTTCTTTCCTAAGTTGTCTGTACCATTTATCCATGTTAATAGAATTTCAACTGTTGCACTTTCTCCTGGTCTTAGTAATGTGTTTTCTAGTTTTGTTGTAGCAACTACACCTTCTTTTACTTCTGTCCAGTCTGGGTTATCTTCTTTTACAAATTTTAGTCCTGCTGGTATGTAATCTTTTATTTCTTTTACATATCCTTCTATTTGTCCTTCATTTGTTACTCTTATTTTATATCTGAATTTTACTGTAACTTTGTTTATCTTTTTATCTTTTAAATCCACTTTTACTACTGGCTCTGGATTTTCATCTCCAGTATGTCCTGTATTTGTTACAGTTTGTTTTCCATCTTCTATCACTATACTTTGAGTTACCCATTTTTTTAGTGCTAAATCGAAGTATTTTACTTTCACCTTTTCTATATCGATGTCATCTTCTCCTTCTTTATCATTGTCTGGTGTTGAATCTACATCCTCTACTGGATCTCCTTCTTTATCTGTGTCTTCTGAGATTTCTGCTGTGTTTATTAATATTCTATCTGATGTATTTGGTTCTGTTACTTTGAAGGCTATTTTTACATCTCTATAGTCTGGGTTATTATCTGTAATTCCTAGTATACTATCAAATGCTTTTATTAGGTTTTCTCCATCTTCTTTTTCTTGTTCCTTAGATAGATAATCTGTTGTTATTTTTACTGCTTTTGTTACATCATCTGTTTCATTTCCATCTTCATCTATCATTTTCCAACGGTAAGTTTTGTTTAGTTCATTTTCTGGTAGATATTTTAATCCTTCTGGTAAATTATCTGTTACTTCAGCTGCATATCCTGCCATTTTTCCTTCATTATATACTCTAATTGTATATGTTACTATATTTCCGTTTTCTACTTCTACTGGCTCTTTTGTATGTGTGTATTTGATATTTCCTTGTTCACCCATAGAAAGAACTGGATATCTATTGTTTATTTCTAAATTATCTACTTTTGTTATGAATTTTCTTAATGCTAAATCAAAGTATACTAATTTTATATGCTCTACATCGATGTCATCTTCTTCCATATTATCATTTCCTGGGGTAGAGTCCACATCGTCTATTGGATTTCCGTTTTCATCTTGGTCATCTGAAATTTGTGCAATATTTGTTAGTATTCTAATTGATGTACTTGGTTCTATTACTTTAAATGAAATTTTTATGTCTTTGTAGTCTGGATTTTCACTTGTTATGCCTATTTCTTTATCAAATGCTTTTATTAAGTTTGAACCCGCTTCTTTTTCTTGTTCCTTAGATAGATAATCTGTTGTTACTTTTACTGCTTTTGATATATCATCTGTTTCATTTCCATCTTTATCTATCATTTTCCAACGGTAAATCTTATTTAGCTCATTATCTGGTAAGAATAATAATCCTTCTGGTAAATCATCTGTTATTTTACTTGCATAACCTGATATATCTCCCTCATTAAATATCCTTAATGTGTATGTTACTATATTTCCGTTTTGTACTTCCACTGGTTCTTTTGTATGGTTATATTTAATATTTCCTTGTTCACCCATTGTAGGTACTGGTATTCTTGAAGTTACACTTTTATTATCTACTGCTGTGATGAATTTTCTTAAAGCTAAATCAAATACTTGTATTTTTAGTTTTTCAAAATCGTCATCATCTTCCCCACCTGGTATGTACTTATCTCCTTTTTCTATTTCATCATCTTTGTAGTTTGGTAATTCTTCATCTGTTGGTAATTTTACATTATCTTTTTTAGAATCTCTATCTATTATAGTGTTTCCATTTTTATCTGTATAATCTGTTATATCAGCTATGTTTGTTATTTTATCTCCTGATGTAGCAGTAGATTTTACCCTACATTTTACTGTTATATCTTTATAATCAAGTGCTTTTCCATCAAATGCTTTTATTATATTGTCTTCATCCATATCTTTTGATAAATGGTTTGTTTTTATTGTTCTTAAGCTTAAATCATTTTCATCGTATACCCAACCATTTGATATGTTTTCTTCATCTTCTTGTAAGAATTCTAACATTTCTGGTAAATGGTCTGTAATTTCTGTTGCATATCCATCAAATTGACCTTCGTTATATACACGTATTGTATATGTTACTATATCTCCTATTTTTACTGATATTGGTGCTTTTGGATGATTATATGTAGCAGTTGTGCTCTCACCTGAAATTAGTTTTGTTAAATCTACTACTGGTTCTCTACTTGTTTGTAGGTTTTCACCATTTATTTTTGTAACAAATTTTCTTAAACTCAAATCAAAGTATTTTCCTGGTAATATTACTGGTTCAAAATCATCATCATCTTCCACACCTGGTACATAGTTTCCAATTTGTCCATTTCCATTGTAAGAATTATTTTTCTTATCATCCGGGAAGTTTTTTATAGTAGAATCTATATCTTGACTCTTTTCTATATTGCTTTCACTATCAAAGTATTTTGTTATTTCTGCTATATTTACTAATCTTTGATCTTGTGTTGTCGCTTCTTTTGTAATTTTACATCTTATTGTAAATGCTTCGTTTTCTGGTGTTCCGCTTACGTATTTGTTTAATACTGTTTTTCCTGTATTTGTTATTGTTACAGTAGTTGTTCCATCTGCATTTTTTACTGCACTTGCTGTATATTTATTTTGTGGTGATACCAATCCTACAAATTCTATTCCTTCTGGTAAGTAGTCTTTTATCTCAGCTGCATATCCATCTTTTTTTCCTTCATTGTATACTGTTAATGTATATTCTATAAGATTGTTTGTATCTACTCTTAATGCATTTTTTGGATGATTATATGTTGCTGTTGTTTCAGTTCCATTTTCTAGATTAGTAACGTCTACTACTGGTAATCTTGAAACAGTTGGTGCTACTCCATTTATTTTGGTAATTGATTTTCTTAAACTTAAATCTATTTGTCTTGGTGCTGGTAAGATTCCCTCTACATTATCATTATAATTTTTGGTTTGTTTTTCAACAAGTACAACTGGTTGAGCATCTAAATATGTTGCTGTATTTGTTGTATAGTATGTTGCATCTATTGCATTATAATTGGCTTTTATATTAAAAGATACTTTTGTTATTTTAGTTGTTATTGGCAGTGATATGTAAAAATCTTGTTGAGTTACATCTTGGATGTTTCCACTATTAACTACTTGCTTATTAGCATTTAATAATTTATTTTCTCCTGTTAATGCTATTACATTTCCGTTTTGATCTTTAAATACTAGTTCTGTTATATTGTAATTTCTTGAAGTATCAATATTAATATTTAATGGACCTATAATATATTCTTCTCCAACTTGTTCTACTTTAAAATTTGATTTATTTAATGTTATTGGTGATGTAACTGAATTACTTGATACATAGTTTGGGTTAGCATTTTTTATAAAGTATCTATATAAATAACTTATTTGATTTTGACGCAAAGTTCCTGTTCTTATACCTTCTTCTCTATTATCATATAACGCATCAAATGTATTATAGTTTTCATCTTTTCCATTTAAGTTATTAAAGTATAGTATTGGACACACTGGATTTCCAGAACTATCATTTTTATGATAGTTTTCATTATTGGGATTTGTAAAATACCATAATGCTAATTGTTGTACTACATCTATATCATCATCTGTTAATAATATTACTGGATTTCCATTTTCATCTATAAAATCATCTGTTATACCTGCTGCTTGTAATAAAGCTTGTTTGTCTTGTGCAGCATTAGCTGAGTTTGCTATATACATATGGTCAATAATCCACATAATCTTATTATAAGTTTCATCAGACATTTGTGTATCACTTAATTTTGAATTGATGGCATTTAGTTTTTCAATTACTTGTGCTTTTTCAGTTTTCATATTATATCTTGTTTGATATAGTGGATGACTAGTTAATGTATTTTGATGTGCTTCATTTGCAAATCCATGTTCAGCTTTAATACAGTATATTGAATTACTATAATTAGGTTGATTACTATTAGCTGTAGGATATGATACTATTTTCCATATTTTCTTTTCAACTCCACCTGTTGTTTTAGCTCCTATACCATAAGCTCCTCCTGATTCTCTTACATTTGTAATTCCTAAATAATAACTTGATTCAGCAGCATATGAATTTATATTTATCACCATAGCTACCATTAAAGTTATAATTAAAATTAACATTCCAATAACTTTTTTTATGTTCATATTTTTACCTTCCTTTAAATATAGTGTTACTATTTATATTCTACTTTTCTTATTTTATAAAGTCAATAGTAGTTTTTTCCAGTTTTTGGGCAATCATTTTTATAGAAAAAATTGGCCTACGGAGGCTCAATTTCTAGGTTTCTATAAAAAAATAGCCATATATTACAATTATATAACATTTTTGAAACATTTTCAACAATTTATGTAAAATATGATAAAAAATCTTTATGTGCGTAGGTAGCAATGAATTTTATAGCATTTTTTATTCATTCTATATTGACTTATATATGTTTTTCTGTTATTATATTACTACTGTATTCAAGAGTATCTCTTCTATTAGAATTTTCTTTTGAAAAGGTTTGATTTTTGAAAATTTAATAATTTGCAGGTATAGTTTAGTGGTAAAACGAGACCTTGCCAAGGTTTAGTCACGAGTCCGATTCTCGTTACCTGCTCCAAAATAAAAGTCTTAATATTACACTGTTTGGCGATATAGCCAAGTGGTAAGGCACGAGTCTGCAAAACTCTGATCCCCGGTTCAAATCCGGGTGTCGCCTCCAAATTTTTTGTGATATTAAGACTTTTATTTTTTATTTTGGTACTATTTTTATAATGTAATCATATAATTTAATATATGGCGTTGTAGCCAAGTGGTAAGGCACGAGTCTGCAAAACTCTGATTCGGCGGTCCGAATCCGCCCAACGCCTCCAAATAAAAGCCGAGAAAATGTTGAAATATCAATACTTTCTCGGCTTTTGTACATATTTTATTTTGAAATAAGAATGCAGTATTTTCAATGCTTTCAGAGATTAAAAAATTAAAAATTCAGATAAGTTAAAGTTTATCTAGCTTATCACTTAGTATTTTATTACTTTTTGTTTAAATTTTTTTGATAGCATATTTCATAAATTAAATTTATTACTTTACTTAATACAAAAATATGCAAAATTTTTGTTTGCTTGTATTATTGTAAAATATGTAGTATAGTAGTAAAAGATAGAAACGAGATAGTAGATATGTTGTGGCTACCACTTTCAATACTCGATGCATTCGAGAGCAAGGAGGTGGTTGTTTATGGAATTTATATTAACTCTAATATATGCTTTGGGAATTTCCCTAACTGTAAACGTAGCCTTATTGTGTATTATATACATAATGTGGATTAATAAACAATAAAAAACAACACATTCTGCTTTCGTTGGTAGAAATGTGTTGTTAAAACAATTTATAGTAATAGCCACATTTCTGTGACTCTCATTTTCTATCCATATTATACATAGATTTTTAAGAAAAATCAAATAGTTTTTTGCACTAACTTTAAGGAGTGATATGTTATGAATTTAAAAGATAAAATAGCTATAGTAACAGGTGGAAGCAATGGAATTGGTGAAGCTATTGCAAATAAATTAAACGAATTAGGAGCTAAAGTAATTATATTTGATATAAAAGAACCAAAATCTACATTTGAGTATTATAAAGTAAATATAACTAAAGATGATGAAATAAAAAAAGCTGTTAATTTAATAGATAGAGTAGATATATTAGTTAATAATGCAGGAATATATTTTGAAAAGTATATTGAACAAACAACAGATGAAGATATAGACAATATGGTAGATGTAAATATAAAGGGAACATTCAAAGTAACAAGGAATTTAATTAACAAGTTAAAGGAAAACAAAGGCTGTATTGTAAATATTGCATCTTGCTTGGGATTAGTTCCAGAATTAACATCACCTTTATATTGTACAACGAAAGCTGGAATTGTAATGTTTACTAAATGTTTAGCACAAGAATATGCAAATTTAGGAGTTAGAGTTAATTGTGTTTTACCAGGTCCAATTTTAACAGAATTATTGGAAACAAGTTTTAAAAGTGAAGAACAAAAAATAAAATGTGAAAATAGAATTCCAATAAAACGAATTGGAACGCCAAATGAAGTGGCAAATGTAGTTGCCTTTTTATGTAGTGAGGACGCCTCATATGTAACAGGAGGAATTTATGCAGTAGATGGTGGAGTTTCTACATCTAGCATTTATTCTAAATGAGTTTTTGTTAAATATGTTCCTTAATAGAACCGTAATCATTATTCTAAGACAATATTAAACAATGATTTATAAAATAACAATAGCTGTACATTAATGTGTACGAAGTCCTGAATACAGCTATTTTATTAACTTTGTAGGTTCTTCTGATTTGGTTTACGCCTCCAAATAATTTTACATAATTATATTGACAAGTTACATAATGTATGATATTATAGTATGCGTAAATGGTAACCTTTGTTTTATACAGTCGCTTTTATATGGGCTGTAGTAAGGAGGCATTATGCTTCGGAGAATAATTAATGAAATTATTCAAAGAGGTCCCAGAGGCCCTACCTAGTTTATTTTCGTAACTGTTAACCTTTGTTTAGAAAGGAGATTTCATAATCAGAGTGAAACATTTATTTTTTCAGAATACGAATAATGAGCTGAGTATGCAGGCCGCTTGAGGACGCAGGCAGGATCCTAGTAAATTTGTTGGTATGGTGAATAATGATCGCCAGTCAGCAGAGAATTTCAGGTACTAATCCTATAAAAAAAGGGAGCTTACATCGATGGATGTAAGCCCCCCTTTTTTATTTTTTATCTTTTGCAATTTCTGCAAATCTTTTTATTTTCATAGTTGTTGTTTTTTCAAATTCGTCTTTTTTAATTTCTAGATTTTTTATTGCTTTGTATGATGTTAGTTTTTTGTTTACCTTTTTAATTTCTTCCCAAATAATTTTATGTATTTCTTCTTCTGTTAGGTCTTTACCATATTTCTCTTCTATTTTTTCTAAGTTTGGTATTACTTTTACTGATATTAGTAATTCTTTAGAACCAACTTGCTCTTTTCCATATACCATACATTCTTTTATTTCTTCTATGTTTCCTAACATTAATTCTATTTCTTCTGGGTAAATGTTTTTTCCATTTTGTGTTACTATTACATTTTTGCTTCTTCCTGTTATATATAAGAATCCATCTTCATCTAAGTATCCTATATCTCCTGCGTGGAACCATCTCTCTCCATCTATTATTTCTATTGCTTCATTTGTTGCTTTTTCATCTTCGTAGTATCCAATCATTAATGTATCACTTTTTATTAATACTTCGCCTTCACCTTTTTCGTTTGGATCTGCTATTTTAAGTTCTGCACATGTTACAGCTTTTCCGTGCAGAACCAACTCTAGGGTCGAATTCTGGTGTTAGAGCTGCTATTGGTGCTGTTTCTGTTAATCCATATCCTTGTAAGAAAGATATTCCTATATCTTGTACCCATTTTCCAACTTTTGCATCTATTGGAGCTGCTGCTGAAACTATTATTCTTATGTTTCCTCCTAAGTTTTCATATATTTCTTTAAATACTTTTCTTTTTATATCTACGTTTACATTTTTTAAGGCATTTGTTACATGTATCATTGATTTTACTAGCTTGTCTTTTTTACTTTTTACTATGTTTTCGTTTATTTTTTTATATAAGTTCTCTATTAATAATGGTACCGCAAGCATTGCTGTTGGTTTCGTTTCTTTTAAGTTTGGTAAAATATGTTTTAGGCCTTCACACACTGCAATTGAAGCACCAACTGACATTGGTAATAAAAATCCTATACTTGATTCATATGTATGGTGTAGAGGTAACACTGAAAATAGCCTATCGTTTTCGTTTAAGTATACATATGCTGCAACTACGTTTACATTTTGTGCAAGGTTTTTGTTATTTATCATAACTCCTTTTGCTCCAGATGTTGTTCCTGATGTGAATATTAAAACTTTAAATTCTTCTGGGTCAATACTAATTTCCATATAACTTGTATCTCCAGAGTCTACTATTCTTTTTCCTTGGTCTATTATATAGTTTGCTCCTACATCTCTACCATTTATAACTTCATCAGAATTCATTTCAATAAAGTATTCTACATCTGGTAAATTGTCTTTTATTTTTTTGATTACTTCTTCTTTCTTTTTTGAATAGATAATTGCACTTGCTTTTGATCTTTTTACTACGTTTTCTATTTCGTTTGCTGGAAGTTCTTTGTCTACAGGTACTGCTATTCCTGTTCCACAAAGCATTGCCATATAAGATACATACCAGTGATATGTATTTTCTCCTATTACTATTACTCTTTTATCTTTTAAACCTAGAATTTTATTTAGTCCTGTTCCAAGTCCTATTACATCTTCCCTAAATTGTTTATATGTAATTTCTGTATATGGTTGTTTATGGTCGAATTTTTCTAATATAAATACTTCTTTTTCAAATTCTTTAGTTGATTTTTCAAAGATTTCTTTTATTGTTTTAAATTTTTTTGTTTCATATTTTATGTTTTTATTTTTTTCTTTACCGCTCTTCAATATTTACTTCGTCAATTTCAGATATTCCTTCCATTTTTAGTTTCGGAAATTTGAAATTTGGTACTTTAAATTCTTTTAGTATTCTCATAGTTCTATCACTCCTGTTTTTATTATATGTAATATTATTACACATTTTTTGCTTTTTGTAAATAGGTTGTCACTGGAGACGGAGACTTTTGGCATATTACTTCACTTGCACTACTTTAATACTACAAAAGGTTATATATTTAATTTGCATAATGTAGCTATATTTATTGAATTGCTTGTTGTAGATAAGTATCGTAATTTGTTATAAATTGTTGTAAATAATTCATTATATTCTTTTTTTCTATTGTTTCTTTTAATAATATATTAACTGTAGCTATTGTTTCTTCTTTTACTGTAACTTTAACTTCACCAATGATACTATTTTCCTGTATTGGTGCTTCTAAAGTATTTTTACATATTACTTGTACTTCTAAGTCTTTTATCTTGTTTTTGTCTATTGGAACTTTATCAAATTGTAAATTATCCAATTTTATTTGAGGAGTTTCGTTTTTACCTTTTATTACTTCTATATTTTTTATATTTTCTTTTTCCCACTTTTCAAATTGCTCATTTATTTTTTCTTTTATATTTATATATTCATAGTTTGAAAAGGCATATTCTATTAGCTTTATACTATCCTGAGTTCTTATTTTTTTCGTATCTGCACCTAATACAACACATATTATTTGATGTCCATTTCTTGTAGTAGATGTTACAAGACATCTTCCTGCATTGTTGGTAAAACCTGTTTTTACTCCATCTACACCATTTAAATTTCCTAATAGTTCGTTTGTATTACCAATTTCTTTACTATATCCATTTATATGTATGGTTACTTGTTTTGTATTTACAATCTGTGCAAATTTTTTATCTTTTAGGGCATAATCTGTAATTATTGCTAGTTCATATGCTGTTGTATAATGTTCATCTTGGTCTAATCCATGTGGGGTTACAAAATTAGTATTTTCTAACCCCAATTCTTTTGCTTTTTTATTCATTAATTCTGCAAATCCCTGAACACTTCCTCCTACATATTCCGCAAGTGCTACTGCAGAATCATTTCCGAGAACGTAGCATTAAACCATATAATAAATCATTTACTGTCACTTTGTCATTTGCTTTTAGTCCAAGTCTTGAGCCTCCTGTTCCACCTGCTTTTTTGGATATTTCTACTGTATCTGTTAAATTAGCATTTTCTATAACTATTATTGCTGTCATTATTTTAGTAGTTGATGCCATTGCTTTTTTTACATATCCATTTTTTTCATACATTACTTTTTTTGATGTTCTATCAAATATTAATACAGCCCTTGAATTTGTTTTAGGTAAGTTTTCCACACTTGTGGATACATTTAAAAGTTCTTCTTTTAGTTCTTCATTATTTATATCTTCTTCATCTAAATCGTCTGCAAATGCTACTATATTAATGTTAAGTATTACTATAAATATAATCATTATAGTTATTATCTTTTTCATAAAAAAATCACCTTTTTAATTGTATTTAAAAAAGTGATTTTTATGTGTATTTTTTATCTTCCGCTTCTTCCTCTAAATTGTTCGTTTATTTCATCTTCTGCATTTTCTATTTTTTCTTCTAATGTGTCTCCATATTGTTTTTCTAATTCTTCTTTAAATTTTTCTACACTAATTTTACATCTTGCAGCTGCTTTTCTTATTTGTATTTCAGAAGAATCTTCTATATCATTATATGGGTTATCGTCTATATTTTCTAATTCTGTTTCATTATATTCATTACTACTTATTCTTTCTTCTGCTCTTTCTATATTATCATTTGTTGTTATATTTCTTGTTTTTTCCATATATTCTCTTACATCTCTATCTGTTCTTTTTTGATCTGTATTTTCTAAATTTACTGGTATACTTGAATATTCGTTTAGTTCACTTGACCTTCTATAATAGCTTACTTCTGGTACGCCATATTCACCTAATTTAACTGTAAAGCCTTCATTTTGATTTCCTTCGTTTTCTCCATTTCTTATTTTAAGTATTGTACTTAGTTGGTCTTTTTTTACACTTGAACCATCGGCATTTATTTTTACAATTTCTTTACTTGGATTTGTTCCTTCTGTTTGTTCTAATGTTTGCAACTTAACCGCTTCACCTGCACTATTTATTCCAATGAATTCAAATGTTAAGTTACCTTTTCTTCTTACTACTACATCTACTGCTCCATTTTCTTTTGCTTCTGGTACTAAATCATAAAAATTCTTTGTTTCAGTTATTTTTTTAGTTGGATCTATTTTTACATCTTTTGGATCTTCTATATACTTTTTAGGTATATTTTTTTCTTCTCTTTCTTCCATTTGTTCTTCAATTTGTGATGTTTGTTCTTTTTCACCTGTTTTATCATTTTGTTCTTTTTCTAATTCTTCTAATTTTTCTAATGATAATGGTATTACAATTTTAAGTTGTAATAAAAATTCATTTTCATTTATTAATTCTTTAAACTCTTGGCTTATTTGAATTTGCCCTTCTTCTCCAATAGTTGCTATAACTCCTTTATCTGTTCTAAATTCAATTTCTGTTTTTCCATTTGTTTCTTTTTTTACTAAATATAAATCTTCTTTTGTTTCATTTGAAATATCTGAATCATTTTTTGATAATACAATTTTTCCATAATAACTTATATCTATTATAATTTCGCCTTTTTCTATGTTACTCTCTTGTATAGTTTTAAATTCTCTTAATTTTTCTATAGTTTCTTTCATACTTATCTCCTAACATTAAATTTAAGATTGGGTAACATATCGTGCTACCCAATCTAGATAGTATTATTGCATATTAAATGAAATTTCAAACTGTGTTCCTTCTTTTATTCTCATATTAATAGTTATTTCATCTTGTTCTGCTGATGTGCTTAAACTTTCCTTATATGGTATTTTAACCACATACACATCTCCTTCTTCTTCTAATTCTATTGCTCCTACTATATTATTATCAAAGAACTTTCTTTGTATATATCTTTCAAATTCTTGCTCAGTTTTGAAATATGTATTTTTGAAACTACTATTTAAATATTTGTACAATTCAGAATAGTTTTTTTCATTTATCAGTTTTATTATTTTATCTATATTAGTATGTACTTTTTCTTTTGCTGATAATTTGTTGTATTGTTCTATAAGTTCATTATCTTCTATTGTATAATTATCTAACATAATTGTATATTCATTTATTCCTGTTTCAATGATCTTATAGTAGTTATTGTAATTGTCATATGCTATATATGTTCCATATTGACCATTTTTATTAATTCTATGTTTTACTATATTTGCGTCTCTTAGCCTGTTTATATTGTCGCTTATATATTCTTTATATTTTTCAAAGCTATTTCCAAATTTCTTTTGTTTATACTCACTATCTATTAATGCAAAAGCTTCTTGTTGTTTATAAAGTGCTTTATATTTATAGTCTTCAAAATAATATTTCAACATTTCAAAATCTGTCATATTTTTTTCTTGTATTCTATTGTATAGGTTTTGTTCAATAACTATGTCTTCTTTGTATTTTGATGCTGTTATATTGTTTTTTGCATTTTCGAATTCTTCCTTACTTGAGTTTGTTACTGCAAAAGTATTATTTAAATAATCAATATTTACAACTAAATAATATAAATCCTCTAATCCTTCTTTTCTTGTAATTCCTTCTACATATACTGTTATATTAGATACTTTATCTAATACATACATAGAACTAGCTTTAAAATTATAACAATCCTGATGTTTTAGTGTTACTATGTTTTCTCTAGATATTGCGTTTATTGCTATACTATTTCCACTTTGTACATATTGGTAATATTGGTTAATATTATATTCTATCTCGAAAAATAGATTTTTATTGTTAATTTCTTCTATATCTGTAAATGCGACTGTTTCTGGATTATCTTCTTCTTTTTGTTCTTGATCTATTATAGTTTTATTCAGATTAAGTAGTATTACAGATATAATAATTATTAATATTACTACTATCATAATAGCTACTATAATTTTAGTCGTTTTCTCCATATCTCTTCTCCTTTTTATTTAATATAATATATTCCCTCACATATTACTATTTACTTACAAATATTACTTGTATATTATCCTTTAAAATAGTACTCATTTCAAACCAACCAGTTTTTGTACTTGATCCAACATTTGATACATACCCTTTGGTTCCATCTGCCTCTAGTACTGGGAAATAGTGTCCTGTTGTACTACTCCATTGTCCACTATATCCTTTTTTTGGTCCTCCTGCATATATTATAACTGCATCTCCATTTTTTAGATGTGATAATACTGTTTCAGCAGAAGGTTTATTTACTCTTGTTGCTTTTAATCCATGTTGTTCTAATACACTTGTTATATTAATCATTGTACCGTCTTTTGGTCTAATATCTTCTGGGTTTTTATCTATTCCATATCCACTTAATATAACTGCAACACTTGTTACAGAACATCCCTTATGGTGCATAGTTCCACTTGCATATTTATTTTCTGCCCATGGTCCTTTGTATTGTAGGTATTCAACAAATGATTTTCCGTGAGCCTGTTGTATATATTCCTCTATAGCCATCTCCTGCAGCTCCTGTTAATCCTCCCACAGGACTTGTATACGCAGTTATGTCTATACCAACAACTTGATAAAATTTGCTCATTTGCGACATAACATTTCTTACCCAATCATCAGCTTGTGTTGGATATTCTGGTGAATTTGGGCAATATGTTGCGCCTATTGCTCCTATTGTATATTTATTTTGAGTGTAATAATAACTTCCATTTGCTATATTATCACCAAATCCATTTATTGATTCTGCTACCGAATCAAAAATTCTATAGTGAGATTCTCCCTCTCCATTATGAATAATTCCATAATGTGTTGTTGAAGATGTTTTTTGGTTAAACCAGTTATTCCACATTTCTCCTTGGTAAGAACCCACTGCTTGATATACATTACCATTTTTAGGATTTACTCTTCCAGTATAGTTTATTGCGTTACCACTGTTTCCTCCTGCTGTTTCTATAATTGATACAGATGCTGCAAATAAGGCATTTACTTTATATGTGTTTTGCATATCTAAAAAGCTTTGGGCATTTTCTACTAGTTTGTCACTATTTGAATATCCTTCTTGCAATGCTTTTTTTAATTCTTCTATATCTGTAATGAATAATTGTTCATTATGTACATCTAGTCCGTCCTGTGTAGCTTCCTTCTACATATCCTGTACTCGCAAATATACTTATGAGTTCACTTATATCTAATTTTTCACCTGTTTTATAGAAATGTATCAAATATCTCATTAATTGAGCATGCATTTGTGTATTTTCTGATTTTTCTAGTTGGTCATATAGTAATTCTTCACTTGATAAGATATTTCCAACTGGTGATTCATATTTAAATACTCTATTAGGAATTTTATATTTTACTAAAAATCCGTCTGGTGCATATGATGCTCCCTCTATATACTCTCCTAACCAAATACTTTTCCATAATCCTAAAAATTTACTTTCATCTATTTGTACATTGTTTGTTTCTAATTGCATTTCTTCTTTTACTACTGTTTCTTTTGTAGTTTCACTTCTTTCAACTTGCCACTCACCTTCTTCGACCTCTTCAGCTTTATCTGCACCCTCTTGGTCTCCTAAAGGTGTTTCTATTCCATCTTCTCCTGATGGATATTCTGTAGTTTTGTCTTTTTTGTAAGTTGCCTCTTGTTTAACTACCCATACATCTGCTTTTGTAACAACCGCTGTTATTGAATTTATTTCTTGTGTTGTGATTGTTGTCTCTATTATTTCTTCACTTAATTCATCTTTTTGTGTTCTTTTTATTTCTGTTTCTGGCTCATCATTTTCATCTGGATTCTCATCTGGATTATTATCTGGCTTTTCATTTTTATCTGGATTTTTATTTTCTCCCTTATCTGGTGTAGTAGTTCCTTCGTTTTTATCTGGATCCTTATTTTCACCTTTTCCTGGTGTAGTAGTTCCTTCATTTTTATCTGGATTCTTATTTTCGCCTTTCCCTGGTGTAGTTGTTCCTTCGTTTTTATCCGGATTTTTATTTTCTCCCTTACTTGGTGTACTTGTTCCTCCACTTGTGCCTGATGTGCTAGTCGGGTTTTTAGTTGTTGTTCCTGTATTTGGTGCTTTTGTCTTTGTAGTGCTTGTAGCAAGTCTTGTAACTGATTCTCTATTAAAGCTTCTACTTGAAGCATCACCTTCGTATTTTTGCTTTGGTACTTCTTTTTCATCAACCCATCTACTTCTAATTTTATATCTATATGTCTCTTCTGTAGTAACTACTTGTGTAGTGTCGAATATGGTAAGTTCAATTTCTCCACCTTGAACTAAATCTGCTACTGCTGATACATATTCTGCATTTTGACTTAGTTGTTGTAATGTAATAAAGAATTCGAACGGAACACTGTATCCAGATATAAGTGTTTGATATGGTATTTCTACTTTTTCTAATGTAGTTTCTGTCTCAGTTGTCCCATCTGGTGCTTTAGATGTCGTTTTACTAGATTTTGCCACACATAACATCCAGTCTTCATCTAAAGAAAAGTATTTTAATGCTGAAGTATCATTTTCTTCAATTAATTTTACAAGGTCATCGTGTTTTTTATATGTTAAATCTATTGTACTATCTCCTGTTTGTCTTTTAATTTTTACAATTCCTTGTACTTCTTCTCCAAATGTATCTTTAATAAAATCTACTGCTGTTGCTCCTGGAATTAGAACCTTTGTAGCTATATCTTTCATCGTATCCGCTGGACTATCTTTTATATATGGTAACTGTGTTCCAAGTGATGCTGACATAAATTTATATAAATACAAATCAGCTTGCAAACTATTTCCTAAATATAATTCTTTTTTATCTATGTTTGCTGCTTCTAATTCTTTATTAATCAAATCTATCATTTCTTTAGGGCTAGGTGCTATTGGTCCATTATCTCCCGCTATTATATAGGTGGATATAGAGCTTAAAATCGTACTACCAATTTCACGTACTTTGTCAACAATAACATATATCATAAGAACTGACATTATTGCTACAATTGCTGCAAAAATGTATGGCGCTATAGGTATTAGAATTTTAGTTAGAACTTTTTTTGCTCCTCCTACTACTGCTTTTCCAACTTTTTTTCCAACTTCTTTTGCTACTCGTTCACCTGCATCTTTTATAGCTTGTTCAGCCATTTGCTTTCCCTGCTCTGCTATTTGGTGTCCTACACTTTGTTCTTGTTGTTCTTCGTTTTCTTGATCTTCCATATTCTCACCTCCTTCAAAATTTATACTACTATTCCTACACATTCACTTCAATTGTTGTTCTTGGATAGTCTTTTTTATTTTCAGTATTATTGTATTCTTCTAAATTTGTTATTACATCTGTAAAAGTTAGTTTGTTTACTTGTATATTGGGACTATAAATTTTATTTATTTTTATGCTTATATTTTTGTATATACGAGGTTTTATTGTTAAAAAAGTGTCTTCTATTTCATACATAAAAGCTGTATACGTTGCACCATTTGACCCTGTTGCATATACCGATTTTGACTTTTCTTTTGTATCTAGTAATATTGTATTTTTAGTATTGTTTTCTACTTTAATGTTATATATTTCATAGTTCATATTGGTTTCTTTTCCTAGAACTGTTACTATAATATCTTCTTGTTTGGTTTGTTTGTTTACATTTGTTTTACCAATAAAACTGTTTAAGTTTATTTTGTAGTTATTATTTTCTTTTACTATTGTTACATAGTCCTCTACTACTTCTCCTGTACTTCCTGTAGAGAGTACATCATTTAATATTCTTACTTTATACGTAGGATTGCTTGAATTTATCCAAGCTTGCATATTATAGGTTTTAGTAGTAGTAAATATTTTTTCTACATAATCTTTCTTAAAGTTTTCTATACTATTTGAGAATTTTTCTTCTTTACATTCGTCTGTCAATAAGTTATATGCTTTTTCTATTTCTTTTGAATTACAGTATTTTATAAACTCGTCCATAACTTTTGTATTTTGCTCTTGTTTTTCTTCTTTAACATTGCTTCCTAAAACTGCTGTTTCTTGTGGTTTATAACTGCTTGTAGAATTTGTATTTATTGTATTTTTGTTTTTATTTTGGTTTGCACCTTTTGCAAATTCATTTAATATTCGTATTAGACATAGAACAAGGATAATAGCGACTATAATAGCTAGTATCTTGTATCTATTTTCGAATATGTTTCTTCGTAAGTTACTATTTTTTATAATCATTCTATTATCCTCCTAGTGTATAAATTTATGGAGTATTATACCAATCTCTATATCCTTGTAATATTTCATTTGCAATTGCTCTTTTTTGTTTTGCATCTCCACTTGCTATTTGACTTTCTATATTCTTTAATGTTGCCTCTGTTGCTTTTGCATCTGAATTATAAACTGCTTTTCTATCAATTGCATCATAACTTTGAGCTATATTTTGTACTTTTCCTCTTATTTCTTTTCTATCTCCACCATTTTTTGCATATTGTGCTTCTAGATGTAATGCTTTTCTTATCTGCTTTGTATCTGTAATTCCTACTTGTCTATATTCTCTTGTTGCTTTATCAAATTCTTCTTTTGACATTGCATATTTTCCATCTTTAAAATATTTCTCATATTCGTCTCTATGTTCTTGACTCCTTAAATGTTCCGCATCTGCTTTTGCATTTTTATAATCTGTTGCACTTCCATATTTAGCTGTTCCTAATATTTCTCTAGTAGTATGTTCATTTTTTGGTATTTTCTTTCCTACTGTACCTTCAAATACTCTACCTGTAAGAGTTCCTCCTCCAGTTGCTGCTGCAATTCCCATACCTATTGATTGTTCTGCATCTCCTGTAAGTGCTGCTCCTGCTGCTACTCCTACTGCTCCTACAAATGCTGCTCCAGCTCCTTGTACTACTCCTTTTCCTACTGAACGTACAAATTTCTTTCCTAATTCTGGTGCTGCTGTTTTTATTCCTTTTATTGTATTATATGCTCCTACTCCTGCTCTTCTTTTTAGTTCATTTATTGATTTTCTCCTATCTTCTTTTGTTCCAAATGATAATCTATTTGGATCTCTTCTTTTTCTTGATTTTTCTTCTAATTTTCTTTCTTTTGCTTCTTCTTTTGCTTTTCTCTCTTGCTCTTTTAGACTATTCCATGTTGGTCTTCTATTTGATTCTGCATTTTCTTGATCTAGTTCATCTTGTATTCTATTCATAGTTTGTGCCCAAGTTTCAGGTTGTTCTGGTCCAAGATTTCTCATTGCTT
Source organism: uncultured Clostridium sp. (assembly GCA_948434985.1). Taxonomy (GTDB): domain Bacteria; phylum Bacillota; class Clostridia; order TANB77; family CAG-508; genus RGIG8482. Next base: position 51,377 of record CAOJFV010000003.1, read on the forward strand.
GTTGTACATTTTCATTGCCTTGTGGAGCTGAATTTTGTTGTGCTTTCCTTTGAGCTTCTAACTCTGCATATCTTTCTTGTTTTTGTCTCATTTGTTCTGCTAGTTCTGGATCATTCCATACAGCACCACTTTCTTCTAATTCATCTATCTCTTTTCCTAATATATCCATTTCTTCTTGTCCTGCAAATGGTATATCTTCATCTGGTGGTAGTACTCCTCCTCCATTATTTCCATTTGGCGATGGTACTCCTCCTCCATTATTTCCATCTGGTGATGGTACTTCTCCTTCATTTCCATTTGGAGATCTTGTATTTCCTCCATCATCTATTTGTGCTAGTCCTTGATTGCTCTCTTTATCAAATGAATTATATCCTTTATTTGCTCCTGGATCTTTTCCTTGTCTTTCGTTTGTTCTAACCTTTCCTGAAGGTCCTCCTTTTTGTTTTCTCATAGACATTATTGCTTTATTTGCCACACCTGTTAACCCAGCAGCCGTAGCAAGTGAACCAATAGTTCCTGCACTTGCTTTATCAAATCCAAACATCTTTTTAAATAGTTTTTCCGCCGCTGTTATAAATCCTAAACATACTATTGCATATAATGGATTCTGTATAGCAAGTTCTGTTGCTGCTCCTAGTAGTATAGTATATAAAAATAAATGTAATGGTTGTAATAGAGCATTAAATGCAAATTCTTTTATCCATAATCCAAATGCTTGTGCTTTTCCATCTGATACTTTATCTATTGGGTATGTTACTGTTATAATTGGTGCTATTAGTGTTAAAAATGCCATATTTACTACCCTTTTTAGATAAACCCAAGTAAATTTAATCGAAAATATCATTAACATAAAGTATAAAAGACAAAATGATACTTTTTCTGTAAAATCTGTACATTGTACCATAAATCTTACATAATTCATTAATGTCATATCAAATACTTTTCCTTCTTGTTCAACATATACTGATACCATATTATTATCACTTGTAACTATCATTGATGTTACTACTTCAGACATTGTTAATGCAAATGACATTATATAATGAAGTGCAAATAATAAGCACATTGCTATTAACCAATCCATTATCATCTTTTTATATTTTGCTTTATCTGCTGCAATACCTGTTAATAGCATTCTTATTCCTAAATAAACAAGTACAGATAATAATCCTACAAGTGCAAGTGTTCTCATTGCCACATACCAACTTGATATTACTGGTCGTAATTTTAGTGCTATATTATATTGGTTATCTGTTTCTTCATCTCCAGTAGTTACAGATGGCTTTATAAAATTTACATCTAACCCTGGTACTTTATTTGCAAATATTGCTTCTGGAGTATATTGTATATCTGGCACATTTGCTTCATCTAGTCCAAAAAACGAACCATCTATTTTTTTATCTACTGTTATTGTTGCTTTATCTGGTGGTGTACTTGATGTTTCTGCATTACTTAATGTTTGATCCATAAAATAATTTGGTCTTCCTAATATTGTCCATTCTAGCAAGTATTGTCCAATATCTGCTATTCCTGTAATAAGTGAAACTAATGGACTCATTAATATTCCTCCAGCATCTGCACTTACAGGTTTTGGTACTGAAAATGTTAGTAGCATTACAGTTAATATTACAATTAGTACTTTTTTTGTTATACTCCTATTTGTAAAAATTTTCATAGTTACTCCTTCTTTAACCTATTGCTTTTCTCTTTTTTGAATTTACTATGTTGTTTAAGTTTGTTTCGACAAATTCGAATTCTTTCTGAGTTGGTGTTATTTGTAAAATTGCTGTGTCTCCACCTACTTTTAATAATCCTTCTCCTTTTAAACAGGTTACTAAGAATCCTGCTTCTCCTTCTGAAAGTTTGAATACTTCTTTTAGGTATCCAATTTCAGATTTATCTTGTGCTAAAAATAGTTTTGTATCTGATGATGTTAGTACTGCTTGTGCTTCTGGTTTTTCGTAGAAGTCTTGGAATCTTTGTGATATGATTGCAAGAGAAACATTTCTTTTTCTTGCACGTCTTGCCATTGTATTTAAGAAATCTACTGCTTCTGGGTATGGTAGTAACATCCAAGCTTCGTCTACTAGCACCCTTTTTTTACTTGCTTTTGTTCTATCTTCTGAATTTTTCTTTACATATTTTTCCCATATCCAAGAAAGTAAGATTTGTTGTGCAAGTGGTCTTGCAAATCTTTCTTCTAGTTGTGATATGTCTAGATTTATAAATGGTGCTCCATCCAATAGTTCAAATGTTGATTGTCCATCAAAGTACGCCATTTGTCCTTCGTATTCTCTTATGTATTGTTTCATTACTTTTAATAAATAGCTATAATGAAATTTATAGTCTTGGTTGTCATTTTCTTCTGCTTTTTTCTGTATTCTTTTATACCAACTTCCTATTGTGGGCATCATTTTCTTTCTTTTTGCTAACATATCTCCTCTAAGTCCTGATTCATCTCTTTCATATAAACTTGCAGGATCAGATGTTATTCCTACTCTTGCATACTCTTCGGCAATTGATTCTGCAATTATTTGTTTTGTCAATTCATTTACTTCTTTACTTCTTGTACTTCCTCTTGCCATTGTAAGTAATGCTTGTGTTACGTCTTCTACTTTGTTTTCAACATTTAGTACTACTCTTTCTTTTCCTGTTATTTCATCTTTTATTATTTCTGGTTCTATATCAAATAAGTTTATAACTGTTTTTGAATTTGGTCCTAGTACAACGTTTATTCCTCCTAGGGATTCTGCAACTATAGAATATTCTCCTTCTGCATCTAATGCTAAGCTTTCTATTCCCATTAACACTGCTGATCTTGATATTAATGTTTTCATTGTTACAGATTTTCCTGCACCAGATTTTGCAAATATTACCATATTGTAGTTTGAAAGTGATGAATGGAAGTTATCAAATAAAATTGGCACCCCAGTTTGTTTGTTAAACCCAAGTGGAACTCCTGTAGGATGTCCTACTTCTGATGTGGTGAATGGGAAAATTGTTCCCATTGAACGTCTATCAAATGTATGTACTTTTTTTATTTTATTGTCCATTAATGGTAAGTTACTTTTAAATGCATCTTCTTGTATTCCCCATGCACTTTTTATTCCTACTAGGGATTTAGACATTTCTGTTGCTAGTAAGCTTGTAAATTTATCTAAGTCTTCTAGGCTATACGCAAATAATGTTGATACTATTGATGCTTCGTATAGTTTATTAAATCCTGCTGCTATTTCATCTCTTAGTTGTTCTGCTTCATATCTTTTTTGTCCTACTGTGCTTTGTCTATTTATATTTCCTCTATCTGCTGCAACAATTCTTTCTGTTTCTAATTGATTTATTACTCTGTTTAATTCATTTTGTGATTTTGCTTCTGGTACAGGGTTTATATATATTGATGTGTTTACATCTCCAAATAAGTATAAATCTCTAAATAGTTCTGGAAATATTGCCATTCTAGGTAATGCTGATACAAAGAAGCTTCTTGCATATCTTTTTGTATTTGATACGATTTCTAGGTGATCTATGTTTGAAGCATCTATTCCTGATGGAGCAATTAATTCTTTTATTGTTTTTTGTTTTAATATATCGTATTCTGGCTCATTATTCTGCACTATGTTTTGGTTTTCTTCCTCTTTTTTTAGGTTTTGCTTCTTCCCCCACATTAGTATCTCCTCCTTTGTACTCTTCTTTTTTCACTTTTGACTCTTCACTATTTGTTTTCTTAGGCCTTCCTCTTCTTTTTGTGCTGACTTTTTCTTCAATTATCTCATTTTTTTCTTCATTTGCTTCTTCTTTTATCATTTCTATTGCTTTATTTGAAGTATCTCTTCCTAAATATGCTGCATTTTGCCTTAGTATTGCTTCTGCCCTTTCACGAATTAGTTCCCCAAATCGTGCTTGTTTTCTTTCTATTTCTTGTTGTTTTTTTGTTCTTACTTGTACTACTTTTTCATTTATTAAATCTAAAGCTTGTTTTTCTATTTCTTGGTCTAGTATTTCCATTCTCTTATCTAATACGTCTGGAGCAGTAGTATATAATTCTTCATATCCTGAACGAATTGCTTTATCTATTCCAAATACTTCTGCTTCATCACGATTATATGCTACATATAATAAGTCTACTAATTCATTTGATGACATAATTTTTCCACTAACTTCACATCCTGCAAGTGTTCTTATTATTGATTGTGCTTTTGTATATAGTTCTGAAAATGCTAGATTCTTTATTTCTTCTTTATCAAATGCACTATTTCCTAAATCTTCTGGATAGTATGGTATGATTATGTAATATTTTTTGCTTAGTACATTCTTATTTAAACTCATTCTTTCTGTACTTGTTATTATATCTTTTCCATATTCATAAAGGTTAGTTTGTTTTGTTACTTCATAAAAGTCTTTTTCTAATTCTTCTTTAGGATATCCCCCAACTTGTAGCTTTTTAAGATATTCATTTTTCTTTTTTTCTAAATCTATTTCTATTTCTTGTAATCTTTTTTTATATCCTTCTAGGCTATTATTTAAGTTTACTGTTCTTGTTTGTACATATATTTGTATTGGGTGTCTTAATGTATTTAAAAATTGTAAAAATCCTTCTTCAACTGATACCTTTTCAGCCTCTGACATAAGGTCATAGTTTACTCCTTGGCATTCTATTACCATTAAGTATCTATTTCCATTTTTTTGTACTATCATATTATCTTCTATTTTATCAAATTCCATAAATTTGAATATTGATTCTTTTGTATATTCTTTTGCTATTTTTTTTGCATCACTAGATATTTGTTTATTTGTATCCTTAATTTTTTCACTTTCTTCTTTTTGTTTTGATTTAAATCTTACTACTAATAATACTACTGCAAGTGCCATTAATATAAATATCATAATCATAAGCACTATCATTAATATATTTGTTAGTTGTTCTGCACTACTCATCTTTTGTTTCCTCCTTATCATAAACATATATCCTGTTGTTTGATTTTTTAAATTTTATTGCTCTTAATATGACTTCATCTATTGCTTCTCCTCCTACTTTTTTTGTAAAAGCAAATGACCCTATATCTGGTACTTTGAATGTTCCTATCGCAAACCCTATTAATGCAAAAACAGCAATTAATATCATTCCAATTAATCCAGCTCCCAATGCACTTAATATAAGATTTAAAATAATTCCAATTCCTGCACCTATTGCTGTATATATCATTGATTTACCTGTAAAGATAAATAATATTCTTCCCTCATCTTTTACATTTCTTGGTATATAATATGGTCCCATAGCTTTTTTCCTCCTTTGTTCGCTATTACCATTATACCAAATAAAGCAACAAAATGTAACATATTATACTAAAATATTATATTTTTAATATGTTTGTAATATAGGTGCAACAATGGGTTTGAAGTTCGGTTTTCATAAACAATTTTATGTATCTATGGCAACGAAATAAAAAAACTAGGGATTTCTTATATCCCTAGTATCTTTTGTTTCGTATTTCTTTTATTATCCTCTATTATTTAAAGAATTAGCTAAATCATATACTATTCCTACTATTGTTGATGAAGCAAATATTAATATTGCACCAACCATATATGGTATCATTGATTTTTTGTAGTCTGCTTTTTCTTCTGCACTTCCCATCATATATTTAATACCAAGTACTAATAATATAATAACTGCTACAACTATCCCTACTATTCTAACTACTCCAACAATATTATTTCCAAAATCTAATATTCCTTGTGCTGTTGATGTTCCTATATTACTTCCTTTAATTTGATCTGGTCTTATAGCATCTGGATTTGTTACTGCAAATGAACTTACACTAATTGTAGCTATAGTAAGTACTATTAATAATGCTACTATTAATTTACTTGTCTTTTTCATAATTTTCCTCCTATTATTTTATTTATATTTTTTTATTTTAATTACTCTAGGTTAAGAGTTAATATTAAAAACTTATTTTTATACAAGCTATGCCTATATACTATATATTATAACTGTTTTTTAACAGTTTGTCTATACTTATTACAAAAAAAATTCGAATTTATGTAAATTTTGTCAGTTTTTTGTAAATATCATGCTATTCCAGAAAGTAGCGTTATTGCCAATTTCCATATTGTAAATGCGCCAAATATCACTACACATCCTGCTATATATGGAATTAATGCTTCTTTTACTTTTGCCTTGTCTTCTGCACTTGCTAACATAAATTTAATACCTAAATACATTCCTACTGCTACTGCTAAAAATATTCCAATTCCTAATAATATGTTATATAAAGTATTTGAGCCTAATTGCAAATTGTTTGTAGATATCTTACTACTTTGATTTTTTCCTATGTTCATAAAATTTTCAGCTTCATTTATTACCTCATCTATTGTATGTCCACCATTTGGTGTTGAAATTCCTAAAACTCCATGCGGTTTTGATGAATTATTTTTATTTGCTTGGTTATTTTCATTATATTGTGCATATGCACTACTACTTTCACCATAACCTTTTAGTGCTTCATCACATTCCATTAAATATGTATAGAATGGATGGTATTGGTTAATATGATATAATGTATCATATTGCTTTAAAAGTTTATCTATATTTCTTAGCTCTTCTACAGTCATTGTTCTAAAGCCTTTTTCTGCCAAAATGCTCTTAATTTCATTTTCTCTTTTTTCTTTATCTGCTTCTGATCTTTCTTCATTTTGTGTACCTGACCTTACTTCATTTATAGCATTCTCTATTACTGTGTTTAATCCATTTGTAGATTGATTCTGCCCTGCTCCTGCCTTCCAAATAGGTAGTCCATCATAAGTAAATGTATCGTTTAAACTGTTTAGTGTATCTAAATCTTGATTACACAATTCTATTAGTTTTTTAGTTGCTTTATCTATTCCTACTCCATCTGCAATACTTACTGTATCTCTATTAGCATCTTGCCAATCACTAAATTGTATTATTATATCTAATCTCTTATCTCCATCTTTTAGGTCAATTGTTGCAAAACTTATTGTACTAAAACAGATTAATAATATTCCTATAACAAATGCATATATTTTTTTATTTAATTTCATATAATCCCCCCATTCTCGTTCTACATATTTATTCCTTTTACTAAATCATATAATATTCCCAATATGTTTGGTATTGTAAATAGCATTATTGCTCCTATTAAGTATGGTATCATTGTTTCTTTATACGCTGCTTTTTCAGATGTGCTACCAAACATAAATTTTAGTCCTATTACCATTAATGCTACTACTGCTACTACTGTACCAAGTGCCCTCATTATACCAATTATTACATTTGCTATATTTATAAATTGTGTATTGTTTCCTGTTGTGTCTGTTGGTTTATAAAAGTTTGGATTATCTATTGGGTCTTGAGAATTATTTTGCTGTGGTAAATTAGTTGGATTATCTTTCCCTGTTTTGTCTGTTGAACTTAAATTTATACTTCCGAGCATATCCTCCTGTTGTACTGTCTACAGTTATTGTTATTGTTGCTGTATAATTTAGGTCGTTTGCAGTCCACTTTTCTACAAAACTACCCACTTTTTTATAAGTTTTGTTTTGATGACCATATTGAGCTAGTACACTATTTATTTGACTAGTCATTTGTGTCATATCTGATGTCCCGAGATAATGGTATTGTTTGTGCCGCTAAACAAGTTTGACTAAATAATGTTATCATAATTATAAATATTAGTATTATACTTATTTTTTTCTTAAATAGTTTTATCATTGCTTTCTCCTCACTACATTTTTACATACTTAATTTAATTATATCTTATTTTTCAATATTTTTCAATAATTGACAATATTTTTGTTTTAAATATTGAAAAATACATATTTTTGTAACATTTATGTAAAAATAGAACAGTAATAATATTTTTATAAAATATTATTACTGTCTATTTGCTTTTATTTATTATCTTTTGTTTTTCATCTGCTTTTGTATTGTTTATTTTAAGTTTTTATTATTGTTCTTTTGTTTCTTTTAGCTTTTCCCCGTGTATAATATTTTGCTATTAGTTCATCTAATTCTACGCTTAGTTTATATATTTTGCTATATTCGTCTCCTTGCTCTATGCTTTTGTTTAGTTGGTCCCTTTTTTTACATATTTCATCATTTAGCATATGCCCTCTCTCCTTTTTAAGCATTTTTTCTTTTGTATATTTTAAAAATACCATATTTTTACATTATAGTCAATAAAAAAACAGTATTTTTCTCGGGAATCGTGCGACATTATGCGATTTTTATTAATTTATTTTTTGTTTTTAAGGCATTTATTTTCCTTTTTTGCTATTATTATACAAAATGTTACAAATAATATAATAGACAAAATTTGCGAAATTCTAAAATTATATAACATTAAGCTGTCGATTCTTAAGTTCTCTATTATTGCTCTTATAAAGGAATACATTACTATATAATAATATGTTATTTGTCCTGTATATTTTCTTTTTTTGGATATTTTGCTTAGTATTATAAATATTATTATGTTACAAACTGATTCATATAGAAATGTTGGGTGTACATATTCTATTCCATTTGGACCGTGTATTCCCATTTTCCATGGAAGATTCGTTTCAGTTCCATATGCTTCTACATTTATAAAGTTCCCCCATCTTCCTATCCCCTGTCCCAATGCTAGAAATGGTGCTATGTAATCTAAAAGGTCTAATAGGTTTATTTTTCTTTTTTTACAAAATATATATGCTACTATTACTCCTCCTATTATTCCTCCATATATTGCAAGTCCTCCATCTTTTATATTTATCATATCTATTAACGTTTCATAGCTTTTTATGTTAAAAATTACATAGTATATTCTTGCACATATAAAAGAAATTGGTATTAATATTATGCTTAGGTCTAATATGTCTTCAAATTTTATGCCGTATTTTCCATCTTGGATTTTACTTAATATTAATGCAATCCCTATGCTTGCCACGATTAATATGGCATACCAATATATTGGTATGCCGAATATAGTAAATGCAGTTTTATTTATATTTAGTAGTAGGTTTAATAATGGAAATGTTATTGTATTCATTTTTCCTCCTCTATCATCTATTGTATATTGCGTTTGCAGTCCGCTTCTATGAAGTAATGTAATTTATAGAAGAGGGTTATAATCTGTAATGTATAAAATAAATATATAACCTTCTTCTATAGTATTATATTTTAGTTTCCTTTTACAATTGATACAACCATATTATCGTCCTTAAATACTTCTTTTAGGATTTGGTTTGCGTACTCAGTTGTTACTCCGTTATATTCTTCTAAATAGTCAAAACTATTTATTCCTTTAAAGTAGTCGGCTAGGAACATTCTTGCAATGTTAGATACGTCATTATATTCCGTTACATAGTCTCCATATATTTTTTTCTTTATTCTATTAAATATTTCTTCGTTTAATCCACTTTCACGATATTGTTTGATAACTTCTTTTAACTCTTTTACTACATTTTGTGGATTTTTCGCCATTCCTGTTATTAATATATGGGCATAGTTTTTAGCAAATTCGTAATCTAGGTCTGGCTGTGACATAATGTCTCCTTGTTCATATAGTTTTTTGTATGTTTCTGAACTTTTTCCAAGTAACATATATAGTATTATTTCTATTGCTATATGTTTTTTTACTAGGTCTTCCTGATTTGCTACTTTATCTTTAAACCCTATTGCAAATATTGGGTTTATTACGTCCATTGTTACTTTTTTTTCTTTTTCTACTATTTCTTGTTGTTCTTCAGGATATATTCTTTTTATTTCTCCTTGCACTTCATTTTTTGTTATTCTGTTTTTTATTTCTTGTAGTAAATCTTCTGGTTCAAAATCTCCGCATACTACTAATAACATATTTGATAGGTTGTAAAATGTATTGTATGAATTGTATAGTATTTCTTTGTTTATTTTTGATATTGATTCTATACTTCCTGCTATATCTATATTTATTGGGTTTTGCTTGTACATTAATTTCATTGCGTTCATATATACTTGCCAGCTTGGTTCATCATCATACATATTTATTTCTTGACCTATTATTCCTTTTTCTTTTTCTACATTTTGGTCTGTGAAATATGGATTTTGTACATAATTCATTAGTTCGTCTAAAGCAGGATAGAAGTTTTCTGTTGCTTCGAACAGATACGCTGTGTGGTCATTTGTTGTATAGGCATTTGCTTCTACTCCTAAACTTGACAATACATCTAAACTGTTTGTCCCATTTGACTGTTCAAATAGTTTATGTTCTAGAAAGTGCGCTACTCCATCGGGAATTGTGATTTCTTCATTATTTTTAGGCATAATGAAGTGGTTGTCTATAGACCCAAAATTTGTTCCAAATATTACATATTTTTTGCTTGTATCTTTTTTTGGAATTATCATAATTGTTAATCCATTTTCTAATTTTTCGATAAAAACTTTTTCTTTTACTTTTAAGTTTTCTATAATTTGCATAATTTTCTCCTTTCGAAATTCAAAGAATTTTGTACTCTTCTTTTTCTAATTTTTACTTGTTAAAAAATAGATTGTATCTACATTTATTTTGCTTGCAAGTTCTACAATCTGGTCTTTTGTAATAGCTTTTACTTTGTTTTCGTATTCTTCGAATGGTACATAGTTTCCTGAAATTTCTTGTCCAAAATAGTATGTTATTTCTGTATCTTGTTCATCTGGTATGAATTTTATTGTAGATATTATATTTTGTTTTGCATTTTGTAAGTCTTCATCTGTGAATTCTCCATTTTCTATATCTTCTAGTTGTTTTTTTATAATGTCTAAGGCTTTTCCATAATTTTGAACTTCTATTCCTACACGAATGAATATATTGTTCATTTGTCTTAGATAATTCGAACCGAGCTGTATATGCAAGACTTGCTTTTTCTCTTACGTTTTGGAATAGTTTAGAATTTGCTCCTCCACCTAATATTGTATTATATACAAGTGCTACATACTTTGAATCTGGCTTTGTATCTTGAACTAGCAGTCCTATTACCATTTTTCCTTGTGTAATATCCATTTCTTCTTTAATTTCATTAGGTTCTTTTTGTTTTTCTAATAATTGCTCTTCTACCCTATTATATTTTCTTTCATTAAGTTTTTTTATTAATTTATTTTGTTCTATTATTGTTTTTGTATTATTTACATCTACATTTCCTGATACAAATATGTCTATTTTACAATTTTTAATCATATTTTGATAACAGTCATATAAGTCTTTTGAATTTATTTTTTCTATATCTTCTATATATCCATATTTATATAGTCCATATGGCTTACCTTTATACATTTCTTCTACTGTTCTTTCTAGAGCATATCTCGCTTTATCGTCTTTTTTTCCTTCTATGATTTGTTTTAGATTTTCTAATTCTTGTTTTACATATTCTTCTTTAAATTTGCCATCTTCAACTAAAGGATTAAATACTATTTCAAATAATGTACTTAGTCCCTTTTGTAAAATATCCTCTTTTTGTGGTAAAAATTCGTCATTTATTGTTTCTAAATAGAATTTTATTATATGATTTTCTCCTATTTTTTCAATTCCACAGTTAAAAGATGCTCCATACATTTCTTCTAATATAATGCTTATCTCTTCGCTTGTTTTCATTAAATTAGAGCCTCTTCTTAGTATCGATGCTATTAGTGCTTCTTTTGTAACTAAGTTTCGTGTTAGTGGCATTGTTAAAAATACACTTAATAGGTTTGTTTTAAATTTATTTGTTTCTATAGTATGAAGGTTTATTCCTTCTTTTATTTGTTGTTTTTGATAATTCAAGGTTATCCTTCCTTTCCTATTTTTCTATTATAGTTTATAGTATAATATATTTTGGTAATTTTATACAATAGTTTTTTATTATTTTATATCTTGTTTTGTTAATGTTCATCCTATATTTAAAAAGTGTATATATTTATGTGTATATATTTATTTTATACATTCCAGATTATAAGCTTCCCACCGGTGCTGTAATAGGCAAAGCCTTAACAGCCCACGGCGGTCCCCACGTGGCTTAAATCCTTCATTTCTAAAATAAATATATACACTTTTTCTTAATAAATCTGTGCAAATCACATACATTAGTCTAAACAGCAAAAAAAAGACTAGGACTTGCACTCCTAGTCTTTTTTACACCTTTCAATTTTTGAAGTATTTACTGTTTGCGAGTTTATTATAAATAATATTTTTTATGCTAATATTTCTTTTACTACTTCATTTATAGTTCTACCATCAGCTGCTACTCCTATTTTTTGTTTTGCAGCACTCATTACTTTTCCCATATCTTTTATTCCTGTTGCTCCAGTTTCTTCTATTACTTTTTTAACTATTTCCTCAATTTCTTCTTTTGATAGTTGTTTTGGTAGATATTCTTGTAATATGCTTATTTCTTCTTTTACCTGTACTATTAAATCTTCCCTACCACTTTTTTCATAGTCTCCTAATGAATCTTTTCTCTTTTTTGTTTCTTTTGCTATTATTTCTATTATCTTATCATCTTCAAGTGTTATTCCATTATCTTTTTCTACTTGTAAGATTGCTGCTCTTACCATTTGAATTGTATTCTTTCTTGTTTCATTTTTTTCTTTCATTGAGCTTTTTAAGTCTTCTAATAGTTTTTCTTTTAACATCGTTTTCATCCTTTCTATGTTTTACCCAAAAGGTTATATAATTTATTTTATACATTTATAAACTCTTATATAATTATTTAGTAAATCAAAAAGTTGAAAATTAGCTTTTCCAACTTCTAACTTCCAACCTCTATTCTTTAATTAAAATTTTCTTTTTCTTGCAGCCTCTGATTTCTTTTTTCTTTTTACACTAGGTTTTTCATAGTGTTCTCTTTTACGTACCTCTTGTAAAACTCCATTTCTTGCACATTGTCTTTTAAATCTTTTTAATGCATCTTCTATATTTCCGTTATTTACTTTTACCTCTGACATGTTATTCCCCTCCTTCCGGCGTTATACACAGTATGTAATCTTAATAAGGGTTAGCTTTATTTTTTAGTTTTCAATTTTTCCCTATCTTTTATACGTGTTACATTATACTCTATATTGTAAGGGGTTGTCAATACTAACTTAACATATTTTAAATAGTTCTCCTAAAGGTTGTGCTTCGTTTATTCTTTTTATTGCTTCTGCAAATAATGGTTCCATTGATAATATTGTTATTTTATCTATTCTTTTTTCTTCTGGAAGTGGCACTGTATTTGTTACTACTAGTTCTTTTATTGGAGAATTTTTTATTCTTTCTATTGCTGGACCTGATAGTACTCCATGTGTGCATCCTGCATATATTTCGCGTGCCCCAAAGTCTTCTAGTATTCTTGCTGTTTCTATCATTGATCCTGCTGTATCTACTTCATCATCAAAGATTACAGCTTGCTTGTCCTTTACATCTCCTATCACTGTTGATGCTATGGCTCTATCGTCATTTCCAGCTCTTCTTTTATCTATTAATGCTATTGGACAGTTAAAAAATTCTGAATATTTGTATGCTTTTTTTGAACTTCCTGCATCTGTTGCTACTATTACCATATCTTTTAGATTTTTTTCTTTAAAATATGCTTCTAATAGGTTCTCTGCTGATAGTCTATCACATTGAATTCTAAAGTATGCTTGTATCGCTGGGTTGTGTAAGTCACATGTAATTACTCTGTCTGCTCCTGCTGCTTCTATTATTTCTGCCATTAGTTTTGCTGTTACTGGTATTCGTGGTTGATCCTTTTTGTCTGACCTTGAGTATATGAAGTATGGTAATACTACATTTACTCTTTTTGCTGATGCACGTTTTACAGCATCTATTGTTATTAATAGTTCCATTACTCTTTCGTTTACTGGTGGCTCTGTTGTTTGTATAAGATATACATCTTGTTCTCTAACTGTTTCTAATATTTGTACAAAGTTGTTATCGTTCTTAAATTTCATTGAATTGATTTCTCCCATTGGTAAATCTAAGCAATCACATATTTCTTTTGTAAAGTTTTCAGCTGATTTACTGCATGAAAAGATTTTGATATTCTCCATAAAATAGACCCCTTTTTATTTATTTTTTTAATACTTTTTTATTATAACACTAATTTTTTTTTTGTATATATTTTTTTGAAATTTTTTGTTATTTTTTGTAATTATTAAAGGGTGCATAATATGCAACCCTCTAATTTGTTTATTTTAATTTGCTATTTTTATTTCATCTTTATCTAAATCAGCCCAAATGACTTTATTTTCTTTTATACTCTTTGGTACATCTATTACTCTTTGGTTACTCGAACCTCTAAATTTTAATGATGGATTTTTTAACTCTTGTTCAAATTTTCCATCTACTATTACATCTATATTATTTATTAGCTCTTTGGTTTCGTCCCAGTTTTTATACATATTCCCCATTACATCTTTTTCATAGTCAAATCCTGTATAGCACCAAATACTTTTATTAGGGAATTTTTCTTTTACTTTTTTTACTAGTGGTAAAAGTCCTTTTTGATTTGTGTGTTCTAGTGGTTCCCCTCCCAATAATGATAGCCCTTCTATGTAGTCTTTATCTAAATCTTTTAATACTTTATTTATTGTTTCTTCTGTAAATTCATTTCCATATTCAAAATTCCATGCTATTTCATTGAAACATCCTTTACAGTGATGATTACATCCACTTACAAATACACTTACTCTAACGCCTGGTCCATTTGCTATATCACATTCTTTTATTGTTGCATAATGCATAAAAATTTCTCCTTTATATTTTTACTTTTTTAGTCAGCTTTCTAACTTCCACTTATAAATGTAATACTCTTGATTTTATCTCTTTTGTTTTTCCTTCGTTCCAGAAGTTTTCTCCTAAATATCCACATGTTCTTCTTGTTACATTCATTTTGTTATGGTCTTTATTCCCGCACCCGAGGACATTCCCATTCGTTATTTTCATTTATTATTATTTCTCCATCAAATCCACATACATGGCAGTAGTCTGATTTTGTATTGAATTCTGCATACTGTATATTATCATATATGAATTTTACGATTTCTTCAAGTGCTTTTAGATTATTTCTCATATTTGGTATTTCTACATACGAGATTGCTCCTCCTGAAGATATTTTTTGGAACTGGCTTTCAAATTTTAATTTTGCAAAGGCATCTATTTTTTCTCTTACATCTACATGGTATGTATTTGTATAATATCCTTTATCTGTTATATCTTTGATTATTCCAAATCTTTCTTTATCAATTCTTGCGAATCTATAGCATAAACTTTCTGCTGGTGTTCCATATAGTGCAAATCCTATTCCAGTTTCTTTCTTCCAACGGTCTGTTGCTTGTCTTAAATAGTTCATTACTTTTAATGCAAATTCTTCTCCTTCTTCAGTTGTATGACTTACTCCTTTTATTAGTTTTGTTACTTCATATAATCCAATATATCCAAGTGATATTGTTGAATATCCACCTTTTAATAGTTTATCTATTGTTTCTCCTGATTCTAGTCTTGCAATTGCTCCATATTTCCAGTGAATTGGGCTTGTATCTGTTTTTGTTCCAAGTAATGCATAGTGTCTACACATTAGAGCTTCATAACATAATTCTAGTCTTTCATCTAATAGTTTCCAGAATTTTTCTTCGTCTCCATCTGCTATTATTCCTATTTGTGGTAGGTTTAAGCTTACTACACCTTGATTAAATCTTCCTTCAAATTTGTATTCTCCATTTTCATCTTTCCAAGGTGATAGGAAACTTCTACATCCCATTGGGCTAAATACGTTTCCTTCATAGTTTTCACGCATTTTCTTTGCTGATATATAATCTGGGTATAATCTTTTTGATGAGCATTTTACCGCAAGTTTTGTTAGGTAGTCATATTTTCCACCTTTTAAACAGTTATGTTCATATAGTACATATATTAATTTGGGGAATGCTGGTGTTACATATACTCCTTTTTCATTTTTGATTCCTTTATATCTTTGTTTTAGTATTTCTTCTATTATCATTGCGTTTTCTTCTATGTATTCATCGTGTTCATCTAAGTTTAAGAATAGTGTTACAAATGGTGATTGTCCATTTGTTGTCATTAATGTGTTTATTTGATATTGTATTGTTTGTACACCTGCTGAAAGTTCTGTTTTTAGTCTTTGTTCTACTATTGACTCAATCATATCTTCTGGTAGTTTTCCTTCATATGCTTCTTTTAGTTCTTTTGTAAATTTATCTTTACTTTTTCTTAGATATTTTCCTAAATGCTTTAAATCAACACTTTGTCCTCCATATTGGTTTGATGCTACCGCCGCTATAATTTGTGTTGTTACTGTACATGCTACTTGGAAGCTTTTTGGTGATTCTATTAATTTTCCGTTCATTACTGTTCCATTTTCTAACATATCTTTTATATTTACTAAACAACAATTGAATATTGGTTGTAAAAAGTAATCTGCATCATGGAAGTGTAATACACCTTCATCATGTGCTTTTGAGATTTTTTCTGGTAATAATATTCTTTTTGTTAAGTCTTTTGATACTTCTCCTGCTATATAGTCTCTTTGTGTTGATGCTAGTACTGCGTTTTTATTTGAATTTTCTGTTGCTAATTCTTTGTTTTGATTTTTGATTAACCCTAATATTGATTCATCTGTTGTGTTTTGCTTTCTAACTAATGCTCTTGTATAACGATATACTATATATTTTTTAGCTAGTTCGTATTTTCCATATTCCATTAGTTTTTCTTCTATTATATCTTGTATGTCTTCTACTAGCATTCTTTTTTTATCTAATTCTTCTATATAATGAAGTATTTCTTTTATTTCTTCTTTACCTGCTTTTTCACGTGGTCTTACTTCATCATTTGCCTTTTCTATTGCAGCTACTATTTTTTCTCTATTGTAATCTACTGCTCTTCCATCTCTTTTTATGACTTTCATGCCCATTTCCTCCCCCATATTTTTATGGGTTTATTATATCCTAAGTTTTTTATTTTACTGTTGCAATTGCAACATATTATTTAAAAACGATTTGGTAATTTTCTAAATCCATTTGGTTCTAATATGATTAGGTTTGTTTCATTTATATTACAAATTTATTACGTATTATTTTTGTCGATTTTTGGCTAAATTTCGACGTTTTATTTTTTGTTGCATTTTAATCTGGTTTTATGTATAATGTTTTTGTAGGAACTGCTATATAGCTTGTCCCTATATGATTATTTTTTATAATTTATAAGGAGATACTAAGTTATGAATAGTAATTTTCGTGTTTCAGATTTTGTTAAAGATTTAGATGCAAAATGTTCAAAAGTTCAAAAGAAAACTTTTCATAAAGGTGAAACTATAACAAGTTATATTGCTAAGCGTAATCAACTTTGTATACTTGTATCAGGCGAAGCTGATCTTGTTAGGTATGATTATAATGGTAATAGAACTATTGTTGAACATTTTAATACTAATGATATTTTTGGTGAAATTTTTTATCCTGTAAGTACAAATAATGAGCTTTTAGTAGAAGCTAAAGAAAATTCTTCTGTTTTGTTCTTTATCTATGATGATATAAAAACAAAATGTAAAAATAATTGTACTTTTCATAATAATCTCCTTGTTAATTTACCTGAGTTATTTTTAAATGAAATTATTGATTTGAATATGAGAATTGAACTTTTGAGTAAACGTACTATTCGTGATAAATTACTTGGATATTTTACTATTATTTCTACAAGGAATATGAGTAAGTCTTTTAAAATTCCTTTTTCTCTTACGGATTTAGCAGACTATTTGAGTATTGATAGGAGTGCTATGATGCGTGAACTTAAGACTTTAAAAGAAGAGGGCTTTATTGAAAAGTCTGGAAATAGAATTACGCTTATGTATTAGATTTCAAAATTATATATTATTTAATACTTTTAATTAAGTATCGCTATGTTGTCAATCTATTTTAAATCATTCTTAAAATGTAGGGATTCGATATAAGGTCTATCCCTTACATTTTGTGATATAATTTTTGTTTTTAATATTTTAAATAATTTTATATATTATTTTTCATTTTAAATTGACACAATTTTTATAATATGATAATATATCGTAAGGTGATGATAATAATGGAAAACTTTGATATTAATAGGTTTTTTAAGGTTTTATTTAATTGTAAATTATATATTTGTTTTATACTCATACTTTTTACTGTAATGGGCTATTTTTATAGCTTCTATTACGTTACTCCTCTATATAATTCTTCTGCAACTGTTGTTTTGGTACAAAATGATAACTTAGGAACTGAAAATAATGATTTTTCTATTACTCAATCTGATATTACTTTAAATCAAAATTTGCTTTCCACTTATACTAAAATTGCAAAAAGTACTAAGGTTTTAGAGCAAGTTATTAATAATTTGAATTTAGATATTTCTGCTTCCGTATTGTCTAAACGTGTTTCTGTTCAAGCAGTTAACAATGCTGAAGTATTTAAAATAAGTGTAATTAATGAGGATAAATTTTTAGCTGCTAGTATTACTAATGAATTGCTAAATGTTTTTTCTGAGGAAGTTCAGTCTTTATATAATATGAATAACGTTTATACTATTGATATGGCTAAAGTTAATGATGACCCTTGTAATGTTAATCATTTTAAAGATATTGCTATATTTGTTGCCATTGGATTTTTTACGAGTATAGGTCTAGTAGTTGTTGTTTATTTACTTGATACTACTATAAAATCTGAACATGAGGTAGAAAATTATACAAAACTTGCTGTTTTATCTACTATCCCTAAATATTTTGACAAACAAAATAAAAATTTTAATGAATTGATTGTAAATGCAGAACCAAAATCTCCTATAGCTGAGTGTTTTAAAACTTTTAGAACTAATATTATGTTTTCAATTCAAAACAAAAAACTTAATACTATATTAGTAACTAGTGGTTCTATGGGTGAAGGTAAGAGTTTTGTTTCCTCTAACCTTGCTGTTTCTTTTGCAAAGTCTGGTAAGAGGGTTATTTTAGTTGATACTGATATGAGAAAAGGTAGAGTTCATAAAATTTTTAATCTTATGAATAATGCTGGTTTATCTAATGTATTATCTAATATTGGAATTAATGGTACTTCAGTTAATATTAATAATTACATCCAAAAAAGTGGTATACCTAATTTACACATTATGACTTCTGGAGACATTCCACCAAATCCTTCTGAGTTATTATCTTCTATTAATATGAGACGATTTTTAGAAGCACTTAATACTCAGTATGATATTGTTATTTGTGATGGTACTCCTTGTATGCTAGTATCTGATAGTATTATTTTATCTAAAATTGTTGATACTACCGTCATTGTTACTGCTGCCAAAGTAACTAAACTTGATACTTTAAATAAAATTAAGAAATCTATTACAATTGTAGGCGGACATATTGGCGGTGTTGTTATTAATAAAATGCCAACGAGTGCTAAGTCTTACCAAAATAAGTATTATTATGGTAATAATAACGAAGTTAATTTAGGTTTTGATTTAGATAATGATGTTAATGATACTATTCTTGATAGTGTGCTTTGCATAAGTGATGATATTTTAGTAGATACTGAAATTCAAGAATTAACTAATAACAAAACTACAGAAGATTTAACTAATAATTATGATTATATAGGTTATAAAAATGATAATTTAGATAAATTATCAGATATACTTTTAGATAATTCTAAAGAAATTGCTGAATTAAAAGGATTATATAAAAATGTTGTACAAGATTCTCTTGATGTAGTTTATAAAAATAATAGTGCTCATTCTCTTATGAAACAAATCGAAGATATTAAGGAATTATACCAAGATAATATTGCTACGCAAAATGATTATATAGCAGAGCTTGATAATAAAATTTCTAATTTTGAACTTAATGATAATGATACTGCTAATGCTATTTTAGATGAATTAAATAGTATTAAGTCTTCTTATGAAGACGCTATTAATTATCAAAACGATTATATAGCAGAACTTGATAATAAAGTTTCTAATATTAATTTTGATGATAATACTAATACTATTTTGGATGAATTAAGTAACATTAAATCTTCTTATGAAAATGCTATTGCTTCTCAAAATGAATATATTGATGAATATATTGTTGATTTGAATGATAAAATTGCAAGCTTTAATGTTAATGATAATTTTAATTCTATCTTGAATGAATTAACTAATATTAAAGCTTCTTATGAAGATAATATTAACTCTCAAAATGAATATATCTCTAATAAGATAGAAGATAATTCAAATGATGTTTTAGATGAATTATACAAATTTAAGACTTCTTATGAAGATGGTATTACATCTCAAAACGAATATATTGATGAAAAGGTTGGTAATTCTTCTAATACTATTTTAGATGAAATAAATAGTTTTAAAACTTCTTATAAAGATAGTGTTGCATCTCAAAATGAATATATTGCAAGAAAAGTAAGAAATAATTCAAATGCTATTTTAGATGAATTAAATAATATTAAGACTGCTTATGAAAATTCTATTAATTCTCAAACTGAATGCATTAATGAGAAGGTTGGAAATAACTCAAATACTATTTTAGATGAATTAAATAATATTAAGACTGCTTATGAATATACTACTAATTTACAAAACACATATATCGATGACAAATTAGAAAATAATTCAAATACTATTTTAGATGAATTAAATGACATTAAAACTTCTTATGAGAATGCTCTTAATTTTCAGACTGAATATATTGCAGAGTTAGATAATAAGATTTCTAATCTTGGGGTTGATGATGATTTTAATATTGTTTTAGATGAACTGAATAATATTAAAGCTTCTTATGAAACTGCTATTATGTTTCAAACTGAATATATTTCAGAACTCGATAATAAAATTAATAATTTTAGAGCAGAACTTGATAATACTATTGCTAATTTTAAACTAGAAGATAATTTTAATTTACTTTTAAATGAGTTGAATACTATTAAAGCTTCTTATGAAACTGCTATTAATTCTCAAAATAATGAAATTACAGATTTAAAAGATGGAATTTCTAATATAAATAATAATGATGTGTTATCAGCTGTTTCAAATATATACAAACAATTAGAAACTATAAATTCTAAATTTGATTATTTAGAGAAAAAAGCTAAAGATAATGAAAATTTAATTAAAAAAATAGCTAAAGCAAATATTGAGAGAAATATTCAAGTTACTGATATTAGAAAATTAGATGACAAAGTTGTTAGAATGAAGGACTATCTAGAAAATGGCTATGATTTGAATAAACTAAATTCTAATACTAAAAAGAATAAAAATACGTTAAATTCTGAAATTATTACTACTGATAATATAATAGAAGAAGCAAGTGAAGAAGCAAGTACTGTTAAAACTAATAAAGTTGATAAAGTTGATAAAGCTAAAACTATTGAAAAAGAAAAGGTAACAAAAAAAGAGAAAGTTGTTCCTAAAGTTGATAAATCAGAAAAAATAGAGAAATCTACTAAAACTGTTAAAAAAGATAAAACTACTAATGATGTTATTAAAGATACTAAAGTTCGCGTAACTGATAAATCTGTTGAATCTAATGAGCAAAAAAGTTCTGTTGTTGATTACAGTATTGCTAAGAGTAAAATGAAAAAAGGATTTTTTAATTTTAATTCTTTAAGACATATTGAAGATGAAGAACCTGTTAATATTGTTTCTCAAATTCTTTGTAAGAATAAAGAAGAGTCTGTAGGATAAAATACTTGAAAAATATTGCTAGAATGATATTATTCTAGCAATATTTGTTTTATTTCTTTTATTAATTTGATTTTTAATTCTTTCCAATTACATTCACCTATATATTCTAATGAGATATGTGAAAGATACCCTTCTTCTTCTGCTATTTTATTCCATTCTTCTACTGTCGGAAATTCTCCTTCTATAATCATTCTTACCAATCTATTTTTTGAATTTAGATATGGGTTAAAATAGATATTTCTGCCATAATATTTTTCTATGATTTTATCTAACTTTTCATCTATGTTTTTTATTTTTTTTACTTTTATTCCAATGTTTAACATTTGGTAATATAATTCTTATTTTTTCATATTAAAAACTATATCTTATTTTTTTCGACATTTCAAATCCAATTTCGACATTTTATTCTAGTTCATCTAGTGCGTTTTTTATTGCTATGTTTACTAGCTTATAAATAGATAAATTGTATTTTTCTCTTAGTTCTTCTAAACCTTTAAAGAAAGATTCTCTAATTAATAATGAATGTTGTACTGGCATTTTGTTTGTTTCTTTTTCATATAATTTTACGTTTCTTGTTTTTAGTAACTCTTCTATACATCCATTAATTAACTGGTTTGTTGACGTGTGATATACTTTTTTAGATAGTTCATTTATTTTTTCATATAAATCTTCATCTATTTCTATTGTCTTTTTTAGTAGTGGTTCTCTTTTCCAAAATCTATCAAATGCTCCCATATTTTTCTCCTTTATTTTTTCTAGTAGAAAAATTATATAAATATAGTATGCAGTTTTTAACTATATATACATATAGTTTTTTTCTGTATTTTGTTGCAAAATAGTAAAATTTAACTTATAATGTATATATGGGAGGTAATTTAAATTGTATATTACAGATAGTTTAGTTGAATTTTTACATAATTCTATGCTTTTATCTGATTCAACTATTATTTTAACTGATTTAAATAAAATAATTTTTGTGGCATCTAATGATGATAATAATTATATGAATAAAAATTTAAGTGATAATTTGAGGAAACTTTTGCATTTATATACTTTTGATTTTGCTTATGCTGATTATTTGAATGTTTCTATGAATACTGTTGTTCCTATTATTGATAATGATGATATTTCAAAATATAAATCTCAAATAGTTTTACCTATTATTCATAATAACATAATAGATGGTTTACTAATCTTTATTACTGATAAAAGGGAATATTTAGAGTCAAATTTAAAATATGCTAAAACTGCTAAACATTTTGTAGAGATTTTTAGTACGAAGGATTATTTGTAACTTTTTTTTTATTTTTTCATAATATATTTTAGGTGATTATAGTTATGATTGTTTCTACTAACGTTTCTTATAATTATGATATTTTACTTAATAATATGTATGCACTAAAGAATACATATCCATTTTTATATATAGATAGTATTGGAAATAGTGTTCTTGGTAATGCTATTGTTTATTTTAGGATTGGTAGAGGAAAAAAAGAAGTATTTTATAATGCTTCCTTTCATGCTAATGAGTGGATTACTACTCCTGTTTTAATGAAATTTATTGAGGATTTTTGTGTGGCTTATACTAATAATTCTACTATTTATGGATATAATGCTCGTGAAATTTTTGATAATGTTTCTATTTATATTGTTCCTATGGTAAATCCTGATCGGGGTTAATTTGGTTACTGGAAATTTGCCTATTAATAGTAATGGATATAATTATGCAAAAAATATTTCAAATAGATATCCTAATATTCCTTTTCCAAGTCGGTTGGAAGGCTAATATTGAGGGTGTGGATTTAAAAAACTACCAACCAGATTGCGAAGTCTTGTAGTTGTTGATTTACAAGACTTTGTCTGTTTTATAATTTTAGTGATTTTTTATCATTTTTACCCTATTTTTTGTATTTGTTCATTTAGTAATTCTTCAATTTTGATAAACTTATCTAAGTTCTCATTAATAGAATTTAGTTTTGAAAAGTTGAAATATATATATACATTTTTATCTTTATCAATCTCAATTTTGTTAATTAATCTGTATAAATACATTTTATCTATTTGCTCTAATTTCAAAAAGTTTTCTATTAATCCATCTAATTCTTTTTCTTCTTTTGTTCTGTTTTTAGTGCTTATTTTTTCTTCTGTTCCAATTAACTTTTGTTCTAATTCTTCTTTTTGTTTTGTTAAATTTGTCCTATCAAATATAAGTTTTTGTGATATCCTAATGTAATCTTCTTCAAGAATTATGCCCTGTAATTTATCCATATACATCTTGTCTAAGTTGTTATTTATCTCTAATATTGCCTTATCAATTTGTTCTAGTTTCCTTTTATATCCATCTCTAATGTCAAGTGTTTTATTTTGATATTTCTCATAGATTGAATAAAAAATTTCTTTGTCTGCATATATTTGACAGATTTTTTTTATTACATAAATAATATGCTTTTCAAACTTTTCATAATTGATACTTAATGAATAACAACCTCTTTTTTTATGTTCTGTGCAAGTTATATATGGATGTGATATGCTATTCCTTTTAGAGTTCTTTTTAAGTACAATTTGCAGTTTTCTTTTGCAATGATAACAGTAAAGTAACCCTCTTAATAAGTAATCATATTTTAGTTTTGTATTTGTTCCTCTTTTTTCTATAATACATTGTACTTTTTCAAAAGTATCTTTGTCTATAATAGGCTCGTGTGTATTGTTTACTCTTATTTGATTTTCCTTTTCTACAGTTCTAATCTTTTTTACTTTATATGATATAACTGTTTTTTTGTTCTGAATGGTATTTCCAATATAGACTTCATTTTTTAACATATTGCATAAGGTAACTTCATTCCAATCATAATTTGTTTTGTTTGTATCCTGTACCATTCCTGTTTTTCTATAACCTGTTGGAGATAAGTATTTGTTACTATTTAAGTAATTTACGATTTCTACACTCCCATGTCCATTTGCATACATATCAAATATTTTCTCTACAATGTCTTTAACCTTCTCATCTATAATCAGCTTGTTTTTAATGCTAGGATGCCTTTTATATCCGATATGCTGGAATGCTACACATATACTCTCCATTCTTTTGTTTTTCCTTATAGACACTTCTAATTTTCTTTGATATATCCTTAGCATAATAGTCATTCATAATTGCTTTAAAAGGCGTTATATCGTTATTTGTGCTATCAATATAGGTATCTATTCCATCTGTTATTGCAACATACCTTATATTGTTTTGTGGAAAGTAATTTTCTATGTAATGTCCTGTTTTAATATAGTCCCTTCCAAGTCTTGATAGATCTTTTGTTATAACCATATTAATAGTTCTATTCTCAATATCTTGTAGCATTTTATTAAATCCAGGTCTATCAAATGTAGTTCCAGAGATACCATCATCAACATATTCTTTGATAAGTTCTAAATCATTCTCCTTTACATATCTTTGCAAAATATTTCTTTGATTACCGATACTTTCGCTTTCTTGTTTGTCGCCATCTTCACTAGATAGTCTTATATATATACCGTACTTTGAAGTTTTGACTATTTAAGTCTAACATCTACCCTCCTATCCGTAATCATCTACAAGTACTATTTTAACGTGCTCTGTTTCAATTTGCAAATATTATTTCATTTTCGTAAAGGTTACCTTTTATCCGTTTTTAATTTTTCAATATAATCTTTAAAAATTAGCCCTACTGTTTCTTTCACATCTTGTTTTTCTTCTGTAAAAATACAATATGTATTAAATTCTAATTTATCTACTTTTATAACTTGTTTATCTTTCTTCACATTGGCATCAACTCCTATATTTTTATCAAAGCATTCTAATACAGAATATTAGAGAAAATGACTTGGTATGACACTTATAGTAAGTATATTGGTAAATATTCATATCTTAAAAAAGCATAAAAAAGACAAGCCTAAGATTTTCTAGCAAATGAAAATTTTAAGAAAATTTAAGGCTCACTATAATTATCTTCTAGAAAAATTTATCATACTATGATAAATTTCTCTAGAAGATAAAAAATAACACCCAATAATGTTTTCACACTATTAGGTGTTTCTATTTATACAAAATTTATTAACATTTTTTATTGCTAGAATATCTTGTGGCATAAGGATTTGCTACATTTTTGGTTTACTTTTTATACAACAACTTTTGAACGTAACAATCTATATGTAATACCAAAGTCATATTACATTTACAGCCATATTTTATAA
>CAOJFV010000004.1 GCA_948434985.1 uncultured Clostridium sp.
TTCAACTATAGTTATTTCTAAGAAAGTGTGACATATGTTTGACAAACCTACAATAAAGAAACAAGAAAAATTGCTTTTGTAATTGTATCTGAAAAAGAACTATGATATACTATCAAAAGAATAAAAGTTTTGGAGGATATAAATGCCAAAAGTTACTAATGATAATGAAATAAATAAAAAATTAAAATATATAGGGCTTGATTTAAAAAATATTCCAGAGTTTTTAACAAACTCTAGCAATATAGATTACAGGCCCTTAAAAGCATATGATGAAAACACTTATAGAGTATATAAATATGTTCCAATTTCTAAAATACAAATATTATTAACTCCAATGAATAGGTTAAATACAATAAAGGAAAAATATGGCGAATCAAGTAGTTTAAAGAATTATTTAAAACCAGAAAATGAGGGAGATAGCGACAAGTATATTACTTTTCTAAAAATGTTAAAAGAAGTAAAAATAGAAGAGATAGAAAAGCTTGCAAAACACCAAGAAAGATTAAATAAAAATATACCATTTAAAATTAAATTTGAAGAAAACTACTTATGGCAAATTTATTATTCCGATATAAACGATGTTTATTTTATGTTAGTTCCAACAGAAGATTTAGAATATGCTAGTTTCTTTTATTTATTGAAAAAACAAATTGAATATCATAAAACAAAAAAAGAGCAAATGATATATGTTCCTATTGTATATGAAAATTATTCTGGACAGTTTCTTAAAAACTCTGAAATACAAGATTTAGAGAAATATGTATGGTTTTTTACAAAAGAATGGCCTAATATTTATGAAGTATATGATATTGATGGGAATATGTCTATACAAGTTGTTGGAGACACCGTGGTTTATGAAAATTTGATAAGTGTGTATAAAAATAAACTAGAAAGTAAAGAAGACGCACTTAAATTTTATAAGTTTTTGAAGGCAATGTTTATATTATCAACAGAATTGCCACATTACTATAAATTTGTAGTGAGGATTGATAAAAATGGTTCAATAGGGTTTTCTTTAAAAAACAAAGAAATAACATATGAAAATATGTTTACAATGCTTGCAGAAGATTACAAAAAAGCGATGGAAGAAATAGCATCACTAGAAAAAGAAAAGAATGAGTTAGATGATAGTATAGAAAAGTTAAAAAGTATATCAGTGGAAATAGATAAGGAATATTTAGCAAAGGAAAGACAAATAGCAACATATTTAGAATGTAGAAAAACTTTTTTGGGAAGGGTAAAATATTTTTTAAAATTAAAGAAAAAGAAAGAGCAAGATGATAAAGAACAAGATGATACTAATACAAAAAAAGTGGAAAAAAGTAGAGAAGAGATAGTAAGTACAAATTTTGTTATAAGAGAATTTTATACAATTGAGGATATAGTAAAAACTTATAAAGAATTAGATATATTATTAGAAAAAGTAAAAGATTTAAGATTAGACTATAATGCTTTAACAAATAGAATTGAAAGTGTGAATGTAAAAATACAAAATGCTAATTTGTATATAGAAGAAATTGATAAGCATAAAAAGAGTATTTTTGAATTTTGGAAATTTGCCAATAAAGATGAGAAACTAATGTTAAATCAAGGAACTACAAATCAAAAAATTTCTAAAAGAACAATAGAGAAAGTATACAACTATGATGAAGATACAGAAGAAATAGGAGAAACAATAGATAAAATACAAAGAAATTCTTTATCTAAAACTGATGCAGATTCAATATATATTGCAGCAACAGAAGTACTAAATGTACTAAATAATATTGATAACGATGAAATTGTAAAAAAGGGCTTAGAAGAACTAAAAGAAGAGTTAGAAAATAATAGAATTCTATTTGATACAAATAAAATTGATATTTTTGGAGAAATGTCTGAAGATAATATTAAAGTAAAAATCTTAGGAGATAAAAAGCATCGTGAAACTAGAAAAGATAAGCTAAAGATTTTAGAAATTACACAAGATATGGAATTAGAAGAATACAAGGATAAACTTAAAAATATTTTAGATAATATAAAAAGAATTATAGATAGGCAAAATAAATTAGTAGCTATTCCTGCTTATGTTACATTAAATAAAAAAGAAGAAGTAGAAGGGTTTCAAGTTCTAAATTTAGACCTTGAAGAAGTAATAAAAGAAGCGGAAGATAATAAAAAGATTGTATTATATAAAATTAAGTTAAAAGAAGATATTAAAGTAGTGTACTTTTCAAATATAATTTATTATGACAATTATAATAAAACATTACCAATAGGAATGGATATTAATTCTAAATGCTTACTAAATTTAGAAAAATATAAAATGAATGAGATAGGCAAAGAAAACTTTAGAATAAGTAAATTAGAAGATGAGTTTAAAATAAAAACAAAAGAAATATGCTTATATGAATATGAACTAATAGAAAAATAAATTTATAGAACAATTACAAAATAAGGAGCAGTGACTATTGACCAGTTCCTTATTTTGTGTTAATATAAGTAAGTAATATTTGCCCGAGTGGCGGAATTGGTAGACGCACACGACTCAAAATCGTGCGGGAAACCATGCGGGTTCGAGTCCCGCCTTGGGCACCAAAGAAGAACAAAAAAATTATTTTCTTGTTCTTCTTTTTGTACATATATATTAAGAAGTATCTTCTTTACGAATTAGATTTTTTTATCTATTCTTATTAAAGTAATCTTCAAAATCTTCTTTAGATAAAGGTTTTGAATAATAGTAACCTTGAATCATATCGCATTTTATACTTTTAATAAAATCTACTTGTTCTTTTGTTTCAACGCCTTCTGCAATTGTTTTTACTCCTAAACGATTTGCAAGTATCATAATATAGTTAATAATATTTTTATCACTAGTTAAATCTGCTTTATCTACAAAGACTTTATCAATTTTAATTATATCAATTGGCATATTTTGTAACATACTAAGAGACGAATATCCTGTTCCAAAATCATCAATTGAAATTGTAAATCCTTTTTCTTTTATAGAGTCTAATATTTTTAAAATATCTATTTTTCCATCAATTGTTGCACTTTCTGTAATTTCCAAATCTATACAAGATCTATCTAAGTTATAATTGTCAGTGATTTTTACATATTCATCAATAAAGTTTTCATCTACAAAATGTTCCTTTGAAACATTAATAGATACAATTGGTATATAACCATATTTTTCTTTCCAACTAGCCATATCTTTGCATACTCGTTCAAAAATATATAAATCCAATTTAATAATAAATTTATTTT
The DNA here is from genome assembly GCA_948434985.1 of uncultured Clostridium sp. Classification (GTDB taxonomy): domain Bacteria; phylum Bacillota; class Clostridia; order TANB77; family CAG-508; genus RGIG8482. The sequence goes on from CAOJFV010000004.1 coordinate 3,244, forward strand.
TTTCAAACAAAGGAATAAATTTACCAGGAGAAATAATTTCTCCATCTTTATACCATCTTATTAAAGCTTCTGCGCCAATAAATTTTTCATTACTTGTAAGAGTTTTTGGCTGATAAACCACTTTGAATTCTCTGTTTTTTAAAGCATCTTCCATTGAAGATTCAATTTTCTGTTCTTCAACTAATTTATTTTCAAGTACTTCATCAAATATATAATAGTTATCATTATATAATCCTTTTATTTTAGAACGAGCCATATATGCTTTATCTAAAGCTTTATTTATATCAATATCTTTTAAATTAACTTTATAAACTCCAATAGATAGATTAATATGAAGAGAAGTACCATCTATTTTTAAATGTGAAGCATTGTTAAATATTTTATCTAGTAAGTTTTTGATATCATATTCATAACTAAATATAGTAGCAAATACGTCATTAGAAATTCTACAAGTAATATTGTTAGAAGGTAGAAGATTTACTAATTTTTCTCCAAGTGCTTTAAGAATATGATTACAAAATTCATATCCATAGATATTATTAAGTGCCTTAAACTTATTAATATCAAGTACAATAATGTATTTATTTTTAGTAGAATTTTTTAAAAATACAGAACCATTATCTTTAAAATATACTTCATTACCAAGTAAAGTTATAGGATCAATATAGGCAACTTTATATAATTTATGATTTTTTTTCTGGTTTGAAAGATCAATATAAATACATATGCCTATTATAACAAAATTAACTAAAAGGCAGACACCAAGAGATATTACTAAAAATGTAGTAAGTTCTTTAGCGATAGTATCATCAGGTGCAAGGGTTACAACATACCAATCATTTACACTAAGTTTTTCATAGTGAATAAAATGGGTGTTTCTTTCTAATTTAATATCAAAAGTTCCTACTTGTTTTGCCTTAATATTTTCTGCCATAAGATTAATTTTATTACTATCTTCTTTATTCAAATTATAACTTGTTTTTATATAGTCATATAAGTTAATATTATTTTCTTTTATATCATTAAAAGAGTCGATTAATATAGAACCATTATTATTTATTAGGTAAGTACCACCTTTACCATGGAATAATCTTCTTAATAAGATTTCTTTGTAATCTTCAGTATTAACAGTTGCAAATAATACTAATTCCTTTTTATTTAAGGTAAATGTTTTAGAGTAAATATTTACTTGATTATCTGAAACAGTACTAGGTCTATTTTCAGATAAATATACAGTATCTTGATTAAAGAATTCTTCTATATTGTTGTAGTTTTTTACAATATGACCATCACTAGTAGTACCATTTCCTTTTTTATCTAATATAACAAGCCTTGTAAAGTGATAATCTTCTAAATCGTGGCTGTAGCGTTCAAATATTTCTTCAGGAGTATTAAAATAACCACTATTAATAGAATCAACCATTATTTCAACAAACTTTTTTTGATCAGTTATAGATTGATTTAATTGAGCAGTTGTTTGTTCGCTAAGTTCAGTAATATTATTATATACATTTTGATATGTTAAATCTTTAACAAATTCAACACCAAAATAAGAGAGTATTAAGATAATAATAAATATTGGAAGTATCCATTGAATATTTAATCTGTATTTTTGCAAATTTATAAATTGATTTTTAGTTTTTTTATTTTGTTTCTTCTTTTTCATAATTCACCTCTGGAAAAAATTTATATATATAATGTATAACAAAATTCAACTTTTTTCAATCATTTTTACTGGAAAATTTATACAATAAAAAAGTTCAGAAAAACTATTGACAAAAATAAAACAAAAATATAAAATAGATACAAACATAAGTTCTGGAAACATACTTTTGTATTTGGAGGAGATATTTAAATGGGAGTTTTAAAAAATAGAAGTAAAATTATTACATATACAATTGATAAAACAATAGAAAATAATTTATATATATCAGTTCAAAATGGAGAAGTAGTAGTATGCGCACCTTGGTATTTTAGTAGAAATCAAATACAAGAAATTGTAGAAGAAAAGAAGCGATGGATTTTAGAAAAAATAAAAGAATATGAACTAAAAAAAGAAGAATATGTTAATAGTGGAATTGTTAAAATATTAGGAGAAAATTGTAGTTTAAAAATTAGATATAAAAACATAAAAGGACTGAATGTAAATATCGAAAGTGGAGTTATTAAGATAGAACTTCCTAATAAATATAAAAAAGTTAATAATGATGAATTATTAAAATTATTAACTCAAAAAATCTATAATGTCATAGCTGAAAGAGAAATCGAAAGGGCAATGGAAAAAACAAGAATTTTATTAGGATATGCTCCAGAGGACTATAAGTTAGAAAGAATGAAAAATACACTTGGTAAATGCGATAATAGTACAATTATAATTAATCCAGATATTGTAAAATATAAAGAAGAAATTATAGACTACGTTGTTTTACACGAATTTATACATTTAACAAACAAGACACATTCAAAGAGATTTTATGAAAAACTAAAACAATATGAGCCAAACTATGAAAAATATATAGATGTAATCAGCGGATTACAATACTAATTATAAATATTATTTTAAACAAATAATATACTAGTAAAATTGAATAGTAAAAATTCTAGTTTAAATACTAGAATTTTTATTTTTATTGTGTTAATATATATAAAGATACATAATGGGGTATCGCCAAGCGGTAAGGCATCGGACTCTGACTCCGACATTCCTGTGTTCGAATCACAGTACCCCAACCAAATGTGTGACTAACGTCGCAGTGAATAATTAATAGTGAAGAATGAATGGTGAAGAATGTTTTCAGTAAAGCACATAGAGCACATTTGTACTATTCACTATTTATTATTTAGTATTAATTTATATTATTACTAATAATTTATGAGCAAAAGGTTAAACTACTGATAACTAAAAAGGAGGAAAAATTATGGTAGAAAGAAGAAAGATTGTACTAATTGGAACAGGATTTGTAGGGATGAGTATGGCATATTCTATTTTAAACCAAGGACGGAGTTAACGAGATGGTTTTAATAGACGTTTTGAAGGAAAAAGCAGAAGGAGAAGCAATGGATTTATCTCATGGTATGCCATTTGCTCCTAGTAAAATGGATATAAAAGCAGGAGATTATTCGGATTGTAGAGACGCAAATATAGTAGTAATAACAGCAGGATTAAATCAAAAACCAGGACAAACAAGATTAGAACTTGCAAAAGCAAATGCAAAAATTATGAAAGATATAACAAAACAAGTTGTAGACAATGGATTTAAAGGTATTTTTGTAGTAGCAAGTAATCCAGTAGACCTAATGACATATGTTGTTTATAAGACTTCAGGATTTCCGAAAGAAACAGTAATTGGTTCTGGTACTGTTTTAGATACAGCAAGATTACGTTTTTTAATAGGAGAATATTTAGATGTTGCTAGTAAAAATGTTCATGCATATATAATAGGTGAACATGGAGATTCTTCTTTTGTTCCATGGGGACATTGTTATGTTGGATGTAAAAAACTTCTTGATGTTATGAAAGAAAATGAAAAGGATATAAAAGATTTAGACAAAATATATAATAATGTTCAGCAAGCAGCATATGAGATTATTAATAAGAAAAAAGCGACTTATTATGGAATTGGAATTTCTTTAACAAGATTAGTAAAGGCAATTTTGGACGATGAAAATGCAATAATGCCAGTATCAACTTATCAAGATGGAGAATATGGACAAAAAGGATTATTTATAGGAGTTCCAGCAATTATTAATCGTAAAGGAATTAAAGAAATAGTTAAATTAGAATTAGAACCAAAAGACCAAGAAAAATTTGATTATAGTAGCAAAATAATAACAAAAACATTATTAGAAGAAATAAATCCAATATTAGAAGAAAATTAAATATATGATTAAAATAAAAAAGTACTTAAACTTAGTTTAGGTACTTTTTGTTATATAAAAATGGAATAAATTTCAAAAAACAGTATCATAATATATATAGTTTAAAATGTTAATTTAGAAAGAGGAGATACTATGAAAGATTATTTAAGTATTGAGAAAGTATCAGCACTAGAAGTGCTAGATTCAAGAGGAAATCCGACTGTACAAGTAGAAGTTGTTACAGAAGGAGGATTTTCTGGTTTTGCGATGGTTCCATCAGGAGCATCTACAGGAAGTTTCGAAGCAGTTGAACTACGTGATGGAGATAAAGGAAGATATTTAGGAAAAGGTGTTTTACAAGCAGTAGAAAATGTAAATAAAAAAATAGCAAAAAAAATAGAAGGAATGAATGTATATGATCAGCTAGAAATTGATAAAGAACTTATTTTATTAGATGATACCCCAAACAAATCGAGACTTGGCGCTAATGCAACACTTGGAGTATCTCTCGCAGTGGCAAAAGCTGCAGCAAATTCATTAGGAATGTCCCTTTATAAATATATTGGGGGAATAAATGCTAAGAATTTACCACGTCCAATGATGAATATTTTAAATGGTGGTAAACACTCAGATAATAATATTAACATTCAAGAATTCATGATAATACCAGTAGGAGCAACTACTTTTAGAGAAGGGCTACAAATGGGAGTGGAAATATATCACAATTTAAAAAAAGTATTAAAAGAAAAAGGATATTCTGTTGCAGTAGGAGATGAAGGAGGTTTTGCACCAAATTTAAAGGATGAAACTGAGGCAATTGAAGCTATACTGGAAGCTATTAAAAAAGCAGGATATGAACCTAAAAAAGATATATGTTTAGCACTTGATGTTGCAAGTACAGAGATGTTTGAAGAAGCTAAAAAAATAGGAAAAGATGGATATTATTTTTGGAAGACAGATGTATTTAGGTCAAGAGATGAGATGGTAGATTATATAGAAGAACTTGTAGGTAAATATCCAATTATTTCAATAGAAGATGGTCTTGCTGAAGAAGATTGGGAATCTTGGAAAAAACTAACAGATAAATTAACAGATAAAGTGCAACTTGTTGGGGATGATTTATTTGTGACAAATAAAAAAAGATTGCAAAAAGGAATTAAAGCCAGAGTTGCAAATAGTATTTTAATAAAACCAAATCAAATAGGAACTTTAACAGAAACTTTAGATGCAATTGAAATTGCTAAGAAAAATGGATATACAGCAGTAGTATCACATAGGTCTGGCGAAACAGAAGATACTACAATTGCAGATATAGCAGTGGCTACAAATGCAGGACAAATAAAAACAGGCGCACCTTGTAGAACTGATAGAGTTGCTAAATATAATAGACTATTAAACATAGAAGATGAATTAGGAGAAAATGCAGAATTCTAAAATAAATGCTGTCATTAGCTTTTTGGGTTAATGATAGCATTTGCTTCTTTTAATAACTTGTATTAATAAAAGTAGAAATTTGTAATAGAGTGTGATATCATATTAATTAACGTATACAAGAAAGGTAGAAGTATGAATAAACAAGAAATTTTAAAGAAATATACTAAAGAAGAAGATAGATTACTAATAGCTAAAGTTCTAGATAAAATGGAGTTTGCAAAATCAAAAAACAAGATAACAAATACAGATTTTTTAGATTTATATCAAAAAAATTTAGTGCAAAAATTATTAAATAGCATAAGGTGTGAAAATTATTTGTTATTTGGAGGAAATGACCAATCTGAAAGAGAAGTAGTAATTTTTTATCCAGAAAAACTTGAAAAACAATTTGTAGAAAAAAAATATAATAATATAATGCAAATAGTAGAAATTATTTTACCAAACGAATTACAAGGAAACTATACACATAGAGATTACCTTGGAGGTCTTATGAAGCTTGGGATAAAAAGAGAAAAGATAGGTGATATTATAGTATTTGATAAAGGAGCTAACATTATAGTTTTAAATGAGATATTAGATTTTGTAAATAGCAATATATCAAGCTTAACAAGATTTGGTAAGTCTTTAATACAAACTAAGAAAATTGAAGAACTACATAAACAAGAAATAAAAACAGAAGAAATACAAATTATAGTATCTTCATTAAGATTGGATAATATTGTTTCAGAACTTGCAAAAACATCAAGAACCAAAGCAGAAGAGATAATAAGTACAGGAAGAGTTTTTGTGAATTTTGAAAATGTTATTAAGGATTCAAAAACAATAAAAGAAGCTGATATTATAACTATAAGAGGAAAGGGTAGATTTAAAATAGTAGAAGTAATGGGAAATACGAAAAAAGGTAGATTTATTATAAAAGTAGAAAAATATGTGTAAATATATTTAAAATTACATAATTACTATTGCAAAAATTAACATAATGTGATAATATATTTGCATAGCACAAATATATGTGTAGTTTAAGTGCTAAAAAATCTCAAGGAGGCAAAAAAATGAGCGACATCAGTGGCAAAAAGAAAGAAATGGAAGAAGAACAGGTAAAGGCAGTTTGGGAACACACACACGTGCGGGATCTGGGAGATGGAACAGTGGAGCTGATCAACGGCACACACAGATGTGTAAGAAAACTTCATTCTATCCCGGAATATCTACGCACCGAAGAGTGAACAGCACGACGGCAGTCATTTTATAATGACAAGAAAAGGGCAGTGTAACAACTGCCCTTTTTGCATATAAAAAATCTCTTAAAATTATTGAATAAAAATTAGATATATGTTAAAGTTACATATATGGAAAGGAGAGAAAGTATGTTAAATCAAATATTATTAAAAAGTTACAAAAATAGAGTTGGAACTTTTAAAGAAAGTATTAATGAAAAAATACTTAAGAAAAAGATTGAGGATAAATTGTATACACAATATATAATGGATGCGATAAAAGAAGCGGAAGAAAATATAGCAAATGGAGGTAAAACTTATACTTTAGAAGAATATCGCGAAAGGATGAGAGAATTATATGGTGCAGAATTATAAATTTATAATATCCAATGATGCAGATGAAGATTTATCAAAAATAATTCAAAATTTATCCTTAAAGAGCACAAAAAAGTTTACTGAAGAGTTACTAGTAAAATATGAAAATATAAGAATTATGCCAGAACTGTATCAAAGAATATACTACAGAGAAAAGACAAAAGAAGATTATAGGCGAATAGTACATAGAAAATATATAATTACATATAAAATTCATAAAAATCAAATTACAGTTCTAAGAATTGTTTCAGAAAAAGAAAATTATTTAAAATCAATATTTTTAAAATCTTTTAAATAAATCAATTAATCTAATAGAATAAATAGAAATTCAGGGTACTAAGGTACTTTATTAAATATGTTCAAAAAAATCTTAAAATTCATTACAAACACTTGTTTAAACGGAATAAATATAGTATAATATGATACGTATGTATTAATAATATAAACTATATACATACTGGGGGTAAAAAATGAATGATAAAATAGTAATAAAGGGAGCAAAAGAACACAACTTAAAGGATATAAATATAGAAATACCAAGAGATAAACTTGTTGTAATAACAGGACTTTCAGGTTCACGGAAAATCTTCTCTTGCATTTGATACATTATATGCAGAAGGACAAAGAAGGTATGTTGAAAGTTTGTCTAGTTATGCGCGTCAATTTTTAGGATTAATGGAAAAACCAGATGTAGAGAGTATTGAAGGGCTTTCACCAGCCATATCAATAGACCAAAAAACCACATCAAAAAATCCACGTTCTACTGTTGGAACAGTAACAGAAATATATGATTATATTCGTTTATTATATGCAAGAATAGGTGTACCATATTGTCCAAATTGCGGTAAGAAAATTGAAAAACAAACACTAGATCAAATGGTAGACAACATTATGGAATTAGAAGAAGGAACCAAAATTCAAGTATTAGCACCTGTTATTAGAGGAAGAAAAGGTGAATTTACTAAGTTACTTGAAGATTTTACAAAAGAGGGATTTGTTCGTGCAAGAATAGATGGGGAAACAGTTGAGTTAACAGATGATTTACAAATAGATAGAAAGAAAAAACATAATGTAGAAATAATTGTAGATAGGTTAGTTATAAAAGAAGAGATAAGAAATAGGCTTGCAGAATCAGTGGAAATAGCACTAAAACATGCAGATAATTTAGTGTTAATTGATGTAATAAAAGATGGAGAACATATAGAAAAATTGTATAGTGGAAACTATGCTTGTCCTGATTGTGGAATAAGTTTTGAAGAACTATCTCCAAGAATGTTTTCATTTAATAATCCATTTGGGGCTTGTCCAAGTTGTACAGGAATAGGCTATTTAATGAAAATGGATGAAGACTTAATTATACCAGATAAAAATAAAACACTATATGATGGGGTAAAAGCATTTGGAGCAAGTACAATGAAAAAAGGCGATACAATGGCTAAAATGTATTTTGAAAGTATAGGAAGACATTATGGAGTAGATATAAAACAGCCAATAAAAAAATTGCCACGTGAATTTTTAGAAAAGATTTTATATGGTACTGGTGATGAAGAAATAGATTTTGAATATACTTCAGCAGCACGGAACAAGAAAATTTAAAGCACCATTTGAAGGAGTTATACCAACTCTTGAACGACGTTATAATGAAACAAAATCTCAAGGAATGAGAGATTTTTATGAGTTATATATGAGTTATAGTCCTTGTGAAACTTGCCATGGTGCGAGACTTAAAAAAGAAAGTTTGGCAGTAAAAGTTGGGGATAAAAACATAAATGAACTAACAGATATGTCTATTGTTAAAATAAAAGAATATCTAGAATCATTGAAACTTACTAAAAAAGAAGCAATGATTGCAGATATGATTTTTAAAGAACTAAAACAAAGACTTCAATTTTTAATAGATGTAGGACTTGAATATTTAACATTATCAAGAGCAGCAGGAACTCTTTCTGGTGGAGAAGCACAACGTATACGCCTTGCAACACAAATAGGTTCTGGATTAACAGGAGTTCTTTATATACTAGATGAACCAAGTATAGGATTGCATCAAAGAGATAATGATAAATTAATAGCTACATTAAAAAAATTACGTGATTTAGGAAATACTCTAATAGTAGTAGAGCATGATGAAGATACAATGTATGCAGCAGACCAAATAATAGATATAGGACCAGAAGCAGGAGTGCATGGTGGACGTGTAATGGCACAAGGTACAGCAGATGAAATAAAACAAGTGCCAGAATCTATTACAGGACAATACTTAAGTGGAAGAAAGAAAATACTTGTACCTAAAAAAAGAAGAAAATCAAATGGGAAAGCAATTGAAATAATTGGAGCAAAAGAGAATAACTTAAAAAATATAAATGTTAAATTTCCACTAGGAGTATTTACTTGTGTGACTGGTGTTTCAGGTTCAGGAAAGAGTACGCTAGTTAATGAAGTATTGTATAAAAGGGTTGCGAAAGAACTAAATGGTTCAAATGAAAAGCCAGGAAAATGTAAAGAAGTAAAAGGATTAAAAAATATAGATAAAATAATTAATATAGACCAATCTCCAATAGGAAGAACACCACGTTCTAACCCAGCAACTTATACAGGGGTATTTGATAGTATTCGTGAAATATTTGCTACTACAAATGAGGCAAAATTAAGAGGATATGAAAAAGGTAGATTTAGTTTTAATATGCCAGGTGGAAGATGTGAAGCTTGTTCAGGTGATGGTATATTAAGAATAGAAATGCACTTTTTACCAGATATATATGTTCCTTGTGAAGTGTGTAAAGGTAAAAGATATAATAGAGAAACTCTAGAAGTAAAATATAAAGGAAAGACAATTGCAGATGTATTAGATATGACAGTAGAAGAGGCATTAGTTTTCTTTGAAAATGTACCTAAAATAAAACAAAAAATACAAACACTAAATGATGTAGGATTAGGGTATATAAAACTAGGACAACCATCTACTACACTTTCTGGTGGAGAGGCACAACGTGTAAAACTTGCAACAGAACTATCAAAAAAAGCAACAGGAAAAACATTATATATACTAGATGAACCAACAACAGGACTTCATATAGCAGATGTTCATAGGTTAGTAGATATTTTACAAAGATTAGTAGATACTGGAAATAGTATAATAGTAATAGAACACAATTTAGACTTAATAAAAACAGCAGACCATATAATAGACCTTGGACAAGAAGGTGGAGATAATGGTGGAGAAATAATAGCTGTAGGTACTCCAGAACAAATAGTAAAAAATGATAGAAGTTATACAGGTAAATTTTTAAAGAAATATTTAGAATAAATTGAAAGCTACTTATTATATATAGGTAGCTTTTTGTATTTTATTTAATAATTCTATGGACTTTTGGTAAGAAATGTCATAAAATAGGTATATCAAAACTAGAAAGGGGAATGAAAATGTTATTTGAGAAAATTGTTTTTAATGTATTGGCATTTTCATTATTTATATTAATTTTCTTCAAAATGATAAAAAAGAATGATACAAACTATGTAATTATTCTTTGTATGCAAGCCTTAGGAATTCTTATAAGTTTTATAGAAATTATTTTTAAATTAAATATTGGATATTTTATGAAATTTTTTATCTATGTATTGTCAGTGATAATACCAGTAATACTTATATGTTTAGAATATAAAGGTATTAATTTTTCAGAAATTATATATATATCACTTGTTAAAATTGCATTATTAATGAAGGATTCTAAAAGTGCAAAAAAATTCTTAATAACCCTTGTTACTAGGTATCATGAAAGTTATTTAGGACATAAAATGTTAGCTGAAATCTATGAAAAAGAAGGCGGAATGAGAAAGGCTATTGATGAGTATGTACAAGCAATTCAAATAAACAAGAAAGATTATAATTCTTATTACAAAGTATCATATTTATTAAATGATTTAGGAAAGAAAAAAGAAGCAAGCGAAATGTTAGAAGAACTATTAAGAAAAAAGCCCGAAATGTTAGATGCAAGTATACTTTTAGGAGATATATATTGCGATCAAGAAAGATATAAAGAAGCATCTAATATATACAATGAAGCGTTAAAATATAATCCTACAAATTATGAGCTTTATTATAATATGGGAATAGTATATACTATGTTAAACGACTTTAAAAATGCAAAATCTTGTTATGAAAAAGCAGCTACAATAAATACATTACTTTATAATGGATACTATAATTTAGCACAAATTAGCTTAATATATAATGATTTAGAAGAAGCAGAAAAATATTTTATGCAAAGTGTTTTAAGTAAAGATATAGAACCTAAAGCATATTACAATCTAGCAAAGATATATATGATTAGAGGCGATAAGGAAAATGCTGTTAAATTCTTAAATATTGCAATAGAACTAGATCACAATTTTTATGATAAAGCAGATAAAGAACCACTTTTTATTCCTATTAAAAGCTATATAAATTATCCAGATATGGAGGAAGAACAAGTAAAAGAAACAAATTTAATGCCTAAAGAAATAAAGGTGCAAGAACATTTAGAAAAAACAATGAAATTAGTTGGAAAATTGAGCTTTAACAATATTAAATTAAAGACTGAAAAGCAAATTCAAATATTAGATATACAAGATCAAAGAGAAAAGGAATAAGTACAAATTTGATTTCATAAAATAAAAATAAGGTTTATAGGTAAAACCATAAAACCTAAATATATCATAAGGAAAGTGATTATATTGATAAAAAATATAGCAGTAATAGGTGGAGATTTAAGGATTATTAAACTAGTAGGAATGTTAGAAAAAGAAGGATATCTTGTAAATACATATGGTTTAGAAAAAAGTCCAGAAATAAATAAAAAGTGTAATAGTTTAGAAGAATGTATAAAAGATGTGGATATAGCTATTGGACCTTTACCATTATCAAGTAATGAAGAATATATAAATACACCATTTAGCGATAATAAAGTTAGCATAGATGAATTGCTAAATGCGCTAGAAGGAAAAACTTTTATTGCAGGAAGTATAAAGCAAGAAGTATATGATAAAGCAAATGAGAGAAATATAACTATATTAGATATTGTGAAAAGAGAAGAATTAGCTGTTTTAAATGCTATATCAACGGCAGAGGGAGCGATACAAATTGCTATAAACGAAACACCAAAGAACTTGCATGGCAACAATGTATTAGTAATGGGATTTGGTAGAATTGGAAAAGTTTTAGCAAAAATGCTTGATGGAATAGGCGCTAAAGTGGCATGTGAAGCAAGAAAAACAACAGACCTTGCTTGGATTAAAGCATATGGATATGAACCAATTAATTTAATAGAATTAAAAGAGAGAATAAATAAATATGATATCATAATTAATACAATACCATTTGTAGTATTAGATAGGGAAATGTTAAAAGAAGTAAAAAAAGATGCGTTAATAATAGATTTAGCATCAAATCCTGGTGGAGTAGATAGAAATGCTATAAAAGAATTGGGAATAAAATTTAATTGGGCGTTATCACTTCCAGGAAAAGTATCACCTATAACTTCAGCAGAGTTTATGAAGGAAACGTTAATTAATATGTTTAAGGAAATAGGGTAAAGTTTCTTTTGCACTAATATATTGGTAGGTAAAGAAAAAATCAAAATAATAAATTAATAAAAGGAGAAATGAAAAATGACAATAATACAAGCAATTATATTAGGAATAGTACAAGGACTTACTGAACTTTTACCAATTTCAAGTTCAGCACACTTAAACATCATACCTTGGATTTTAGGATGGACTAAATCACAAGAGTTTGTAATAGCATTTGAAGGATTTGATGTAGCATTACATTTTGGAACGCTTTTAGCTATAGGGATATTCTTTTTCAAAGATTGGATAGCATTAATTAAAGGTGGATTTAATCAAGTAGTAAAAAAAGAAAAAACAACAGAAGGAAAAATGTTTTGGTACATAGTGCTTGCAACAATACCTGGTGGAGCAATAGGTTTTTTATTAGACCACTTCTTAGATGATGTATTAACAAAACCAATTATTATTGGAATAGCATTAGTTGTAATGGGAATTGTGCTATATATAGTGGATAAAAATGGAAAATCAAATACAGATTATGAAAATATGAGTTTAAAACAAACATTTTTAATAGGGTTATCTCAAGCTTTAGCATTTATACCAGGAGTTTCACGTTCAGGTGTAACAATGACTACGGGAAGACTAATGGGAGTAGATAGAGAATCAACAGCAAAGTATTCATTTTTATTATCAACCCCAATAGTATTTGCAGCAACTCTATATAAATTTAAAGATTTTGTATTTAGCATACCATTTTTCATAGGAATAATAGTAAGCTTTTTAGTTGGAATATTTGTAATTAAATTTTTACTAGAATATCTAAAAAAAGGAAGTTTTAAAGGATTTGCAATTTATAGAGTAATTGTAGGAATTGCAGTAATAGCTTTGTCATTAATTTGTAGCTAAACGATAATTTAATGTTATATAAAATCCTTGCTACATTTATGTAGCAAGGATTTTATAAATTATATCCATTCACCATATTTTCGAATATACAATTTCTTAACAATACTTGCAATAAAACAATATAAAATAGGAAATCCAATAATCACAATTAAATAAATTGGTGAAAATCCTACAAGACCTATCCATTTACCCAAGAAAGTGAATGGTACAATTAAAGCTATTATACTTAAAAGTATGGATGTTACATATACAGGTTTTGCAGCATTACTTTTTATAAATGGAGTTTTTGCTGTTCTTATAATGTGTAATCCAATTAAATTTGATACAACTCCATATGAAAACCAGATTGTTTGAAATAAGGCAGCATCAGGCAACCTTAAATTAAATCCAAACCATAAGCTAGCAAATACCATTAAATCGAATATAGAGCTAGTTGGCCCCATGAATAACATAAAGTGTAGTAAGCTTTTTAAATCCCATTTTCGTGGTTTTTCTAAATACTCATTATCTACATTATCAAATGGCAATGATAATTGTCCTAAATCATAAAGTAAACTTTGTACCAAAAGTTGTATAGGTGTTATAGGAAGAAATGGAAGTAGTATACTTGCAATTAGTACAGATAATACTTCACCAAAATTAAAACTAACAGCCATTTTAATATATTTTAAAAGGTTTGCAAAAGTACGTCTACCTTCTAGAGCACCATCTAATAATACATTTAAATCCTTTTCAAGCAAAATTACATCAGAGGTTTCTTTAGCGATATCTACAGCAGTATCAACGCTTATTCCAACATCAGCATTAATAAGAGAGGGACTATCATTTATACCATCACCCATATAACCAACGACATTACCAGTTTCTTTAAGTAATCTTATAATTCTAGCTTTTTGTATAGGAGAAAGTTTAGCAAATATATTAGTGTTTTTAAGAAGTCTTAAAACTGCACTGTCTTGAAGTTTATCAATCTGACTACCCAAAATTATTTTTGAAGAATTTATATTTACCTTTTCACAAATACATTTAGTAACTTCAGCATTATCACCTGTTAAAACAATAACACGAACTCCTTTATTATTTAATCTATCAATAGCTTCTTTTGCACTTTCCTTAGGCGGATCTAAGAAACCAATAAAGCCCATTAAAACCATATTTGTTTCATCTTTAACTCCAAAATCAGTAATTCCAGCCACATCATTTTTTTGACATACAGCAACTACTCTAAGTCCATCTTTATTCATATTTTTTGTGATATTTCGAATATTATCTTTAATTTCATTTGTAATTTTAGATACTTCACCACTGAAACTAACCATAGTACAAATACTTAAAATTTCTTCAACAGCACCTTTAGTAATAAGCTGAGTTTTTTCTCCACTAGAAACAACAACAGAAAGACGTCTTCTTGAGAAATCAAAAGGTATTTCATCTATCTTTTTGTACTTTTCTAAAATATTTCCCATATCATTTTCAAGAGCTCTTTTTATAATTGCTTCATCAATATTACCTTTTAAACCAGTTTGGAAATAAGCATTTAAAAAAGCATGCTTTAAAACACCATAATCTTCATTACCTTTTACGTCCAAGTATTTTTCTAATACAATTTTATCTTCTGTAAGAGTTCCTGTTTTATCTGTACACAATATATTCATAGCTCCAAAACTTTGAATAGAGTCTAGTTTTTTTACAATAGTTTTCTTTTTAGACATTCTAATTGCACCTTTAGCAAGTGTTGAAGAAAGAATAACTGGAAGAAGTAGAGGGGTAATACCAATTGCAATGGCAACAGAAAAAGTAAAAGCAGTTAATACATCATGTTTCCATACATTAATTAAAAATGTAATAGGAATCATAACTAACATAAACCTAACTAATAGTTTACTAACATTTTCAAGACCTTTTTGAAATGCGGTTTTTGGTTTACCTGTTGTAATATTTTTTGCAATTTTACCGAAGTAAGTGTCTTTAGCTGTTTTAATAACAATTCCTTTAGCGCTACCACTTATAACATTTGTGCCCATAAAACATATATTATCTAAATCAGTAATATTTTCGATATCCCTAATACTCGTTAGATTAGTGTTTACTACTTTTTTTACTGCATCAGATTCACCGGTAAGAGATGATTGGCTAACATATAAATCTTTAGCTTCTATAATTCTTAAATCAGCAGGAATTAGGTCACCAGCAGAAAGAGTTATTACATCACCTAATGTGATTTCTTTTACAGGGATTTTTACTTTAACATTATCCCTTATAACAGTGGTAGTAGTTGCAACTAAGCTTTTTAGTTTCGTTGCTGCTTTATTAGAACGATATTCTTGTGAAAATTCTAACAATGTAGAAGCACTTACTAAAATAAGAATAACTATAATGTTAGAATAATTTGCTTGTTCTTGCAAAATTACATCAGTATAAAATAATACGAGCATAATACCTAAAAGAATAATATTAAATGGGCTAAAAAGACTATCGAAAAAATAGTTATACCATTTTTTCTCTCTTGCATTTTTTAGTTCATTTAGTCCATTTTTTTGAAGTAAACTTCTAGCAAAATCACTTGCTAAACCATTTTTTAAAAAGTTCATTTTTGATAAAAATTCATCATCTGGTAAAATGCTTTCATTCCCATATTTTTCGACTACATTGAATTCCTCTAATTTTGGATTTGTTTTCAAATACTGTCACCTCTAAAAATTCTTTTTTTACAGTATGCCACAAATAAAGAAAAAGCATACATACTAATATTTATAATAAATATTTTAAATTTAAAAAATATATGTTATAATCTATTTGATGAATATGATGAGATGTGAAAGGATAAAAATAAAATGAGTTACAAAGGATTAGAAATGACAAGCCAAGAGAACTATATATTTAGTGATACTAAACCATATAATCCAGAGTTTGATATAGAAGAATTAAAAATAATACAAAATAAATTAGAAGATTTTACTTCAGGTAGAAGTAGTATGGGAATATCAACTGATGAAGCAGAAATGTTTTTGGACTGGGTTACTTTTAATGCAAGAAATTATGCAGTTAGAAATATTCCAGAATCTCCAATGACGGCTAGTATGACAGGACAATGTGCACCAACTCAGATGATTAATGTTAAAGTATTATCTAAAATGAATCTAGATGTAAAACCATTTAATATAGCAGATTGCATAGGAGAAATACCTATGACTAATGAAGATTTAATAAGAGTTCAAAACGGATGGACTTCAACAGCTCTAAGACATTCAGTAGCATTAGTAAATATTCCAATAATAGATAATGATGGAAATACTGAAGTATATAAATTTCAACTTGAACCTACATTTAGACAATTCTGTGAAAAAGAAAATTGTAGTTATGATAAATTTATGGATAAAGGAGTAGAGGAACATAAGTATGTAGCACCACATCCAGGTTATTTTATGATGGCAGATAATTTGAAAAAATTAGGGGTATCTAATGAGGTCGCACAAAAAAGTGAAGAATTGTGTAAGTATATTATACAAAAAGGATATTTCTTATTAAATGAAGAAAATGCAAAATTATATGGAGATGCATTTGTAAGAGCGAGTAGAAGATTACAATTTCAACACTTACCTATAGAAATGTCGGGAGAGATCTATATTAAAAATTTTGAAAGTATACCAATGAAAATAATTGAAGGAAAAGAAGAACAAGTTAGTAAATATACAATTTTGCCATCTGAAATGAGAAGAACAAAGAAAAGAATTTTTTCAAAAGCACTAAACTTTTTTAAAGATAAATTTAGAAAGAAACCATTGGCATTACCACCAGGAAAGATTACTAATAATACTCGTCCAATAGGCAAATTATCAGAAGAAGAACTGAAAAAATTTAGAGAGGGAGAAAAACAAGTTTTATCTTCATATCATAATGAAGGAGAAGTACAAAGTGTAATTGAAAATGAACAAGAGAATCAGATTTAAAGCTATAAGGTAATTTCATAAAATATTAAAGAAAAATGCTTGAGATTTATACATAAGTAAGGTATAATACTAAAGATACACAATAAAGTGACATTGAAAGGAGACTAAAAATGACTGCAACTGTGGTATCTCAATTTGGAAAAGGTGATATGATACGGTTTCGAATAGAAGATAAAACCGTATGTGAAGCTACTTACAAAGGGAAAACTGTTGATCGGAGCACAATAAGTATAATCAAAACTTGGATGGAAAGTTTTTCAAAAGAAAATCCAGAAGATTTTAAAGACTTTTTATCTTACATTAACAAGGATCCAGAGCTTTTTTCTTATGGAAAAGAACTTTTAGATGCTGAAAAAGGAAAAAGCATATAGAAGTTAAAATTAATGAGATTAAAACTAGCAGAAATGAAAAAAGTCGAAAAATACACAATACTTATTATAAGTGTATAATAAAGAATAAAAAGGTGAGGGGTTAATTTTTTAATCTCTTATCTTTTTTTATAAATATGAGTAAATACTTGACACCTAAAAACATATGTTCTATAATAGTTAAGGTGATGATATGGAAAGACAAATTTTACATGTAGATGTAAATAATGCGTTTTTATCATGGACGGCTATTGAAAAATTACGTTTAGGTGAAGAATTAGATATAAGAACAATTCCAGCCATAATAGGTGGAGATGAAAGTAGTAGACATGGAATAGTACTTGCTAAAAGTATGAAAGCAAAAGAATTTGGAATACAAACAGGAGAGCCTATTTATCAAGCAAGAAAGAAATGCCCAAACGTTCAAGTATATCAAGGGAATTATGAAAATTATAAGAAATATTCTAATGAATTATATAATTTATTGTTGGAGTATACAGATAAGATAGAACGTTTTTCGATAGATGAATGCTTTATGGACTTAACATTATTTTTAAGAAAAGATGAAAGATTAATTGATAAGGCATATGAAATTAATAAAAGAGTAAAAAAAGAATTAGGCTTTACAGTAAATGTAGGTGTAGCAAATAATAAGTTGCTGGCGAAAATGGCATCAGATTTTGAAAAACCAGATAAAGTTCATACATTATTTGAAAATGAAATCCAAGATAAAATGTGGAAGCTTCCAGCAGAAGATTTATTTATGGTGGGAAGAAAAAGTATAGGAAAACTAAGACAGCTTGGAATAAAAACAATAGGAGATATTGCAAGATATGATAAAAATATATTAATAAAAAAATTTGGTAAACACGGAAGAATGATGTGGGAATATGCAAATGGAATTGATGAAAGTGAAGTAATATATGAACAAGAAACGCCAAAAGGAATAGGAAATTCTATAACACTACCAGAAGATGTATACAATATTAATAAGTTAAATGAGATATTGCTTGCTTTAACAGAACAAGTGGGTTTTAGGTTGAGAAAGTATAAACTATTGGCAAATGTGGTCAATGTTCAAATAAGAACAAAAGATTTTAAAAATTTTTCACATCAAAGAAAATTAGATAAGTCAACAAATGTAACAAAAGAAATATATGAAATAGCAAAATACTTATTAAAAGAATTACATAAAAACAGAGGAGTACGTTTAATTGGACTGAGAGTAGATAAACTTATTAGTGAGGATGAAGTACAAATATCGTTATTTGATACAAACAATAATAAAAAACAAGAAAAGCTGGACAAAGTAATGGATGACTTAAAGAAAAAGTATGGATATGAAAAAGTTACAAGAGCAGGAGAAATGAAAGTAAAAAATATGATTAATATAAGAGAAGAAAAAGGAGAATAGAAAATATAATGTCGAAACTTGTCACATCTTTTTAGGACATGAATATAATATATTATAACACGTATTTAGTGTTATAAGGAGGTGATATTATGTTTGAACAAGATGGATGTAGAAACAGAAAATGTTGTGTAGACTTAATATTAACTATATTATTAGTTCTATTTGCATTTGTAATAGGAGTAATTGTAGGAGCTTTAACAGGAATTCTTGCATTATTAGGAATAGGAGCAATTGTTGCAATAGCAGTACTTTTAGGAGTATTGATTTTAGTAAGAATTATAATGCTTATATGTTGTAAGAAATGTTGTTAATATATAGATGTGTCAAATTTGACACATCACTACATAAGAAAAATTTTATAAAAGCATTGAAAAAAAGTTATCTTTAATATACAATTAATAAAAAAATACATTCATACTTGTAAAAAGGAGTATAAATATGGAATTAATAGATGGAAAAGCACTTGCAAAAAGTATTCGTGAAAATTTAAAGGAAGAAGTTGACGAGCTAAAGAAAAATGGGATTAATCCAAGACTTGCAGTTATTATGGTTGGAGATGATAAAGCATCAAAAGTATATGTTAAAAATAAGTCTAAAGCTTGTGAAGAGATTGGCGTAGATTATAAAGAATATTTATTAGAAGAAGATACTACTATGGACGAGCTATTAAATTTAATACATATTTTAAATGTGGACAAAAATATTCACGGAATTTTACTTCAAAGTCCATTACCTAAACAATTGGATATAAACGAAGCATTTAAAGAAATTGCAACAGAAAAGGATGTAGATGGATTTAATCCAATAAATGTTGGAAAATTAAGCTTAAATCAAGATTGCTTTGTATCTTGTACTCCATATGGAATTATAAAAATGTTAGAAGCTTATAATGTGACGTTAGAGGGAGCTCACGCAGTTATTGTAGGAAGAAGTAACATTGTAGGAAAACCATTATTACAATGTTTATTAAATAAAAATGCAACAGTAACAATATGTCATTCTAAAACAAAAGATCTTGCAAACACAACAAGAAATGCAGATATAGTTATTGCAGCACTGGGAAAACCAAACTTTATAAAAGCAGATATGGTAAGAGAAGGGACAGTTGTAATAGATGTTGGAATAAATAGAAATGAAGAAGGCAAGATTGTTGGAGATGTGGATTTTGAAGATGTATCAAAAAAAGCATCATACATAACACCAGTACCTGGTGGAGTAGGACCAATGACAATTGCAATGCTTATGGTAAATGTTGTTAAAGCTGCAAAAGCAAGAATGAAATAGTAATAATAATTTTGTGGGGGCAAAATTTATTGAAAAATCGAAGGGGAGCGATGTATGCTTCTCTTTTTGTTATTTTAGAAAGGAGAAATATGAACAATAAAAAATATTGGATATGGTTATCTAGAATTGAAGGACTAGGGCCAATAAAAATAAAAAAAATAATAGAAAAATATAAAGCACCAGAAACAATTTGGAAATTAACAAAAGAAGAACTGATAAAAATAAAAGGCATAGGAGATATAATAGCAAATCAGATATTGGATACAAAATATAGGGAAAATTTAGAACAATATATAGACTATATGGAAAAATATCATATAGGAATGATTACTATATTAGATGAAGATTATCCTAAAAAACTAAAAAACATTTATGATGCACCTATAGTTCTATATTATAAAGGAAATAGAGAACTAATAAATAGCAATAAAATAATTGCGATTATAGGATGTAGAGATTGTAGTAAATATGGAGAAAATGTTTCTAAAAAGTTTGCGTATGAATTAGCAAGAAAAGGAATAAGTATTATAAGTGGGATGGCAAAAGGAATAGATAGTGCTGCACATATTGGAGCTTTAAAAGAAAAAGGTAAGACAATAGCTGTTTTGGGAAGTGGACTTGATAGAATATATCCTAGTGAAAATTTGAAATTATATAGTGAAATATTAGAAAATGGTGGAGCAATTGTCTCTGAATATGTTATAGGTACAAATGCAAATAAAATGAGTTTTCCTGCAAGAAATCGAATTATTAGTGGATTAAGTGATGGTGTTATTGTTGTAGAAGCAAAAGAAAAAAGTGGTACATTAATAACGGTAGATTTTGCATTAGAACAAGGAAAAGATATATTTGTAGTACCTGGTAATATTACAAGTGACAATTCTTTTGGCACAAATGAATTGATTAAGCAAGGTGCTAAATGTATTACGTGTGCAAATGATGTACTAGAGGATATAAATTTAATAAATAATATGTACTAATTTTCAAAATTTGATTAAAATGTATTTAGTTATTATTACAAACAATTAAAATTTTCTTAAAATGCTTTCATTTTTAACACATTTGTAATATAATATGCCTATGTACTTTTGTACTACAAAGGAGGATATTTTTATGGGAACTAAAAAGGGAAGTAAAAAGAATAAAGATACAGAAAAAACTAAGAAGATTAAAACTGTAAAGAATAAAGAATCTAATAAAAAAGATAAAAAAGATAAAGATAAAAAGAAAAAAGGAAAACATCCTAAACTAAAATTATTTTTTAAAATTTTAATTACATTAATTATTATAGCTATAATAATTGGTGCGGGTGTTTTCGCAGGTCTATTTTTTGGACTTTTTGGGGATGATTTTAAAATAAGTGTTAAAGATCTAGAAATAAGCGTAGAAAATAGTGTATTAATAGATTTAGATGGAAATCAAGTAGCAACTTTGAACGGTGATGAAAACAGAGAAATAATAACACTTGGGGAAATGGGAGAATATCTACCTAAAGCATTTGTTGCTATTGAAGACAAAAGATTTTATAATCATAATGGTGTAGACCTTTCAAGAACAATAAGTGCAACGATAAAATACTTTTTAGGAAATTCAACTTATGGGGGAAGTACAATTACTCAACAATTAATAAAAAATGCAACAGGAGATAACGATAAAACATCAATGAGAAAAGTAAAGGAAATTGCAAAAGCTTATCAAATTGAAAGAGAGATGTCAAAAGATCAAATACTAGAATCATACTTAAATACAATTCCTCTTGGTGGAGGAGCGAAGAATGTTTATGGTGTAAAGGTTGCAGCAAAATACTATTTTGACAAAGAACCAAAAGATTTAACGCTTGCGCAATCTGCATATATTGCAGGAATTAATCATTCACCAAACATATATAATCCTTTTAAGGAAAGTGTAAATACAGAAAGAATTAATAACAGAACCAAAATCGTATTAAATGAAATGTTAGAACAAGGAAAAATAAATGAAGAACAATATAATTCAGCTACAGAAGAAGTAAACGCTGGACTGGCATTTAGAGAAGGAAATATTACAAGTTACAATTCATTAACTCAAAATGAAGAAGCAGCATTAAGGCAAGTTGCAAATGAATATGCAAAAGAACATGATTTAGACTATAAAATAGCATTAAATAAAATAATGAGTGGTGGGTATAAAATCTATATTACAGAAAAGAAAAACATACAAGATATATTAGACAAAGAATATACTGAAAATACAAGTTGGATGACAACAACAAAATCTAAAACTAAAAAAGATGAAAATGGGAATAAAATAACAGTTCAAATGCAATCAGGTATGGCAATAATTGACCATAAAACTGGGTATGTTGTAGCTTCTCGTGGGGTACTTGGAGAAAAAACTGCATGGGGAACAAATAGGGCAACAAGTGCTGGAATGCAACCAGGTTCTTCTATAAAACCAATTGCAGTTATTGCACCTTCATTACAAGAAGGATTAATTACACCAGGTACAGTTGTTGATGATACACCAATATCATTTGGAAGCTATAGACCACGTAATGATGATGGAAGATATAAAGGGTTATATAATATAAGATCAATATTAAGAGAATCAAGAAATATTCCAGAGGTAAAAATGATGAGAACATTAGGGCCTACTAAATCTATAGAGTATCTAAAATCATTTGGAATATCTACTGTAAATGCTGAAAAAGATGCAGGACTTGCTTTAGCACTTGGAGGAGTTTCAGAAGGTATAAGTCCACTTGAAATGGCAGGAGCATATGCAACAATTGCAAATGATGGTGTATACATAGAGCCTACATTCTACATAAAAGTAGAAGATTCAAATGGAAATGTGGTAATGGAAAAGAAACAAGAAACACATAGAGTAATATCAGAACAGAATGCTTATCTATTACAATCTTTACTTACAGAACCAACAGGAACTGGAATAAGTGGAACATCTGGAGCAACTGCAACAAGAGCAGTGGTAAAGGGACAACAAACTTGTGGAAAAACTGGTACAGCAGATGATACTTTAATTACGTGGTTTTGCGGATTTACACCATATTACAGTGGTGCAATGTATTTTGCATATGATGAAAAAGATGCAAGAGCACCTGGTAGTGGAACTGTTGCTGGAAGATGGGGCGGCATTATGAATAAAATTCATCAAGGGCTAGAATCTGCAAGATTTGATAAACCAAGTGGAATAGTTAATGCTACTATATGTAAAGATTCAGGGCTTCTTGCAAATGAACTATGTAACCAAGACCAAAGAGGAAATAGAGCATATTCCGAAATGTTTGCAGCAGGAACAGTGCCTTCAAAGACTTGTGAAACACATGTTAAACTAAGAATATGTAAAGATACTGGAAAAATAGCAAATGAATTCTGTCAAAACATAGAAGAAAAGGTGTTTATAACTAGACCAAATAGCGATACAGATACATCATGGCACAATGTTCCAGATGCTCAGTATATGGCACCAACTGAAACATGTGCAGAGCATACAAAACCAGCAGATACTGTAAAACCTGTTATAACTTTAACAGGAGTAACTAAAGATACAATAGAAATTAAAGTAAATGATAAATTTACACTACCAAAGGCAACAGCGAAGGATGATATAGATGGAGATATAACAAAAAACATAAAAACAGAAATAAAAAAAGATGGAAAAGTAGTAGAGAAAATAGATACTTCTAAAACAGGAACATATGTAATAACATATACTGTACAAGATACAGCAGGAAACATAGGAACTAAAACAATTACTGTAAAAATACTTACACAAACTACAGGAGGTAATACAAACACAACAAATACAGTTACAAATACAACAAAACCAAACACAACAACCAATACCAACAGTAATACAAATAAGAAACAATAATTAGAATTTGAAGGTTATAAGTTAGATGTTGAAAATTTAAAAAAATTCTTTGAAGAAGCTTCTTAAAATCTAACTGATAACCTCAAATTTCTAACATCAAAACAGAAAGGTGGATTACAAATTGGAATTAAGACTATATAATACTCTTACTAAAACAAAAGATGTTTTTGAACCACTAAAAGGTAATGAAGTACGACTTTATTCTTGTGGACCAACAGTATATTATTTTGCACATATTGGAAACTTAAGAGCATACTTATTTATGGACAATTTGCGTAGAGTATTAAAGTATAATGGATATGAACTTAAACATGTAATGAATATAACAGATGTGGGTCATTTAGTATCAGATGCCGATGAAGGTGAAGATAAAATGATGAAAGCTGCAAAACGTGAAAATAAAGATCCATTTGCAATTGCTAACTTTTATACGCAAGCTTTTTTTGAGGATTTAAATAAATTAAATATATTTATGCCAGAAATTATTGCTAGAGCAACGGAACATATTCCGTGTATGGAAGAGTATGTAAGACAAATTATAGCAAATGGTTATACATACGAAACAAATGATACAATTTATTTTGATACATCAAAATTAGATAAATATGGAGTTCTTTCAAATAAAGATGTAAAAGAAGAAGATTTGGAAGCAAGAATTGATGCAGACCCAAATAAAAAACATCCAAATGACTTTGCATTATGGATTAAAGCGCCAGAAAATCATCTAATGAAATGGGATACATTTTGGGGAAAATGCTATCCAGGATGGCACTTAGAGTGCTCTGCTATGGGACACAAATACTTAGGTGAAGAATTTGATATTCATACTGGTGGAGTTGACCATATAACGGTTCATCATGAAAATGAAATTGCACAAGCAAAAGGTTATTGTGGAAAAATTCCAGCAAATTATTGGATGCATGTGGAATTTTTACAAGTCAATGGTGGAAAAATGTCAAAAAGCTTAAATAATTTATATACATTACAGGATTTAGCTAAAAAGGGATATGAGCCAGCAGTATATAGGATGTTTAACCTAGGAGCTCATTATAAAAAGAAAATTAATTTTACATTCGAGGCTATGGATGCTGCAAAAATAGCTTTAGTGCGTTTAAGAGATAGTTATTTAAAACATAAAGAAGGAACATCAGATGTAGAAGATTCTATAATTGAAGATTACGAAAATAAATTTCATCAAGCAATTAATGATGACTTAAATATGCCAGTTGCTATGAGTGTTGTATGGGAAGTGGCGAAGTATAATGTAAAATCTAAAAAACTTGCTGATTTATTATTGAAATTTGATACTGTATTAGGAATAAAAATAGATGAATTAGAAGAAAATAATGAAGAAATTCCAACAGATATATTAGAATTAGTAGAAAAAAGAAAACAAGCAAGACTTGATAAAAATTGGGAATTATCAGATAAATTAAGAAATGAAATTAACGAAAAAGGGTATAATGTTAAAGATTTAAAAGACGATATGATAGTAGAAAAAAGGAGCTAAATAAATGACAGAAGAAAAAAATATGAACTTTTTTGAAAGAGTTATAACAAGTATAAAAGATTTTGAAAAATATGCAATTTTTGCTACAGAAAGAACTAGAAAAGCCATAGCTTATTTAGCTTTGGTAATTCTGATTTTTTCTATAGTAATTGCAAGTGTGTTTACTTACAAATTTAGTGTATCTATAAATAATGCTATAGAGTATTTTAAAATTAATATTAGCGAAGTTAATTATAATGATAATAACTTAAGCATTAACTCTGGAGAAGAGTTAAAACTTATTAATCCTAAAGAAGTTTTACCAATTGTTATTATTAATACTAATGCAACACAAGAGCAAGAAAAAGATTATGAAAATGAAATCAATACTTATGAAAATGGAATTTTGCTTTTAAAAGATAAGATTATTTATAAAAATGAAATGTTAAACCAAAGTATAAATTATGAATATAAAGATATTGCAAGCGTATATGAGATTACTGAATTTGATAAAGAAGATGTACTAACCTTTATTGCTAATTTTAATAATATTAATCTATATGTAAGTTTCTTTATAATGATAGTGATATATTTATTTATAGTATATTTTATAAGCACAATGTCTGATGTAATATTGATAGGAATATTAGGATTTATCTTTTCAAGAATAGTTGGAATCAGATTAAGATTTAAAGCTACTTTTAATATGGGAATATATGCTTTAACTTTACCTATTTTATTAAATATGATATATATTATAGTTAACTCTATTACTGGACTTGAAATTAAATATTTTTCTTGGATGTATACAACAATATCCTATATTTATATGATTGTAGCGATACTTATGATAAAAACAGATTTAATAAATAGACAAGCTGAACTTATGAAAATTATAGAAGAACAAGAAAAAGTTAAAAAGGAAATAGAAGAAAACGAAAGAAGAAAAGAGGAAGAAAAGAAAAAAGAACCAGAAGACAGTAATGATAATAAAGAAGATAAGAAAAAAGATAAAAAAGATGGAGCAAAAGGAAAAGAAACAGGATTAGGAGATTCGCGGACTTGCACCTCAAGGAAATAATATTTCTGGAGAATAGGAAAGGGAAATTATAAATGGATAAGAGAGAAAACAATAAAAAGAACAATAAAACTAGTTTATATTTGTTAATATCAGTGATTGGAGTTTTATTAATTAGTGTAGCTATATTTGGTTTATATATGATTAATAAAAATGGAGAAGATGAAGAGAAAAATATTTCTTATACAGATTTATTAAAAGAAATTACTGATGAAAATGTTGAAAAAATTGAAATGACAGTAGGAAGTACTTTGCTTAAGGTTAAATTAAAAGGAGAAGAAGAGGAAAAAAGTGCAATCGTACCTAGTACTCAAGCTTTTATTGAACTTATTCAAAACGAAAAAATAGATAAGGGAAATGAAATTAATTTAATCCAAAAACAACAAAATGTATTTTTAAAGATTCCAACTACATTACTTAGTTTACTACCTACTCTTATGATGGTTGCATTATTTGTACTAATATTTAAAATGCAAGGACTTGGAGATAAAGGTAAAGTTTATGATGGTGTGGAAAATAAAACTGATATAAAGTTTTCTGATGTTGCTGGACTTGATGAAGAAAAGGCAGAATTAGTTGAAATAGTTGATTTCTTAAAGGAACCAAAACGTTTCCATAAAATGGGAGCTAAAATTCCTAAAGGAATTTTACTATACGGTAAGCCAGGTACAGGAAAAACACTTATTGCAAAAGCAATTGCAGGAGAAGCAGGAGTTCCATTTATTTCTATGAGTGGTTCTGAATTTATTGAAATGTTTGCAGGACTTGGTGCATCACGTGTTAGAAAACTATTTGAAAAAGCAAGAAAAATATCACCTTGTATAGTATTTATTGATGAAATTGATGCTATAGGTTCAAGACGTACATCAAATAGTGGTGCAGAAAGTGAAAATAATCAAACATTAAATCAATTATTAGTTGAAATGGATGGTTTCGAGAAAAATGAAACAATTATAGTGCTTGCAGCTACAAATAGACCAGAAATGTTAGATAAAGCATTACTTCGTCCAGGAAGATTTGATAGACAAATTACAATTGCACCACCTGATGTTAGAGGTAGGGAAGAAATATTAAAAATTCATTCTAAGGAAAAGAAATTTTCAGAAGGTGTAACTCTAAAAAGTATTGCAGAAGATACAGCAGGCTATACTGGTGCTGAACTTGCAAATATCCTAAACGAAGCAGCAATTATTGCAACAATAAATAAACATAACGCAATTGAACAAGAAGATATAGAAGAAGCTGTAAAGAAGGTTTCAGTAGGAATACAAAAAAAGACAAGAGTAATATCAGATAAAGAGAAGAAATTAACAGCATATCATGAAGCAGGACATGCTATAGTAGGAAGGTTTTTAAATACAGGTGATCCACTAAAAGAAATATCAATAATACCAAGAGGTGTAGCTGGTGGATATACAATGTATAAAACAAATGAAGATAAATTCTATAGGTCAAAAACTGAACTAGAAGAAAGATTAGTAGGTTTACTTGGAGGACGTGCTGCTGAAAAAATAGCATTAAATGATATTTCAACAGGAGCAAGAAACGATATACAAGTAGCAACTGAAATTGCAAGAGATATGGTTATTGCATATGGAATGAGTGAAAAATTAGGACCAATTTCTTTAGAAGATAAAGATAATTTAGCAGTTTTTGGACAAAACATAGAAGATGTAATAGGAATAGAGGTAAAAACATTAATAGATAATGCATACAAAGAAGCAATAAATATACTTTCAAAAAATACAGATAAATTACAAATTTTAGCAGAATTATTACTAGAAAAAGAAACAGTAACAGCCGAAGAATTTGAGGAAATATTTGAATAGATTGTTTATCAAAAAAGTACACAAAACAAGTCAAAAATTGGTAAAAAATGTTGAGAGTTTTTTATTTATATGATAATATATAAATCGTACTGTGAATATAATTATAGTACGATTTATTTTGAATTTAGGGGAGTAAGATTTTGAGCAGAGTAAAGGGAACTTTAAAGGAAGATTTGACAAATGACAAAGAAGAAAAAATAATAAAAAGAGAGGAAACAATAATAGAAAGCAAAGAAAAACTTGAAGAAAATATAGGACAAAAAAAGGAAACAATTAATGAACAATGTGAAGAAATAGAAACAGTTAATACATTAAAACAGAGTGAAGAAAGTGTTACTAAAGAAACAGAAAAAAACGAACTCATAGAAATAGATAACATATTAGAACAAAATGAAGAAAATAATACTTATAAAAAAGAAGAACAACAAAGTCAGATAAATGAAACTAATAGTGAAGAGAAAAAGATAGATTTTTTACATAGATATACTATAGCAATAACTATAATTTCTATTTTATTATTTATAGGGTTGCTAGCATTTTCGACTATATTTGGATTAACAATTAGAAACAGTAATAAAATAGTAAATGGAATTTATATAGGCAAAATAGATATTTCTGGTCTTACATATGAAGAGGCGAAAGAAAAATTAAAAATAGAATATGAGAAAAAGAAAAACCAAACTATTACATTAAAGTGTAACGAATATACTAATGAATTTAATCTTGAGGAAATAGAGGCCAATTTCGAAAATGGGGAAGCACTGGATATAGCATATAGTATCGGAAGAAGTGGTAAAGTTTTAAAGGATAATTATGCTATAATAAATACTTATATCGGCAAAGTAAATATAAATCCATTTTTTAGTTATAATGAAGAAAAATTAACAAAAATTATAAATGAAACTGCTGAAAATATTCCAAATAAAGCTTTAAATACTTCATATAGTATAGAAAATGATAGATTAATTATAACAAAAGGAAAATTAGGAAATGAAGTAAAAAAAGATGAACTAAAAAATTTAATATTAAATAATATTACTAATCTAGCACAAGAAGAACACCAAATTGATATACCAATTATAATACAAGAACATAATAATATAGATATAGAAAAGATTCATAAAGAAATATATAAAGAAGCAAAAGATGCATATTATCAAAAAGATCCATTTACAATATATCCACATATTGATGGAGTAGATTTTAATGTGAGCCTAGAAGAAGCAAAAGTCTTATTAAATAGTAATGAAGAGACAGTAATAATACCACTTAAAATAACAATACCAAATATAACAACAAATAAAATAGGAACAGAAGCATTTCCAGATTTACTTGCAACATATTCAACTACATTTTCTACAAGTAATACAAATCGTACAACTAATATAAAATTAGCATCTAATAAAATAAATGGTGTTGTATTAATGCCAGGAGAAGAGTTTTCATATAATAAAGTAGTAGGACAAAGAACTGCTATAGCAGGATTTAAAGCGGCAGCAGCATATGTAAGCGGAAAGGTTGTAAATGAAATTGGAGGTGGAATATGCCAAGTATCTTCAACATTATATAATACAGCTTTACGTGCAAATTTAGAAATTGTGAAAAGATCTAATCATAGATTTGCAACTGGATATGTACCACTAAGCACAGATGCAACAGTATCATGGGGAGGACCAGAGTTTATATTTAAAAACTCTAGAAAATATCCAATAAAAATTGTTTCAACTGTAACAGGCGGAAAAATTAAAGTAGATATATATGGATGTAAAGAAGAAGTTGAATATGAAGTTGCAATTAAATCTGAAACTTTACAAATTATCCCTATGAAAACAGAATATAGAACAAATGCTTCACTTCCAGAAGGTACAACAAGAACAGTACAAAAAGGCCATGCAGGATACAAATCAAGAGCATATAGAATTTTAAAATTAAATGGTAATGTTATATCAAAACAACTACTATCAACAGATACATATGCACAATTACCAACAATTATAGAAAAAAATTAAAATATTAAAAGGAGAGAATTAGTATGGATTGGAACAAAGAAACAGTACAAAAAATGGAATGGAACGGAGAAATTTCTAATTATGATGAAAAATTGAGGATTGCGAAAAAGATTGTAGACAAAGTAAAAGATGGAGATGTAATAGGGGTTGGATCAGGTTCTACATCTTTTGTTGCAACAAAAGAGATTGCTAAAAAAATAAAAGAGGAAAATTTACATATAACAGCAATTCCAACATCATATGAGATTAATTTGCTATGTAATGAACTAGGAATACCAACAGCAAGTCTTATGGATAAAAAACCAGATTGGAGTTTTGATGGAGCTGATGAAGTAAATGACAAAAATTGGTTAGTAAAAGGTAGAGGAGCTGCAATGTATAGAGAAAAATTAAATGTTGTTAGTTCAGAAGTTACATATATTTTAGTGGACGAATCAAAATTTGTAAAAAATATATGTGACAAATTCCCAATACCAGTTGAAGTTACTCCTAAAGCAATAAATTATGTAAGACAAACTATGTTTGAGATGGGAGCTGAATCTATTACATTAAGGCCAGCAAAAGGAAAAGATGGACCAGTTATAACAGAAGAAGGAAATGTTATTTTAGATACAGTTTTTAGAAATGTAGACGAAACTTTAGAAAAAAGATTAAAAGGTATAGTAGGAGTACTAGAAACAGGCTTATTTATTGGATATAATGTTGTTATAGAAAAATAAGGTAACAGAGGTAAAAAATATGGAATATGAAAATATAACTAGTCCAGAATTAGAAGGTGTGGAAGAAGAAAGACTAGAAAATTCTTTAAGACCAAATGTGTTAAAAGAATATATTGGACAAGATAAAGTAAAAGAAAGTATGAAAATATATATAGAGGCGGCAAAAAAAAGAGGTGAGCCTCTTGACCATGTTTTATTATATGGACCTCCAGGACTTGGTAAAACTACGCTATCTAACATAATAGCAAATGAAATGAATTCTAATATTAAAATAACATCAGGACCAGCAATTGAAAAACCAGGAGATTTAGCAGCAATTCTTACAAACCTTAATGAGTTTGATGTGCTTTTTATAGATGAAATACATAGATTAAATAAAACAGTAGAAGAGATTTTATATCCAGCATTGGAAGATTTTAGTTTAGATATAATCATAGGAAAGGGACCAAGTGCAAGGTCTATAAGACTAGACCTTCCTAAATTTACTTTAATAGGGGCAACTACTAAAGCTGGTTCACTTACAACACCATTAAGAGATAGATTTGGAATTGTATCAAGGCTTGAACTATATACACCAGAACAACTTGAATTAATAATAAAAAGATCTGCTACAATTTTAGGAGTAGAACTAGAGGAAAGAGCAGCAAATGAAATGGCAGGACGTTCTAGAGGAACTCCAAGAATAGCAAATAGAATATTAAAACGAGTTAGAGATTATGCAGCAGTTTTAGGAGATGGAAAAATCACATTAGAAATAGCACAAATAGCATTAAATAAATTAGAAATAGATGAATTAGGTTTAGATGAAATAGATAGAAAAATATTAAAAACAATTATTGAGCAATATAAAGGTGGACCAGTGGGACTAGAAACATTAGCTGTAACAATAGGAGAAGAAGTAGAAACAATAGAAGATGTATATGAACCATACTTAATGCAAATAGGATTTTTATCACGTACACCGAGAGGAAGAATAGCTATGCCAGACGCATACACACATCTAGGAATAGCACAATAATAAAAAGAGTATATAGACTTGCTACAAACTAGCGCGAAGGAAGTAATATAATTATTTTTTAGAAGTGGAGTACGCGGATTCTCCAGAGGTTATGACAAGTGTCGAAACTTATAAAAAATAATTATATTACTTCCTGGGAGCAAATTGAAAAAGAAACATATTTAAATAAAAGGAGAACATAAGAATGCAGATAATTTATATTTTGTCTTTAATAGTTTTAGTAATAAGTTTCATACTTATTAAGAAGACAGATAAAAAGATAAATATACTTAGCTTTTTAAATATAACTATAGGAGTAATATTTTGCTATAATACATTTATAAGTTATGTGCTAACATTCTTTTTGGCACCAGTTACATTAACAAGCTTATCAGTAATCAACATAATCTTATCTATAATTTTTATTGCTTTAATGTTATGGAAAAAACAAATACAGAAATATGAAATAAAAAAGATAGATATACTATATATAGCGATATTAGGAATTGCGGTATTAATAGTATCATACTTGAATTTTGGTTTTCCGTTTAATATAAAATATGAAACTGGAGATCCATCAGTACACTATTTAACATCAGAAATGTTTGCTGAAAATGATTCATTATTAATAACAGATAAAGATGAAGTATATGGTGGGTTTACTACAAGAAAAACTGTATCATATGTTAATTCAGGAATAATAATGAAGTGCTTAGATGGAATTATAGATCCATTTTATAATTACAATATATTTATAATCTTTGGAATATTTGTATTATTTATAACTGCATCATCAATGTATACAACAATATCTAGTTTTTCAGTAGATAAAAAAACACACTTTTTAGCGTTTGTTGTTAGCTTAATTTACACAATGGGGTATCCATTAAATAGTTTATTATTTGGGTTTGAATATCTAAGTATGGGAATTCTTATCATATGTTTAGTGTTTGATATGGTATATTATTTTAAAAATCAACAATTAAAACTTCCATATAATATATTAATATTTGCATTACTAAACTTTGGAGTATTTAGTGCATACTATATGTTTGTACCATTCTTATATTCTGCATTATGGTTATATTTCTGTTTTTATAGTTATGAAAAAGATAAAAGTGTATTTACTAAGAAGAATATTATTTTGTTAATAACAACATTACTAATACCATTTTTCTTAGGATTTATATATCATATAGCACCAGAAATATATGGAGTAATTATTAATCAAAACTTAAATTCTGAAACAATGCTTAATTATTCAGCAAATTTAGTTGGGAAAGGGCTTTCGACATATGGGTATATC
Organism: uncultured Clostridium sp.; assembly: GCA_948434985.1. Lineage (GTDB taxonomy): Bacteria > Bacillota > Clostridia > TANB77 > CAG-508 > RGIG8482. The sequence goes on from CAOJFV010000004.1 coordinate 36,894, forward strand.
TATGTAAATTTATATTCTAATATATTACTATTACTACCAATTCCTATATATATGCTAATAAGGAAATGGAAAGATAATAAGTTCGCTGGAATGAATATGTTATTTTGCATAGCTTTTATAGAATTATTGTTATTTGGATTTGCATTTGGGAAAGTATCAATATATTATCTAAGTAAAAATTACTTTGCTTTATGGCTTATTCTATTTTACTTAAATTATAAAGGACTAGTAGAAATATATATAAAATATCCAAAGGTTTCTTTTGGAATAGTAGGATTTTATATAGTGTTAATAATATTAAATCTATTATTTGTAGATACAACATTAGAAAATCAAGAATTAAACCCAAATGAAAGATTAACAACAGTAGTTGAAGTATTTGGAGCAAATAAAACAATTTTAAAATATAAAAAAACAGATTTTTATCGTGAAGAATTAGAACTGTTAAAATATTTAAAAGATAATATAAGTTATGATAATAAAGTAGAAATAGTAGGAGATATGGAACAAGGATACTGGGCTTATACATTAACAAGATACTTAAATGATAAAGAACAAGAATATATGAAAAAAGGCCAAAATGGGCTTACATTGAAAATGTTAAATGTAAAAAATGATATAAAAAATGCTGATTATATAATCTATTTTAACAGGACAGATTATTATAAAGCATTACAACAAAGAATATATGAACTAGGAGATATCGTTTTTGAGAACAATTCTGGTGGAATTGTAAAATGTAAATAATAAGAGAGGGAATAAAGATGAAATTGTTAATGCATACTTGTTGTGCACCATGTAGTGTTTATTGTATAGACGCATTAAGGAAAGAAGAAATTGAACCTAGCTTATATTGGTACAATCCTAACATACATCCATACACTGAATATAGTGCAAGAAGAGACTGTTTAAAAGAATATGCTAAAAGTATTAATGTAGAAGCAATATTTGAAGAAGAATATGGATTAGACAAATTTTGTAGAAATGTAATAGATGATTTGAAAAACAGATGTAAAAATTACTGTTATAAAGTTAGATTAGAGCAAACAGTAAAATATGCAAAAGAGAACGGATATGATGCATTTACAACAACATTATTTGTTAGCCCATATCAAAACCATGAAACATTAAAAGAAATATGTGAGAATCTTGCAAAAGATTATGACATTGAATTTGTATATAGGGATTTTAGAGTAGGATTTAGAGAAGGACAAACAAAGGCACGAGAACTCGGATTATATATGCAAAAATATTGTGGTTGTATTTTTTCAGAAGAAGATAGGTATAGTAAAAAAATAGAAAAGGATAGAAATAATAAATGAAGGAGAGAAAGATGGTATTAAAAAATAAGTTGGGAATAGATAATGAGGTGGAACTTGCAAAAGAAGAAGAGAGAATTACAAAAAAGAAGGCATTAGAATTGTTTGAAAGAAAACTGTTAAATTCTTTTGAGACAGGAACATTTAAAGGATTATTACAAATTCATAAATTTCTTTTTGAAGATGTATATGAATTTGCAGGGAAAATTAGGAAAGAAAATATTTCTAAAAGTAATTTTAGATTTGCATCAAGTGTGTACTTAGAAGAAGCTCTAGAAAAAATAGATAAAATGCCACAATCTAATTTTGATGAAATAATAGAAAAATATATAGAAATGAATATAGCACATCTATTTAGAGAAGGAAATGGTAGAAGTACAAGAATATGGTTGGATTCTATCTTGAAAAAAGAGATTAATATGGTAATAGATTGGAGCAAAGTTGATAAAGAAGATTATTTATTAGCAATGGAAAGAAGCCCAATAAAAGATACAGAAATAAAATATTTATTAAAAGAAGCGTTAACTGATAAAGTAGATGATAGAGAAGTTTATATGAAGGGGATAGATGCAAGTTATAATTATGAGGGGTATAGATTATATAGCATAGAGGATTTGAAAAACAAAAGCTAAACATAGATATAAAATGATTTTGGAGTGATGTAAATGAAAATACTAAGAAATGAATTAAAAAGTGAATTAAATATTAGAACTGAAAAAGATTATCCAATAAAAGGAATTGAGTTTATAGATATAGTACCTTTAATATTACAAAAAGATACATTTAAGGAAATAATAGATAAATTTATAGAAGAAATAAAAGATAAAAATGTAGATTATATAGTTGCACCAGAATCAAGAGGATTTTTATTTGGTTCATCAGTTGCGTACGAACTAAATGTGGGTTGTATTCCAATAAGAAAAAAAGGAAAATTGCCACCAACAACAGTAGAGATGCAAATTGAGTATGAAAAGGAATATGGTAAAGATATATTAGAACTTCCTAAACTATTAAATGATAATTATAAAAATAAAAAATTTTACCTTATAGATGATATTTATGCTACAGGAAACACTATGAAAGCAATAAAAGAAGCAATTGAGAACTTGGGAGGAAAAGTAATAGGTGAAGGCGTAGTTATGAATATCGTAAAATTAAATAATAATGATAAAATATTTTCTTTAATTGATATAAATGAAGAATAGAGGTATGTTATGGAAAATAAAAAACAACTTAATTACAGATTGATATTTATATTACTATCAGTAGCTTTTATTAGCCCATCTATCGTATATTTATTAAAAGGAAGAAAAATAATAGATTTAGTTTCTAGTTTTACATTTTTCTTTACTGAACCAACTTGGAAATGTACACCAGCAAAAGTAATAGGCACAATATTTTTTATAGGAATATTTATAGCACTAGCGTTTGTATATTACAAAATTTTAAAGAATCATAAAAAAGAATTTGAAACTGGTAAAAAGGTAGCAATATTTATAACAACTGTATCTATATTATTCTTTATTATGCTACCTCTAACAAGTACAGATGTGTTTTACTATATTGGTACAGGATGGAGTGAAGCTCATTATGGAGTAAATCCATACTATACATCAGTAAATGATGTAATGGCAGAAAGTGAAGAAGCGGAAAATGATGAAATGTTACTTAAAATGAAAGGAGTTTGGAGTGGACAAACAATAGTATATGGACCAGTATGGCCATTTATATGCAAGATTTTAAGTGGTTTATCTATGGGAAATCTGTTTGTAGCATTGTTTATATATAAGTTATTTAACTTATGCTTACATTTAATAAATACATATTTAATATATAAGATAACAAACAAAAGAAATCTGTTTGCGTTATTATATGGAATAAATCCATTAATATTATTTGATGGATTAGCAAATGCACATAATGAACTATTGCTTATTTTTCTAATTTTACTTGGGTTATATTTTTTCGTAAAAAAGAAAAATGTGGCATTAACAGTAATATCATTTGCATTAGGGGCAGCGGTAAAATATGTTGCAATATTGCTTATACCATTTATAATTCTGTATCACTACAGAAAAGAAAAGCTATTTAAAAAGATATTATATTCATTCTTATGGGCCATATTATTTATAGTAGTAATAGCGTTATGTTACTGTGTCTATATGAGAAATTTTGATTTCTTAAATGGAATACTAACACAACAAGGGAAATTTGTTAATTCAATATTTACACCAATTGCAATAAAAGATTTTGATTTAGCGTTAGCTGTATCAAAAGGATTTATGCTAGCATTTATAGTAATATATTTAATAACTATACTAAAATTACTATTTACTAGGAAACAATATATATTTAGTACTTTTATAAGGAAATATAATGGACTATTAGTATTGTTTTTGTTTGGAACGATAACTAATTTTCAAAGTTGGTATACGCTTTGGTTGTTACCTACAATGATATGGGATAGCTCAAAAAATATAAAGTGGTTATCAATGATTACAATATTTTCAGAACTTTGCAACATAGTATATTTTATTGCATATGAACATTATATGTTTGGAGCAATATACCCAATAATTTTGTTAGTTGCAATGGTAATTTCTAATGTGTTGTGTGAGAAAAAACTTCATAGTAACGAAATTAAAATAGAAAATCAGGAGAAAAAATGAAAAAAACAAAACTAGAAAATGTAATTATAATAGCAATATTTATACTTATAATATTCATACAAACATTAGCTGTTATATATGCCACAAGTAAAAGAGAATATTATCACATTGATGAATATTATTCATATGGTTTAATGCGGATATAAAAGAGCTTTTATATATGAAAATGAAGATTTTTTAGACAATTGGCATAATGAAGAATATTATAAAGACTATTTAGTAATAAATGAAAACGAAAAGAATGATTTTAGTAGTGTATATAAAAATCAAATAGAAGATGTACATCCGCCACTATACTATTTACTATTACGTATTGTATGTAATTTTAATATAGGTGAATTTTCTATATGGGCAGGAACAATACTTAATATAATAATCTTTATAATAGCAAGTATATTTCTGTTTTTAATAGCAAAAGAAATATTTAAAAGTCCATACTATGCATTACTAGTGTGTTTTATTTCTGGTTTTTCACTATCAATTATAGAAACAGTTATGTATGTAAGAATGTATGAACTGTTAGTTTTAAATATACTAATGCTAATATACTGGCACATACGAAAAAGCGAGATTAAACAATTAACATATAAAGACCTAATACCTTTATACTTTATGGTGATTGTAGGCTTTTTGACACATTATTACTATTGTGTAATAGTTACTATATTATTTTTGGTATATTTGATAAAATATATAAAACAAAAACAATTAAACAATGTAATTTTGTATATAATAACATTAATAGCATCAGCACTAACTGGAATAATAATATTTCCATATTCAATACAACATATATTTTTCAGTTATAGAGGAGAAGGGATTAAGACAAGCTTTTTTGAATTTGAAACTTTATTATCTAAAATTTTAGAAAATATTAGATTAATAAATAGTGAAATATTTAACAATTACACTTATATAATAGTAATCTTAGCAATTTTAGTATGTGTTTTATGGCTAATTACTAAAAAGAAAACAGATAAAAAAGAACGAAATGATAAGATAAAATATATTACAATACCTATGGCTATATATTTAGGGGTTTCTATAATTTGTTCACCATATATAGATTTAAGATATCTAATGCCAGTAATACCTCTTATATTTTGTTCGCTAATATATGTGTTTTATGATATACTACAAGATATAACAAATAGTAAAAACACGTTTTTTATATTACTTGCAATATCAGTTTGTTTTGCGATTACTGTAATACCAAAGTTATCTAATAATTTATATACATACAAAGGACAAGGAAAAATATTGGAATATTTAGAAAACGAAATAAACAGTAAACCTATGGTGTATATATATGAAGATTATTCTGCTGAGTATAATAAAACTATGGAATGCTATGAAGCTCTAACTAAAGTAGATAGAACTTATATAATGTCAAAAGACAAGTTTTCTATAAATAATTTTAAGAATGTAATAAAAGATGTAAATACAGAAAATGGAATTGTTATAATGATGCATTATGCATATGAAGAAGAAATTTTAGGAGAAATATTAAATCAAAAAATGTATCAAGACGTAGAGATTGTTGGAATGCTTGGAAGATTTGTAATAATAGAATTAAAATAAAGGAGTTTATAATTAATGGGAAGAATATTGCTAATTGATGGAAACAGTATACTAAACAGAGCATTTTATGGAATAATGGGAAATAAAATGTTAATGACAGAAGATGGAACTTATACAAATGCTGTATATGGTTTTTTAAGTATTCTATTTAAAACAGAAGAAGAATTAAAACCAGAATATATTGTAGTCGCATTTGATAAAAAAGGACCAACTAAAAGACACGAAATGTATAAAAAGTATAAAGCAAATAGAAAAGGTATGCCAGAAGAATTAGCAGGGCAAATGCCAATAATAAAAGAAATATTACAAGCAATGAACATTAAGATTATAGAAAAAGAAGGATATGAAGGAGACGATATTATTGGAACTCTATCTAGATTTGGAGAGAAAAATGGACTAGATGTAACAATTCTTTCAGGAGATAGAGATAATTTTCAACTTGCAACTGATAGAGTAACAATTGAAATACCAAGAACTAAAGCTGGAAAAACAGAAACAGATTATTATGATAGAAAAAAAGTGATAGAAGAATATGGTTTAGAGCCATATCAATTAATACAGGTAAAAGGATTAATGGGAGATACATCTGATAATATTCCAGGGGTACCAGGAGTAGGAGAAAAAACAGCATTAGGGTTAATTAAAGAATATACAGATATCGATAACTTATATAGCAAAATAGAAGCTGGAGAAGACAACATCAAGGGAAAATTAAGAGAGAAATTAGTAGAAAATAAAGAACTTGCAATACTATCACGAGAACTTGGAAGAATAAACATAGACTCTCCAATAGAAGAAAACCTAGATGAAATGAAAAAAGAAGAATGGGATAAAGAAAAAGTATTAGAGCTATTTAAGAAGTATAGATTTAATAGATATATTGAACGTTTTTCTTTACAAGGAGAACAAAGTATAAAAGAAGATGAACAAAATACAAATTTTGAAATAAAAGAAATAAAGACTGAGGAAGAGTTACAAAATCTAATAGAAATTTTACAAAAAGAGGACAAGATAATTTACTATTTTGGACTAAAAGATGCAAAAGATAATATAGAGTATATTATTAAAGAACAAATAGTAAGCATTAGTATATGTGTAAATGATATAGTATATTATTATGAATTTGAACAAAAACAAGAAGAATTTGTAAAATATTTTAAAATGGTACTTGAAGAAAAAGAGCTTGTCGGATATGAATTATCAAAAGATTATATTTTACTAAAACAAATAGGAATTACACCAAAACATTTTAAATTTGATGTAAAGATTGCAGCATATTTATTAAATCCAGTATCTTCAAAGTATCCATTAGATGGACTTAGCATAACATATGCTGGAATTGATACTTTAGAATATTTAAAACAAAATGGAGTAAAAGAAGAAAAACAACAATTGAATTTGTTTGAAACAAATGAAGAAAGTGATTTGGGTTCAAAACAAAAACAAGAAGGTATTATATATGCTTATGCTATATCAAAACTAGAACAAACTTTACAAGAAAAATTAACTAAAGAAGATACTATTAAGCTATTTAATGATATTGAAATGCCACTTGTAAAAGTGCTAGCTGATATGCAATATCAAGGTATGAAAGTTAATAAAGAAGAATTAATCAGTTATGGAAATGTTTTAAAAGAGGAACTAGAAGAATTAACAAAAGAGATTTATGAATTGGTTGGAGAAGAATTTAATATAAATTCACCAAAACAATTAGGAGAAATTCTATTTGATAAGCTAAAATTACCATATGCAAAAAAGACGAAAAGCGGATATTCAACAGATGTCGATGCTTTAGAAAAAATAAAAGATGAGCACCCAGTTGTTTCTAAAATATTAGATTATCGTGCGATAGCGAAGTTAAATTCTACATATGTGGAAGGACTACTTCCATATATTAATGAAAGTGATGAAAAAATTCATTCGTATTTTCATCAAACTGTAACAGCAACTGGTAGAATAAGCTCAACAGAACCTAACTTGCAAAATATTCCAACAAGGCAAGAAGCGGGAAAGAAGATAAGAAAAGCATTTAAACCAAGTGAAGGATGCATATTCTTAGATGCAGACTATTCACAAATTGAGTTAAGAGTCCTTGCTCATATTTCTGAAGATGAACATATGATAGAAGCGTTTATAAATGATGAAGATATTCATAAACAAGCAGCATCTAAAGTATTAAATATTCCAATAGAGGAAGTAACACATGAACAAAGATCTAATGCAAAAGCAGTTAATTTTGGTATTGTTTATGGAATTAGTGATTTTGGACTAGCAGGGCAACTTGGAATATCAAGAAAAGAAGCAAAAGTATATATAGATCAATACTTAGAAAAGTATAGTGGAATTAAGAAATTTATGGATACAATTGTAGAAGAGGCAAAAGAAAAGGGATATGTAGAAACTTTATTTTCTAGAAAAAGACAAATTCCAGAGTTAAAATCTTCAAACTATATGGTAAGACAATTTGGAGCAAGAGCTGCAATGAACACTCCAATACAAGGAACAGCAGCAGATATTATGAAAATTGCTATGATTCAGGTGTTTAAAAGATTAGAAGAAGCGGGATTAAAATCAAAATTAGTTTTACAAGTTCATGATGAGTTAATAATTGATACAGTTATAGAGGAAAAAGAGCAAGTAAAAGAAATCTTAAAAACTTCAATGGAAGGTGCAATAAAACTAAAAATACCATTAAAAGTAGAATTAGGAGAAGCAAAAGATTGGTATGATGCAAAATAAAAAGATAGGAGAGAAAAGTTTGCAAAAGAAAATTATAAAAATAACAACTATATTAACAATAATAATATTAGTAGTGATACTATTGTTTAGTGTGTTTAAAATTCAAAACATAGTATTAAAGAAAATATACCCAACAACATACTCAGAATATGTATATAAATATGCAAAAGAATATAATGTAGACCCAGTACTTATATTTGCAATAATAAAAGCTGAAAGTAACTTCAATCCAAATGTAGTATCTTCAAGTAATGCTATAGGCCTTATGCAGTTAATGGATGCAACAGCAGAAGAAATTGCAAGAAGTTTAGACATTAATTTTGTAAAAGGAAAATCGTTATATAATACAGAACTAAATATACAACTTGGAACAAAATACTTTTCAAACCTAATGAAAGAATATAACAATAATTATTTATTAGCATTAACAGCTTATAATGCTGGAATTGGTAATGTGGGAAGATGGATAGAACAAGGTATAATACAGGCAGATGGTAGTGATATAGAAAATATACCTTTTAAAGAAACAAATAATTATGTAAGAAAGATTTTAAGAGATTACAAGATATATAAGGAACTTTACAAATAATACTAATTGATATATAATAACAAAAACAAAAGGGGGGTAATATATGTCAGTTTTAGTTACAGGTGGAGCAGGTTATATAGGAAGTCATACAGTAGTTGAATTATTAAACAGTGGAAAAGATGTTGTTATAATAGATAATTTTTCAAACAGTAAATCTGATGTATTAGATAAAATTAAAGAGATTACAGGGAAAGATTTTAAGTTTTATGAGATAGATTATTTAGATAGACAAGCTTTAGAAAAAGTATTTGAAGAAAATGAAATAGAAGCAGTTTTAAACTTTGCAGGGTTTAAAGCAGTTGGAGAATCTGTTGCAAAGCCAATAGATTATTATACAAACAATGTTTCAGGAGCATTAGTATTATTAGACACTATGAAAAAATATGGTGTAAAAACTTTTGTATTTAGTTCATCAGCAACAGTATATGGAGATCCAGAGATAATACCAATTACAGAAGACTGTAAAACTGGTGGAACAACAAATCCATATGGAACATCAAAATTATTTATTGAACAAATTTTAAAAGATATTTATACATCAGATCCAACTTGGAACATATGTATATTAAGATATTTTAATCCAGTAGGAGCGCATCAAAGTGGATTAATAGGGGAAGAACCACAAGGAATACCAAATAATTTAATGCCATATATTGTAAGAGTTGCAAATGGTACATTAAAAGAATTATCAGTATTTGGAGATGACTATAATACAAAAGATGGAACAGGTGTAAGAGATTATATTCACGTAGTAGACTTAGCAATTGGACATATAAAAGCATTAGAAAAATTAGAAAAAGAGAAAAAAGGACTATTTATTTATAATCTTGGTACAGGAAACGGATATAGTGTACTAGATATGGTAAAATCTTTTGAAAAAGCTACAGGAAAGAAAGTAGCATACAAAATTGCACCACGTAGACCAGGAGATATAGCAACTTGTTATGCAGACCCTAAAAAAGCATACGAAGAATTAGCTTGGAAAGCAAATTTTGGAATAGATGAAATGTGTAGAGATTCTTGGAATTATATAAATGGGAAATAAAAATTGGTAGTTGCAAATTTTGCAACTACCAATTTTTATACAACGATATATAAAATTTACCAAAAATTCACAAAAATCTGCTTTCAACTAGTTTACATATTGCAAAAAAGTTGCTATAATAGAAAATATGTAAAAAAGGGGAAAATAAATGGAAGAAATAATGGAAAAAGTAGATGAAGTAAAAGAAGTAGAAAAGCAAAAAGAAGAGATACATAAAGAAAAGAAAAAAATTACTATTATGGGAATAAGTATATGGCGAATGCTTGCATATTTTATTATTTATAGTGTAGTTGGATTTATTATTGAAACAGCATTTGGATTTGTTACAAAAGGTGTTATAGAAAGTAGAAAGAGTTTTTTATATGGACCATTTTGTGCTATTTATGGTGTTGGGGCAGTAATTATGATTCCATTACTTCAACGTTTTAAGAAGAACAATTATACTTTGTTTTTTGGCGGATTTGTTATTGGATCTTGTGTTGAATATATAATTAGCCTTATTGGTGAATTCATATTCCATATTAAATGGTGGGATTATTCTGATATGGCATTTAATATAAATGGAAGAATATGTATTGCATTTTCTTTCTTTTGGGGAATTTTAGCAATATATTTAATGAGTCATTTTAATCCAATGATAGATAAAATCATTAACAAAATAAAAGAAAAAGTATCAATAAAAGTTTTAAAAACAGCTTGTGTAACTATGATTTTATTACTATTTATAGACTTTTTGATAACTAGTTTTGCACTAAAGATGTTTTTTACTAGATTAGTAATAAAATATGATTTAGAATTACAGGATTATGATGAATATATATTTGAATGTGCAGAAATTTACAAAAATGAAGATATTAAAAACTTTACATTAAAATATTTTTCAGATGAAAAAATGTTAAAAACATTTCCAAATATAAAATTGACAGGAAAAGATGGAAATATAATATTTGTTAAAGACATATTAAGCGATATACAACCATACTATATAGAAGTGTTTACACCAATACGAGGAAAATAAATTTATAAAAAGGATGTTGAATAAAAATGATTTCAAATTATAGTGTTAAAAAACCATTTACTGTATTTGTTGCAGTAATACTAATTATTATTTTAGGAGTAATTTCATTTACAAGTATGACAACAGACCTGTTACCCAAAATGGATTTACCATATGCGATTATTATGACTACATATGTAGGAGCAAGTCCTGAAAAAGTAGAAAGTGTTGTTACAAAACCATTAGAGCAAACTATGTCTACAATAAATAACATTAAAAATGTGTCTTCTATATCAAGTGAAAACTCTTCAGTGGTTATATTAGAGTTTTCAAATGATGTAAATATGGACTCAGCATTAATTGAGATAAATTCTAAACTGGATTTAATAAAAGCTGCATGGAATGATGATATGATAGGTTCGCCTATGGTATCCAAAATAAATCCAAATATGATGCCTATTATGCTTACAGCAGTTGATGTTCAAGGTATGGGTAATGCAGAAGTTTCAGACTTTGTAAGTAATAAAATAACACCAGAACTTGAAAGAATAGATGGAGTGGCAAGTGTAAGTGCTACTGGGTTACTAGAAGAACAAATAAAAGTTAATTTAAACCAAAATAAAATAGATGATATAAATAAAAAGATTTTAGATAGTGTAAATGATAAATTATCCAAAACTCAGGCTGAATTAAACACAGCAAAAAGTAAATTAAATGAAGGAAAAGAAACATTAAAAAAACAATCTAATGAACAAACATCAAAGTTGATAGATGGTCTAAGTGCTATAAAAGCAGGCAGTGCTAAAATAGAGTCAGCAAAAAGTGAAATTAAAGCAAAGGAACAAGGACTAGAAATCACTAAAAGTACTCTAACTACAACAATAAAAGGAATGAATACTTTACTTAGAGATTTAAATAAAGAAAAAGCAGAAATTCTTAAATTAGGAGATAATTTAACAGATGAGCAAAAAGTAAAATTAGAAGCATTAAATAGCAGTATATCAAAAACAGAAGAACTAAAAAAAGAGACAAATGCTAAACTTCAAGAAGTTAATTTTGGATTAGACCAAATATCTGTAGCAAAAATAGAATTAGACAAACAAAAAGAAGTTCTTTTGGAACAAGAAAAAGAATTAGAAATAGCAAAAGTAACACTAACTACTGAACTTAGTAAAGCGGAAGCGACAATTGCTACAAGTGAAACAGAATTAAATAATGGAATTAAGCAATTTGAAGATGCAAGAGATCAAGCTTTAAAAAGTGCATCAATAGATGGAATTATAACTATTGATATGATTTCTAATATATTAAAGGCTGAAAACTTTTCAATGCCAGCAGGATATATAGAAACTGCAAATGATAAAATGATTATCAAAGTTGGAGAAAAGTTTAATGATATAGAAGAAGTTAAAAATTTAAGAATACTATCATTTGATATAGAAGGACTTGAAAATATTACTTTAAATGATTTAGCAGACATAGAATTTACAGATAATTCAAATGAAATTTATGCAAAAGTAAATGGGAATAATGGTATTGTTTTAACATTCCAAAAACAAAGTACAGCATCAACAGCAGATGTTTGTAAAGATATAGAAAATAAAATGGATAAGTTAGAAACACAAAATGAAAACTTAAGATTTACAACACTTATGAACCAAGGCATTTACATAGATATTATTATAAACTCGGTGTTAGATAACTTAGTTTATGGAGGAATACTTGCAGTTATAATTTTATTTGTATTCTTAAAAGATTATAAGCCAACTCTTATAATAGCTTTATCTATTCCAATAAGTTTAACATTTGCAATAGCACTTATGTATTTTACAGGAGTAACAGTAAATATTATATCGCTATCAGGTCTTGCATTAGGTGTAGGAATGCTTGTAGACAACTCTATTGTTGTTATCGAAAATATATATAGATTACGTAAAAATGGTGAAAGTGTAAAAGTAGCTGCAATTCAAGGTGCGTCAAGTGTTGCGGGTGCTATTACATCATCAACATTAACCACTGTATGTGTATTTTTACCAATTATATTTATACAAGGTATATCAAGACAATTATTTACAGATATGGGATTAACAATTGCTTATTCATTGCTTGCAAGTTTAATTGTAGCAATAACATTAGTACCAGCAATGGCTTCAAAAATGTTTAAAGAAACAAAAACAAAGAAGGATATTTTCTTTGATAAAATAATTGCAGTATACGAAAAAATATTAGGTGTTGCATTAAATCATAAAATAATAGTTGTAGTAACAGCATTAATATTACTTATAGGAAGTTTTATGCTTACAGGAATAATGGGAACAGCATTTATACCAAGTGTTGATGGTGAACAAATATCTATAACTATGGAAACACCAAAAGAAGTTACAAGTGAAGAAACAAAGAACATGGCAGATGAGATAATAGAAAAATTACTAACAATTGAAGAAATAGAAGAAATAGGTGCACTTGATTCTGGAACAATGAGTTCTATATCAAGTCTTTCAGGAGGAAATAGCAATTCGATTAGTATGTATGCAATTTTAAAAGAAGATAGAAAAGGAACTAATGCAGAAATTGCAAATAAAATTTATGAATTAACAAGTGGTATGAATTGTGAAATTTCAGTTAGTACTTCTGAAATGGATATGTCAGCTATGATGACATCTGGTGTACAAATAGTGGTAAAAGGAACAGATATAGATAAATTACAAGAAATTGCAAAGGAAGTATCTGGGTTGTTAGAGGGAATAGATGGAATTGATAAAATAGATTCTGGAGTAAGCGAAACCTCAAAAGAAACAAGAGTTGTTGTAGATAAAAACAAAGCAATGGAATATGGTTTAACTGTTGCACAAGTTTATTCTAAAGTATCTAGTGAAATTTCTAATGAAAGTGAAGCAACAACTATTACAGTAGATAATAAAGATTATCCTATTATTGTAGTAAAACCAGAAGAGAAAAGAGTTACAAACGAAAATTTAAGTGATATTATATTAGAAGGAAAGAAAAATAACGAAACTGTAGATGTTAAACTTTTGGATATAGCAACTATAGAAGAAAAAGATGGACTAAGTTCAATTTCACACGATAATGGAGAAAGATATGTTACAGTATCTGCTACTATAAAACAAGATGCAAATGTTGGAATTGTGGGAAGAGAGATAGAAAATAGAATAAATGACTATACTGCTCCAGATGGATATAGTGTAGAAATTCGGGGGAGAGAGTGAAACAATTAATCAATCTTTACAAGATTTAGTAAAAATGATTGCACTTGCAATAGTATTTATATATCTAATAATGGTGGCACAGTTCCAATCATTAAAATCACCTTTTATAGTAATGTTTACAATACCACTTGCATTTACAGGAGGATTATTTGCATTATTTATAACTGGATGTGAAATAAGTTTAATTGCAATGCTTGGTTTCTTAATGCTTGCAGGAATAGTAGTAAATAACGGAATAGTATTTATAGACTATGCAAATAACCTAAGAAGAGAAAAAGGACTAAAAATACGTGAAGCTTTAATAGAAACAGGAAAAACAAGGTTAAGACCAATTCTTATGACAGCTCTAACAACAATACTTGGATTATCAACAATGGCATTAGGCATAGGAACTGGTGCAGAAATGATACAACCACTAGGTATAGTAACAATAGGAGGCCTTGTATATGCAACACTTCTAACACTATTTGTAATTCCTTGTTTATATATGATGATGAATAGGGAGAAGAAAAAATAATTTATTTAAAATAGAACAGTTATTTATTAACTGTTCTATTTTTATGTATAGATAGTGTAGAGACATTAAATGCAAAGTTTATAAAAATTTATTTTACAAATTGACTTTTCATATAATGGTGTATATAATAGTTAATAGTGAAGAAGAATACAACTATAGGAGGATGAAAAATGATAAAGACTTTAAATTTAAAGAATTCTAAAAACTTAATTGTTAGGTATATAAACAAAGAAATATTTTATAAGCATAAAAATTCTAAATATGATAAAGCTTATGAAAATTATATTTGTGAAGAAATAAGAAAAGCAGAAGAACAAATAAAAAATGGTTCTAAATCTTATACAGAAGAAGAATTTTCTCAAGAAATGAGGCGAAGATTTGGAATTTAAAATAAAATATGAAACAAGTTTCTTGGGAGATATTGAAAAGTTAAATGAACATATAGGAAAAGATAGACTTACAAAATTAATAAAAAATTTTCATAGAAAAAAATCAATGTTGAAAAAGTTTCCAAGAATATATCAAAAATTAGAAATAGAATCATTGAAAAATCAAGAATATAGAAAAATTGTTTTAAATCAATATATAGTAATTTATAAAATTACTTCTAATCAAATTAGTTTTCTAAAAATTTTCCACAGAAAACAGATTACATAAAAATTATAGAAAAATTATAGAAAAATTATAAAAAAGTGGCATTAATCTATTGACTTTTTACATATCATATATTAACATATGAACATACGTGCATATAATATATTAAGGAGGTAGTTTATGGAGGATAAAGAGTTGGACTTTGTGTGTGGTGAAAATTGTCCACATTATAAAAAAATAAATGAAGTAAAGAGTGTAGAACCAAATACTGAAGAAATTTTAAGTTTGGCTGATATGTTTAAATTATTTGCAGATAATACAAGACTTAGAATTATTTGTAATATTTTAAATACAGAACTTTGTGTGTGTGATTTATGTGAGCTTTTGGGATTAAATCAATCAACAGTTTCACATCAATTACAATTACTTAGAAGTGCTAAACTTGTAAAATACAGAAGAGAAGGAAAGCAAGTATATTATAGTTTACAAGATGAGCATATTGAAAAGATTATATCTTTAAGCTTGGAACATATATTAGAGGAGGGAAAAAGTTATGGCATGTAAACATTGTGACCATTGTGAAATGGGAAAGTATGAGCATCATGAACATCATGAACACGAGGAAAAGGAAAGTAAATTAGATATTGTTTTATATATAATAGCAATAGTATTTTTAGGATTATCATTTATACCAGTATTTACAAATATTAGAGTAATATTTATATTATTATCTATATTACTTTCAGGTTATGAATTATTATTTAATGGTATAAAAAATATTTTTAAACTAGATTTTGAGGAAGATACTCTAATGACAATTGCGGTAATTGCTGCATTTTGTTTAGGAGAATATGTAGAAAGTTGCTTGGTAATTATACTTTTTAGATTAGGGGAATTTCTAGAAGACAGAGCAGTAGATAAATCTAATGAAAGTATTAAAGAAATTGTAAAAATTAAAGCAGATACAGCAAATCGTGTTATAAATGATGTTATAGAAACAGTAGATGTAAAAGAAATTAAAGTAGGAGATACTATTTTAATAAAACCAGGAGAAAAAGTTCCTGTAGATTGTAAAATTATTTATGGAGAAAGTGAAATAGATACATCTAATCTTACAGGAGAGAGTAATCCTATTTATGTATCAAAGGAAACAGAGATATTATCAGGAGGCATAAATTTAACAGGTGCAATTACATGTAAAGTATTAAAAGATGTAGAAAATTCTGCTGCTTCTCAAATTGTTGATTTAGTATATGAGGCAACAAATAATAAAGGGAAAACAGAGAAATTTATAACAAGATTTTCTAAAATATATACACCAATCGTCATTGTAATAGCTGTTTTAATTGCTATTATACCATTTATATTTAAACTAGATGTAAAAGAATGGATTATGAGAGCACTTATATTTTTAGTAGCTTCATGCCCATGTAGTTTAGTGATATCAGTTCCATTATCATTCTTTACAGGGCTTGGAAAAATATCTAAAAAAGGAATGATTATAAAAGGAACAAAGCATATTGAAAACTTGGCAGGTGCAAGTATTGTTGCATTTGATAAAACAGGTACTCTAACAACAGGAAATATGAAAATAGATAAATTAGAAAGCTTTGGTGAATATGATAAAGAAACAATTATTTCATATATGTATAGTTTAGAACTTTTATCAAACCATCCTATAGGAACTGCAATTAAAAACTATAGTAAAGAAATAGAACAAAAAGTAGTGGAAGATTATAAGGAAATTGCAGGACGTGGATTATATGGAAAAATAGAAAGAAAAGAAGTATTATTTGGAAATAATAAATTATTAGAGCAATATAAAATTACAAGAAGTGATGAAATACCACAAAATGCTATTTGTTTAAGTGTAGATAAGGAAGTAGCTGGATATATTACTTTAATAGAAGAGATAAGAGAAGAAAGTGCTAATATTGCGAATGAATTAAAAAAGATTGGCATTAAAAAGGTAATGATGCTAACAGGAGATAACTTAAAAAATGCTGAAACAATAGGAAAAGAATTAAATGTAGATGAGATAAACGCAGGACTATTACCACAAGATAAATTGTCAACAATTGAAGAATTAAAGAAAATAAATGAAAAAGTTATTTTTGTTGGAGATGGTATAAATGATAGTCCAGTACTTGCAAGTAGTAATTTTGGAATTGCAATGGGAGTAGGCTCAAATATAGCAAGCATAACAGCAGATGGAATACTAATTTCAAATAATATAAGTACAATACCTAGTATTATAAAAACAGCAAGATATGCGATGAAAGTAGTAAAAGCTAATATCATATTTTCATTAATTATAAAAGCTATTGTATTGATATTAGGTGGGGTTGGAATAGCACCAATATGGCTTGCAATACTAGCAGATACAGGAGTAACATTCCTAACAGTTCTTAATGCAGTTAAAAATATAAAATAGACTTAAATATTATTATATACTAGCTAAATAAAAACAGTATTAGATTTAGCACATAGTATTTGACATCTTATGTAAAATACTATATAATATTAGCATGTGGGAAAAAACCTACAAAAAACAATAGGAGGCTTATTTAAATGAGTTTTGGCAAAAGAAATTCATCGGAACAAGTATCAATGGAGAGAGTTGAAAGAGAAGAAACACCATTGGAAAAGTTCCAGAAGATGGCGGAAGAAACAAGGAAGCGGGTGGCTGAACGACTAAAAGAGATAACTATGCAAGAAGAATGCATAAAAATCCTCATAGTGCTCGACAGCAAACTCGATGCGAAAAATGGCTCTGCAGTAACAATTACTTTTAAAGGGTATGGTAGGTTCATAGTTGACAATACTGAGGTTATTGTCAGAAAAGAAGTTACTATGGAGATATTGTTAAAGGTAATTGACCAAGTGCCAGCTTATAGTAGAGGAGAATGTAGTGAAACAATTGAACCTAAAGTTGAGGTGCAGTTTTCTTCTTTAACAACTGAATAAGCCGAAGAGGCATAGGAGGGAGACAGTATGTCTCCCTGTCTTAAATTTATTTTAATCTAAATAAAATAATTAAATACAAAAAATCCCTTTTAAAATCTTAAAAAATAGTATACAATATTACAAATCGTTATTTTAGGAGAAGAAGGATATGAATAAGAAATGGGAATATTATAGTAGTAATGAAAAAAATGTAGAAGAAATACAAGAAAAATTTGGTATTACTAGGTTACTTGCAACTATTTTAGTCAATAGAGGAATTATAGAAGAAGACAAAATTAGAAAGTTTTTAGAGCCAACAAGAGAAGATTTTTATGATCCATTTTTAATGCCAGATATGGAGATTGCAGTAAATCGTATAATAGAAGCAATGAATAGAAAAGAAAAGATTATGATTTATGGTGATTATGATGTAGATGGAATTACTAGTATTTCTGTTTTACAAAAATTTTTGCGGTGAAAGAGATATACAAGTAGAAAGCCATATTCCGAATAGATTAGAGGAAGGATATGGATTAAATAAAGAGGCAATACAAGAGATTTATGATAAAGGATATAAATTAATGATAACAGTAGATTGTGGTATTTCTGCAACAGAAGAAATTGAATTTGCAAATTCGTTAGGAATAACAACAATTATTACAGACCACCACGAGCCATTAGAAGAATTACCAAAAGCGTTAGCTGTTATTGATGCTAAAAGAAAAGATAATGTGTATCCATTTAACCAACTTGCAGGAGTTGGAGTTGTATTTAAATTAATTCAAGCACTTGGAATTAAACTAGGATTGGATGAAAAAGAGTATCTAAAATATTTAGATTTAGTTTGTGTAGGAACTATATCTGATATAGTTCCATTAGTAGATGAAAATAGAGTTATTACAAAGTTAGGATTAAAGCTTGTTAATGTAACTAAAAATTTAGGACTTAAGTATTTATTAGAAGCAACAGGATATAAAATAATAGATTCAAATACTATTTCATTTGGAATTGCCCCTAGAATTAATGCATGTGGAAGAATGGGACATGAAACAGAAGCGTTAGATATATTTTTATCAAGCGATATAAATGAAGTAAAAGAATTAACAGAAAAATTAAATGAATATAATAAAACAAGACAAGAAACAGAAAAAAATATTGTAACAGAAGCATTAGAATTAATAGAAAAAAATAATGAAGATGAAAAAAATACTATTGTTGTAGGTAAATATGGATGGCACCATGGTGTAATTGGTATTGTATCTTCTAAAATAACAGAAACCTATTTTAAACCAAGTATATTAGTATCTTTTGAAGATGGAATTGCAAAAGGATCACGGAAGAAGTATTCCAGGATTTGATTTACATGATGCTTTATGCAAATGTAGTCAATATTTAGAAAAATATGGTGGACATG
This sequence comes from uncultured Clostridium sp., assembly GCA_948434985.1. Lineage (GTDB taxonomy): Bacteria > Bacillota > Clostridia > TANB77 > CAG-508 > RGIG8482. The sequence goes on from CAOJFV010000004.1 coordinate 56,531, forward strand.
AAATGGCTGTAGGGCTTACATTAAAGGAAGAAAATTTTGAAAATTTTAAAATAGAATTTGAAAAAATTGCTAAAGAAAGTAAATTAGAAGAAATTCAGCTAATTATTTATATAGATGGAATTGTGAAACAAGAGGATATGAACGTAGAATTTATAAAATCTTTAAAAAGGTTAGAACCTTTTGGAGAAGGAAATAAAATGCCATTATTTGCATATAAGGGATTACGTATAAATTCAATTCGTGCATTAACAGAAGGAAAACATTTAAAATTGACACTACGTGATGATAATATTATAATTGATGCAATAGGGTTTAATATGGGAAATCTAGCTAATGAATACTTAATTGGAGACAAAGTAGATATTGTTGGAACACTAGAAATAAATAGTTTTAATGGAATGGAAAATGTTCAAATGAATCTAAAAGACATTATGAAATCTATATAATGGTGTATAATGTATAGGGGATAGTATACAACCCCTACATATTAAAATGAAAATAAGGGATGTGAAAATATGGGGGAAGGACAAGCTACAATTAATGATATTATTTCAAGAATGAAAAAAAATAATTGGAGAACTAATACCAAGATTATAATGAAAGCATATAACTATGCTATATCAAATCATGGAGACCAAAAAAGAAAATCTGGAGAACCATATATTATTCATCCTATACAAGTAGCATATACACTTGCATATATGAATCTAGACGATGCTACTATTTGTGCTGCACTTTTACATGATGTAATTGAAGATACAGATGTTACATATGATGATTTAGTAAAAGAGTTTAGTGAAGAAATTGCTGAAATGGTAGATGGAGTAACAAAACTTGGTAAGCTTAATTATACTACTTTAAAAGAACAACAAGTAGAAGATTATAGAAAAATGTTCCTAGCAATGGGAAAGGATATAAGAGTAATATTAATAAAATTAGCAGATAGACTTCATAATATGAGAACTTTAAAATATTTAACAAGAGATAGGCAAATTGCTAATGCTAGTGAAACTATGGATTTATATGCACCACTTGCTAATCGTTTGGGTATGTATTCATTAAAATGGGAATTAGAGGATTTATCTTTTAAATATTTATATCCTGAAGAATATAGAGAAATTGTAGAAGGATTAGATAGAAAAAGAGAAGAAAGACTCAGGTTTATTGAAAGAATACTAGAAGAGATAAAAAAACAATTGAAAATTCAACATATAGAAGCAGAAATCACAGGAAGAGCAAAGCACTTATATAGTATTTATAGAAAAATGAAGAGGGATAATTGTACATTAGATCAAATTTATGACTTATTTGCATTAAGAATTATTGTTAATTCTGTAAAAGATTGTTATGCGGCATTACGGAGTTGTTCATGAACTATACAATCCTATGCCAGGAAGATTTAAGGATTATATAGCAGTTCCAAAGCCAAATATGTATCAATCTCTACATACAACTTTAATTGGAGATAAAGGAACACCATTTGAGGTACAAATACGTACTTGGGATATGCATAGGATTGCAGAATATGGTATTGCTGCACATTGGGCATATAAAGAAGCAAATTTTGCAATGGGAAAGAAATCTAATGTAAAAGTAGAAGAAGATAAACTTGCTTGGCTTCGTGAAACATTAGAATGGCAAAAAGAAATGCAAGATCCAGAAGAATTTTTGAATACATTAAAAACTGAATTATTTGAAGATGAAGTATATGTATTTACTCCAAAGGGAGATATTAAAGTATTACCA